>JAQUTH010000108.1 GCA_028709885.1 Flavobacteriales bacterium
ATAGGCAAAAATAGCGTCTTTTTTACCCATACGCATACCGGCATCTACATCTCTCATATCCGAAGAACCGCACAAGGCTTTAAGTCCTGATTCTTTGTTTAGTATTCGGGCAACGTCATCTATGCTGTAACCCAACTGTTGAACCATGAAAAATACTACCGAAGGGTCAACATCGCCACTTCTTGTTCCCATTATAAGACCGCTAAGAGGGCCCAATCCCATAGATGTGTCCATACATTTGCCGTCTTTGACAGCAGCCATAGAACATCCATTTCCCAAATGAATGGTTATTATTTTTGACTCTTTTTTACCCAAAAGCTCTATTGCTTTTGACGAGACATATTTGTGGCTGGTGCCGTGAAATCCGTATTTGCGGATACCGTGTTTGGTGTACAGCTCCTCTGGTAATGCGTAACGATATGCCTCTGGCGGCATTGTCTGGTGAAATGCGGTGTCAAATACTGCAATGTGTTTTGCCAATGGGAATATCTCTTTTGCTACCACAAAACCTTGATAGGCTGGTGGGTTATGAAGTGGTGCAAGTGGGTATAGCTCTTTTATCTTGTCTTCCACATCTTTGGTTATAACGCAGGTATCGGTGATGTATTCGCCTCCGTGAACCATGCGATGTCCTATGGCTTTTATTTCAGAAGGGTCTTTGATAACGCCAACAGAAGCATCGGTAAGGAGTTCTGCCACACGGCGAAGTCCTACTGTATGATTTGGTATTTCAAAAGTTTCTATGTGCTTTTCCATTTTATCACCACGAAGATATTTATGTGTGATGACGCCCTCTGGTAGCCCTATGCGTTCTACCAGTCCGCTGGAAACGGGTTTTTTAGTGTCCATGTCTATCAGTTGGTATTTGATAGATGAACTTCCTGAATTAAGAACTAATATTTTCACTTTTACTATGTTTTTCTTATTTATTCTGTGCTTGTATGGCTGTGATGATGATAGTGTTTAGAATGTCATCCACAGTGCAACCACGTGAAAGGTCGTTTACTGGTTTGTTAAGACCTTGTAGCATAGGACCTATTGCCAATGCTCCTGTTTCACGTTGAACAGCCTTGTAAGTGTTGTTACCAGTGTTAAGGTCTGGGAAAATAAGCACCGAAGCCTGTCCTGCCACTTCTGAGTTTGGCATTTTGCTACGTCCTACCTTCATATCCACAGCAGCATCGTACTGGATAGGACCCTCTATTTTAAGGTCTGGGCGTTTTTCACGTGCTATGGCTGTTGCCTCACGCACTACGTCCACGTCTTGTCCTTTTCCCGAAGTACCAGATGAGTATGACAAAAGGGCTACTTTTGGTTCTATACCAAAAGAAAGAGCTGTCTCGGCAGAGGAAAGAGCTATCTCAGCTAACTGCTGAGCATTAGGGTTAGGGTTAACGGCGCAGTCGCCAAATATAGATACACGGTCTGGCAGACACATGAAGAATACCGAAGATACGGTGCTAACACCAGGTTTTGTCTTTATTATCTGGAAAGAAGGGAGTATGGTATGCTGTGTAGTGTGAGCAGCTCCTGATACCATACCGTCTGCCAATCCTTTGTATATCATCATAGTACCAAAGTACGAAACGTCGCTCATCACATCTCTTGCTGCTTCTTCGGTAAGACCTTTGGCTTTGCGAAGTTCGTACATTGTTTTTACAAAATCCTCAAAGTATTCGCTGTTTACAGGGTCTATAACGCGTATTTTGGATAGGTCTATCTCTACACCAGCGCGCATGGCAGCGTCTTTTACCATTTCCTCAGTACCAAGGATAGTCATATCCACTATATCCATGTTCAAAAGACGTGATGCGGCGGCTACTATTCTCTCATCGCTACCCTCTGGTAGGATTATGTGTTTGCGTTGAACTTTGGCTTTTTTGTAAAGGTTGTATAAAAACATCTTAGGAGTCATGCCTTCTGTCTGGAAAGTGATGATTTTTTTCTCCAAAGCCTCGGTATCTATTGCCTCTTGGAAAGAGCGAATCATGGTCTCTATCTTGTCTATGCTATTTGGATAAATACGAGCATTTACTTTTGAAATGGCTACGGCTGTGTCAAAAGTATTTTCTTGTACCGAAAGGATAGGCATGGTTATGGCATTGCCCTCAAAAAGACGGATGATGTTTTTGTCTGGCAAAAGACCAGCAGAAAGGATGATACCTGAAATGTTGGAATAAAGACGCGCGTTATTGGCAAGAGTGGCAGCCATCAAAATATCGCTACGGTCTCCCGGTACTACTACCAGAGAATTGTTTTGAAGGTCTTTGAGAAAATTGTTAGGTTGCATAGCACCTACAGAAGTGTGTTCTACTATATTTCCCAAATAATCTTCACCCATAAGAACGCGAGCACCAGTAGCGCGGCGTATCTCATCTACGGTAGGGCAGTCAAGACGTTTATTGGAAGGGATGGCAGCTGTTAGAACATTAGTATCTTCTATGGCTATGGAAAGGTCTTCACGAATTTTCTTGGCAGCGTCCGTTGTTTTGTTAGCTACTACGGCTATAACTTCCACGTCTTTTTCACGGAAAGCCTTGTAGATGATAGTGAGGTTGGAAATGATGTCTTCCTCGCTAAGGTCGTTTTGGGCTTCCACCAAAACGGCAGGAATACCTAAATTATGCGCTATTTCAAGATTTATCTCAAATTCTACTATTGAACCTTCGGGGTAAAAATCTGAACCATCTACCAAAATGAAGTCAAATTTTTCTTCCAGAGCCTTGTAATGGCTAATAATGCGACTTATTACAAGGTCAGATTTGCCTTGATTTATCAGTCTTTCTACCTGTGAACGAGTATAAACGAAAGCATCATCATATGCCATGTCTATGTTAAAATGTGAAAGGAATGTTTCAATGTGTTCGTCCGGAGCTCCTGCTATGGGGTCTGAAATGACGGGGCGAAAGTAACCTACTTTTTTAGTCATACCAGTTAGGATATTCATAAGTCCTAACGATATGGAGGTCTTGCCACTGCGTGCGTGCGATGTGGCTACAAATACAGCTTTGTTCATTTCTATATGTATGTTTATATTTTTTCCTTCAAAAAAGTGATACAAAGTTAAGGATTTTCACCCGAAAAAAGGCTTTAAAACGTTATGTTTTCACCAGCGAAGGTTTATATTTTCATAAAGCTCATAATTTCTTCTTAAAAATTGCGTTTAAGTTGTGGAAATATGTAAAAATTAAACGTACTTTGTAACATCAATAGAAAACATAATAAATACATAACATCTAAATAAGTGATGAACATATCTATAAAAACTACCGTTTTGGCACTCATGCTACTGTTTACCTGTTCTTTTTCATCCTCAGCACAACAACGCGTACAAACAGTAAGAGGACGTGTGGTTGATTTATACACCAAAAAACCTATGGAAAACGCCCACATTATCAACATGGCAACTCTCCATGGAGCCACCACCGATGAAAACGGTTTTTTCAGTATATCAGCAGTGCAGAATGACTCGCTCTACATATCATTCGTAGGGTACAAAAGTCTCAACGTGGTAGTTTCACTCAATATGTTCAAAAGAGAATACACATCTTTTTACGTAACACAGGACAATTCAGAACTCGCCGAAGTGGACATCCGCGCACATCACCTCTCTGGAATATTGGAAGTAGATATAAAAACTCTTGACCCAGCATTTGAAAATAAGGTCATAACCATGTACAATGTCAAAAAATCCAATCAAATAGATGAACGCGCTACCAAGCCAACACCATTGAACCCAGTGGAATTTATATCTGGATTTTTCTCGGCAGACAAGAAACTAAAAAAGATGAAAGATGAAAATGAAGTATCTAAAATGCTTGCAGACCGATATGACAGAGACTTCTTAAAGAAAATGCTCAACCTCTCTCAGGAAGAAATAGACCAGCTACTCATCTACTGCCGCCAAGACCCTAAATGGGCGCTCAAAGCGTCGGACTTAGACCTTATCAATGCTCTATTGAAATGTAAAGAAGACCTTGACGCCAAAGCAGCAGCCAAAGCACGAGGCGAAGAATTTGATTATTAGTATCTACGCATATAAAATGAAAAAGCCCCGCACTATGTGCGGGGCTTTTTTGGTGCCATAAAATTTATTTTATTTCATCTCAAATTGATTTTTTAACCAATCTATCCCTTGCTGAGTATGCCAAGGATACAACCAGTGCCCAGCATCCAAGGCTAACTCCAAACGCTTAGGAGCTTTTATAACGTTGTATGCCGAAAATGTAGATGAAGGGCAGCACACTATATCGTTGAAACCCCATGCGTAATACCCAGGAATACTGATAAAACGAGCGAAATTAACCGTATCGTAATACTTAGAAGTGTTTATTTTAGCCTGTATATTGTTCTCGTTTTTGTTCAAGAAAAGATGAGGCCAACCACCGCTACGTCCGTAGTAATAACCAGTAACATCGCAAAAAGCAGGGTAGTGGCATACCATAGCTTTTACTCTTTTATCCAGTGAAGCGGTAACAATGGACAGCATACCGCCCTGACTACCACCATACACAGCTATTTTGTCTGTATCCACATCATCACGAGAGCACAGATAATCTATTGCTCTAACGCATCCCAAATACACTTTTTTGTAGTAAAAGCTATCTCTGTTTTCCAGTCCCATGGCAGCGTAACCAGCTAATTGTCCTCTTTCCAATGCAGAATAAATTTCAGGGTCTTGGTCAACAGGGATGCCGTGAACGCCTATTTCCAACACAACAAAGCCATCGTATGCCAATGAATTAGGACCAGAAAAAGAACGTACCGCAGCACCTGGCAAACGCAGAACGGCTGGCTTTTTGCCTTCTGTTTTTGGCACTGAAAGAACCCCATACACGTAATTACCAACCCTGTAAGACTGTATCCGCACAAAATAAACATCCACGCGGTCATTGCTCTTCTCTGGGCTGTACGTTATGCGGGTGAGCATAGGTACTTGCGCAGCTTTTTCTTTTGCAGAGTCCCAAAAGGATGTAAAATCATCGGGAAGAGAAGTGGTAGGCTGTATCTTGTATGGGTCAAAACCTATGTTGGTCATGCCTGTGTATTTCTTGTCTTTCCATACGGTAGATACTCTGACGGTTATAAACCCCGGTTTTTTAGCTCCTGGTACTTTTATCTTTGCAAAACCGTCCTTGCCAGTGGTAACAGAGCCTTTGAACACTGGTGATAGTTTTTCAGGACCGTACTCATAATCTATCACAACACCCTCCATACGGGCATTTTCCTTCACTGCGTAAAGGGTGAAAGAGGCATTTTCTCCTACCGAGTACACCCAATCCGAATGGTCAGGCTCGGCTATGACGGTAACGTATTCTTTGGCACTCTGTGCCGAAAGAAAAACAGCAGTTGTTAAAATGGCAACTGCTAAAAAAAGTAATTTTTTTATCATTTGGTTATTGCATTTTTTTAGAATCCTCTATAAATTTTTTCAAACCGCTGTCTGTAAGAGGGTGGTTTAGCATTGCTTTTATAGCAGAAAGAGGCGCAGTAACTACGTCAGCACCTAAAAGAGCGCATCCTGTGATGTGGTTTACGTTGCGTATGCTGGCTCCCAATATCTGTGTTTCTATACGGTAATTGTCATATATCTGACGTATCTGGCGCACTAAGTCCAGTCCATCGCCGTCCATGTCATCTATTCGGCCCAAAAATGGAGAAACGTATGTAGCGCCTGCTTTGGCTGCCAAAAGAGCTTGTGCGGCAGAGAATACCAGTGTGCAGTTGGTTTTTATTCCCATGTCTGAAAAAGTCTTTATGGCGCGTAGTCCGTCCAGAATGATAGGTACTTTTACTACTATCTGGGGGTTTAGGGCAGCGAGTTTTTTACCTTCTTCTATCATTCCGTTGTAGTCTGTGGAAAGCACTTCGGCACTTATGGCACCACCGGGTACCAAGGCGCATATTTTTTTATAGTGTTCCAGTATGTTTTCTGTGCCGGTAATGCCTTCTTTTGCCATAAGAGAAGGGTTAGTGGTAACACCGTCCAAGATGCCAAGTGATGCGGCTTCGGCTATTTGTTCAAGATTTGCAGTATCTACAAAAAATTTCATGTTCTTTATGTTTTATGGTTATTATTCTGTGTATTCAAGAGTTATTATTATAGGGCAGTGGTCTGACAGTGGACATTCGGCTATACGCTCATAGCTAACGGTGCGCCATGTCCCTTTGCCTTTGGTAAAAAAGTAGTCTATTTTCTTTTTTGGCTTGGTGTTAGGGTAGGTAGGGTCGTTGTTGCACATTTGAGTCCATGCTTTTTTAGCGGCAGCTATAGCTTTGTCGGTAGGTAGGGAGTTAAAGTCCCCACAAAGAATGGCCGGTATGTCATCTTTTGACAGCCACGAGGTAAGAGCCAGCACTTGCGCTTCTCGTATTTCCTGAGTTGGCAGGTCAAGGTGTGTGGATGTGAAACTCATTTTTACGCCTTTCTTGACAGTAACAACGACGTTGAGAACGCCACGACGTTCATATGAGTCC
>JAQUTH010000109.1 GCA_028709885.1 Flavobacteriales bacterium
TGCGCCGAGATGATTTCTACAAAAAAGAACTCTCTTTCCAAGTATCATGTTCATACGGCCCTGGACGTTATGACGAGGAGTATGAGAACAAAGGGCATGACTACCCTCTTTCTTATGTCAGATGGACAGAAATACGCAATTTTGAAACCATACTTTATGCCATATCTAATGGGTCTTTGAATGTAGATACCCTAATTACTGAAAAAGTACCGTTAGATGATTATCTGGAAATATATGGCGATATGCGTAAAAAAGGCTCAGTAGCATCCATATTATGTTTCTCGCCAGATAGCAAAACTAATACTGTGGTAGAAGTATCACAAAACCAATTTTCACCATCAAATGGTAAATTGGGTATAATAGGGGCGGGAAATTTCACATCATCCACAGTAATACCATCTTTGAAAAAAGCAGGTGCAGAAATAAAATACATAGCCAGTGCGCAAGGTCTCAACGCTAAAATAATGGCAAAAAAAGCAAATGCTCAATATGCCACATCTGATTACAATGAAATACTTAACGACAAAGATGTAAATACAGTTCTTATAACCACCAGACACAATATGCATGCAAGAATGGTTATGGAATGTATTGACGCTGGGAAAAATGTCTTTGTTGAAAAACCTCTTTGCCTTAATGCAGATGAAATAGAACAGATAATAGAAAAGCACCATACTCATCAAGACACCACTGTTACAGTAGGTTTTAACAGACGTTTTTCTCCATTTGCTCAAAAGATGAAAACACTCTTGGGCGATGGGCCTAAAAACATTATAGCCACTATGAATGCAGGATTTATACCGGCTGATATGTGGGTTCAGGACATGGAAATAGGCGGAGGTCGAATAATAGGAGAAGCTTGCCATTTTATAGACTTATGCTCATTTATAGCTGGCAGTAAAGTAATATCTGTATGTATGAATGCACTGGGTGAAAACCCTCAGGAAAACACAGATAACGTATCTATTCTGCTCAAATATGCCAATGGAAGCAACGCTGTGATAAACTATTTTGCCAACGGCTCTAAATCTTATCAGAAAGAAAGAGTGGAGGTTTTCTCTCAGGAAAAAGTATTAATCATGGATAATTGGAGAAGTTTGAAAGGCTATGGATTTAAGAATTTTTCCAAAATGAGCAAAGGTATGGACAAAGGACATAACGAACAATTCTCCCTGCTTACAAAGCGTGCAAAAAACGGTGGAGAACCACTTATCACCTTTGACAGCATAGTAAATACGACAAAGGCTTCATTCGCTTGTATAGAAAGTCTAAAAGAAGGCAAATGGATAGATGTCAAGTAGATTTGATAAAATAGAAAAGTATTTTTATACCATTAAACATCTTAAATTTACTCAGATACGATATCAACTATGGTATCGTATCCGTAGTAGGTGGTATGGTTTTACATCTCATGAATACCCTTTGTCCATACACAAAAATGGAGGATTAGAGGTGTTCAATGCCTTTATTCCAAAACAAAAGTGCTACTTTGAACATGACAAATATTTTTCTTTTTTAAATGTTAAAGATTCTTTTAATAGTTGGAATGATACCAAAAAAGGTATGCTTTGGGTTTACAATCTCAATTATATGGATTATCTACTTCAAGAAGACATGTCTTTTGAGGAAGGAAAATATTGGATAGATAAGTTTATAAACGAATTTTCTGAAAATAAAATAGGAACAGACCCATATCCTATTGCTCTGCGAGGCATCAATTGGATAAAATTTCTTTCTATTCATAAAAACGAGCTATCAGAAGAGGAAAAAAGCAGATATAATTCAAGCCTATACGCTCAATACCTTATATTAAAAAATAAATTAGAGTATCATCTTTTGGGGAACCACCTATTAGAGGATGCTTTTTCGCTATTTATAGCATCTGTTTATTTTTCAGATGAAAAAATGTACCGAGCTTCATCTTATCTTTTGAAAAAAGAACTCTGTGAACAAATATTGCCAGATGGGGCTCATTATGAGCAATCTCCTATGTATCACTGCATTTTGTTGGATAGACTATTGGACTGCATAAACATAGGACAAAATATTATTTTTGGCGCTCAAAAATCGTTTACTGAAACACTAAAATCTTATGCAGCCAAAATGTTAGGACATTTGGATAGCATAACATGGCAAGATGGAAGCATTCCATTACTCAATGACTCGGCTTATTTTATTGCTCCAAATGTGAATGATATTTTTTCTTATGCAAAAAAACTGGACATAACGTGGAAAACCATTCCTATGTGCGAATGTGGTTACCGAAAATACAAAAACAACTTCTTTGAAGCAATAGTGGATGTAGGTAACATTACAGCGTCTTATCAATGTGGGCATTCACACGCAGATACTTTTAATTATGAACTACGAATAAACGGCAATCCTTTTATAGTTGATACTGGTATTTCTACTTATGAAAAAAATACCAGAAGACAATACGAAAGAGGAACTTACGCTCATAACACAGTGGTGATAAATGATGAAAATACAAGCGATGTTTGGGGAGGATTTCGTATAGGCAAAAGAGCAGAAGTTATTATCACAGATGAGAAGCCAAATACTATATGCGCCATACACAACGGATATTTTAACAAGTACAAAGTAAATATCTGTCGCCGTTTTACTCTTAAAGATGCTTTCATGGCAGAGGATAATGTTTTAGGAAAAAAATATCAAGCTCAAAGTATCATCATATTAGACCCGAGTGTGAAGATTATCTCTTTGTCGGAAAAAGAAATAATCACAGATGTGGCTGTGATAAAAACAAGTGGTTGTACTGCCATAGAGGTCAAAGAATGCGAAATATCTAAGCAATACAATTCTTTTGTCAAGACTTACAAAATTGTCTTGTATTTCAACAATAAATTAAAATATTCGGTAGATAAAACATCATAAGATGAGAAAAAGAATCCTTTTTTTGACAGATAATTTCCCTCCTGAGGTAAATGCTCCAGCTACTCGCACTTACGAGCATTGCTGTCAATGGGTGAAGCAAGGATATGAAGTAACCGTCATTACTTGTTTTCCAAACTTTCCAAAAGGCAAAGTATTTGAAGGATATAAAAATTCACTATACAAAAAAGAAGAAATAAACGGGATAAAAGTAATACGTGTTTGGAGTTATATAACCGCCAATAAAGGTTTTGTGAAAAGGACATTGGACTTTATTAGTTTCTCGACATCTTCCTTTATAGCTGGATTGTTTCAAAATTGTGATGTAATCATAGCCACTTCTCCGCAATTTTTCACTGCTCTATCGGGTAGAACTTTATCTTTTTTCAAAAACAAACCTTGGATAATGGAAGTAAGAGACCTTTGGCCTGAATCCATAAAAACTGTCGGAGCTATGAATGACAATATCATCATCCGTTACTTTGAAAAAGAGGAAAAATGGTGTTATAATTCTGCCTCACATATAGTTGTTGTAACAGACTCTTTCCAAAAAAAACTCATAGAGAAAGGCATATCAGCAGAAAAGATAAGTGTAGTTAAAAACGGTGCCAATATGGAGCTATACCAAAGACAACCAAAAAATATGAAACTAAAAAATGATTTGGGATTAGAGGGGAAAAATATAATAGGTTACATTGGTACTCACGGTATGGCACATAAACTTGATTTTATATTAAAATGTGCCTCACATCAAAACAATAATAACATTCATTACCTATTCATAGGGGATGGTGCTGAGAAAGAAAATCTTTTGAAAATAAAAGATGAATTACACTTAACAAATGTAACTATGCTTCCTTCTGTACCAAAAGAACAAGTCAAAGAATACTTGTCCATAATGGATATAGCACTTATAAATCTTAAAAAATCAGACCTTTTCACCACTGTAATACCTTCCAAGATATTTGAAAGTGCTGCTATGGGAATACCTATGTTAATGGGTGTAGAGGGTGAAGCAAAAGGAATAATAGAAAAATACCATGCGGGTGTATGCTTTGAACCTGAAAATGAAGAAGATTTTTTAAATAAACAAAAACAACTCCTTGACGACACGGCTTTTTATGCAGAATGTCAGATAGGATGTGAAAAATTGGCATTGGATTTTGATAGGAAAAAATTAGCTGCTAAAATGTTAGAAATAATCACTACATTAGTACCTACAAAAGGATAGAACAATGAAAGGCATAATATTAGCTGGCGGCAGTGGCACACGTCTGTACCCTATCACCAAAGGAGTGAGCAAACAGCTCCTTCCCATATATGACAAACCGATGATATATTACCCTTTGTCAGTACTAATGCTCTCAGGAATAAAGGAAATACTCGTCATATCCACTCCCTATGACCTACCAGGATTCAAACGCCTACTTGGCAACGGGAGTGATTACGGAATAAAACTCACTTATGCAGAACAACCATCGCCAGACGGACTTGCGCAAGCATTTACCATAGGACGAGAATTTGTAGGAAATGACACCGTATGTCTGGTTTTAGGAGATAACATATTCTACGGGCAAAGTTTTTCACGAATGTTAGCCGACGCAGTAGAAAACGCCACAAAAGGCAAAGCAACAGTCTTTGGATACCACGTGAGCGACCCTGAACGCTACGGAGTGGTAGAATTTGACCAAAACTGGAACGCACTATCCATAGAAGAAAAACCAAAAACGCCAAAGAGCAATTACGCAGTAGTAGGACTTTATTTCTACCCCAACAAAGTAGTGGATGTCGCCACCAAAGTAAAACCATCGGCACGTGGCGAATATGAAATAACATCGGTAAATGAAGCATTTTTGCACAGTGGAGAGCTGAAAGTACAACTCTTAGGGCGAGGTTTTGCTTGGTTGGACACAGGCACTCATGACTCTCTTTCTGAGGCAAGTACCTTTGTAGAAGTGATAGAAAAACGCCAAGGATTGAAAGTAGCTTGTCTGGAAGCCATAGCCTACTCCAAAGGGTGGATAACAGCCGAAAAATTAAAAGCACTGGCACAACCGATGCTCAAAAACCAATACGGACAATACCTTCTCAAATGTATAAAAGAAAAATAAATGGGTAGTTTTAAGAAAATAGACACTAAGATAGAGGGTCTTGTGGTGATAGAACCTACCGTACACGGCGATGCACGCGGTTTTTTCATGGAGACATACAGCAAAAAAGATTTTGAAGGATTAGGAATAAAAACAGAATTTGTACAGGATAACCACAGCAAATCTCGCCGTGGAGTACTGCGTGGACTACATTTTCAGTGCACACACACTCAGGGCAAACTCATACGCGTGGTAAATGGAGCGGTACTGGACGTTGCGGTAGACCTTCGTCCTGAGAGTCCTACTTTTGGACAGTGGGAAAGCGTAGTCCTTTCTGCTGAGAACAAACGTCAGTTTTATGTGCCAGAGCGTTTTGCACATGGATTTTTGACACTGGAAAACGATACAGAATTTGTGTATAAATGTACCGATTATTATTGCCCCGAAGGGGACGGTGGCGTTCTGTGGTGCGACCCTCATATAGGCATAGACTGGCAGTTAGACTCTTTGGGCATGAAAAAAGAAGAACTTTTACTTTCAGAAAAAGACCAAAAGCAACCTACATTGGTACAGATAAACTGGAATGAAAATTGGAAATAGATAAATGCAAGAAGATGAAAAACATACTTATAACAGGTGGGGCGGGCTTTATAGGAAGCCATGTGGTGCGTCTTTTCTGCACCAAATACCCTCAGTACGAGATATATAACCTTGACGCGCTCACTTACGCGGGCAATCTTGAAAACCTAAAAGATGTAGAAAACCTGCCAAACTATCATTTTATAAAGGCAGACATCTGTGATTTTGAAAAAATGCAGGAGGTTTTTTCTAAGTATAAAATAGAGGGCGTTATTCACTTAGCCGCTGAAAGCCACGTAGATAGAAGCATAAAAGACCCTTTTGCTTTTGCAAGGACTAATGTTATGGGGACTCTTAACCTTCTTCAAGCAGCAAAATTAGCTTGGGATGGAGATTTTTCAGGAAAACGCTTTTATCACATATCCACAGACGAGGTGTATGGTTCTCTGCATGACCCTAAGGACTTTTTCAAAGAGAGTACACGTTATGACCCTAAGTCCCCATACAGTGCTTCCAAAGCATCCAGCGACCATTTTGTCCGTGCCTTTGGCAACACTTACGGCATGGAGACTGTTATTTCAAATTGCAGTAACAACTACGGTCCTAACCAATTTCCAGAGAAACTCATTCCTCTTTTTCTAAATAACATACGCCACAACAAACCTCTTCCTGTATACGGAAAAGGGGAAAATGTGCGTGATTGGCTGTACGTAGCAGACCATGCACGTGCCATAGATGTCATT
>JAQUTH010000110.1 GCA_028709885.1 Flavobacteriales bacterium
TGGACGAAAAACAAACTCAACACATCAACAATATGGCAGATGAAAAATGCGATTGTTCATCTTTACCACAGTTAGGAATGCCAGCTCCTTCTTTTACGGCGGTAACAACGCAAGGGAAATTGACCTTCCCTGATGATTATCGTGGGCATTGGGTGATATTTTTTAGCCACCCTTCGGATTTTACACCAGTATGTACTACTGAGTTTATGCGTTTTGCTCGGCTCACACCAGAATTTGAAGCTCTAAATACAAAACTTTTGGCTCTTTCAGTAGATGGACTTTACAGTCATATAGCGTGGATACGGACCATAAAACAAAATCTTGAATGGGCTAAGATGAAGGCTATGGATATTACTTTTCCTGTTATAGATGATACAACTATGTCTGTTGCCAAAAAATATGGTATGATTCAGCCCGCTCAGAGCAATAGTAAAGCTGTACGAGCTCTTTTCTTTATAGATCCTAAAGGTGTGGTGCGCGCTATGATTTATTATCCGATGAATGTTGGTAGGAGCATTGCTGAGGTGCTTCGTGTGCTTACCGCATTGCAGACTGCCGATAGGTTTGGAGTGTCCACTCCTGCGGACTGGAACCCAGGAGATGATGTTATGGTGCCTGTGGAACCTACCACCAAAGCAGCCGAGGAACGTGTTAATAATACTCCTGATGGTGTTAAATGTCATGATTGGTTCTTTTGTACTAAGGAATTGTTAAAGGAGGAAATAGATAAAATGTTAAAGGATTTAGATGACAAGAAAAAATAAATATTGTTTTTTATCTGAAAAAAGCGGGCTTAGGTTCGCTTTTTTTGTTTTTAAAAGATACAGAGGTGAAAAAACAGGGGTGTCTGAGAAAAAAATGCTTTTTTTATGTGAAAAAAGAAACGAATAAATCAATTTGTAGTGTTAAAATTTGTGATATGGGTAAATTTATAGAATTGATATGTAATGAGCCTAAAAAACCATTTTAGGTGATAATATGAAGTTTAAAATGGCTTTTTAATAATAAAAAATTACTAATTTCCCCCCTTTTGATAGGAAAAATGAGCATAAAAAGTCCCTTTTTGCGCAAAGGTATTAATGAAAAACTTTTTATTTAACGAATTTTTAGTATTTTTGCCTATCCAATAATAAAATGGTTTATAAGATGAAAGGAAATTTAAAACAATTGCTAACCGTAGCGTTAGTACTTTTCGCGTCAGTTTTCGCCTCAGCACAGGTGAAGACTTACACCGGAACAGTTGTTTCTCCAGATGGACAACCTCTTCCGGGTGTTAACGTTAAAGTAGCGGGTACTGCAAAAGGTACATCTGCTGACTTTGATGGTAATTTTACAATTGCGGCTGAGAAAGGTCAGAAACTGGAAATCTCATTCGTGGGTTACAAACAACAAACAGTGGTACTGGCAGACAAGGTATCTCTTTCTATTACTTTGGAAGAGGATGCTTCTGTTCTTGACGATGTAGTCATAGTTGCTTATGGTACTGCTAAAAAGAAAGACTTGACAGGTGCTATTACAACAGTAACATCTAAGGATATAGAAAACCGTCAGGTATCTACCGTTACACGTGCTCTGGAAGGACAAGTTTCAGGTTTGCAGGTAACAAGTAGTACAGGACAGCCTGGTACAGACGCAACTATTCGTATCCGTGGTATCGGTTCGTTGAACGCATCAAGCACAGCTCTTATCCTTTTGGATGGTGTGCCTTATCCTTCAACTCTTTCTACTATCAACCCTGACGATATAGAATCTGTAACTGTGCTTAAAGACGCAGCTTCTACATCTTTGTATGGTGCGCGTGCAGCTAACGGTATAGTAGCTGTTACCACTAAAAAAGGTAAGAAAAACGAAAAAGCTCAGATATCTTTCCAAGCTCGTTTGGGTTGGAACGAAAAAGCTCTTCCTCAGTACGACAAAATAACAGATGCAGCTGAATACTATGAACTTACATGGATGGCTCTTAAAAACTATTATTTTGATAATACAGGAAATTACGGAATACAAGCTGGTACTTTTGCATCAAGTAACTTGTTTGCAGTTGCTACATATAACGCATTCAAAATGCCAGAAGGAGCTGAATATTTGATAGACCCTACAACAGGTAAAATAGTAGAAGGCGCTACACAGTTATACACATCTAACTGGGCTAATGAATTATATACTAAGAACTTCCGTCAGGATTACAACGTATCTGTAAAAGGTGGTGGTGAAAAGACAGCATACTTCATGTCTTTGGGTTACCTATCTGACCCATCATATGTTGTAAACTCTTCATTCAAACGTTTTTCATCTCGTTTCTCTTTGGATTCTCAGGTGAACAACTGGTTGAAAATAGGTGCTTCGTTTGCATACTCACGTCGTGATACAAGTGACCCTCCTTACGGTGGCGAGGCTTCATCAAACAGTATATTCTATTATGCTGACTACATGGCTCCTTTATACCCTATGTATGCTCTTAATGCAGACGGTACTATAAAATATGATAATGACGGTAACAAGATATATGACTTAGGTAGCGGACAGACAGATAAAGCTATCTATAAGAAAAACCGTCCATTCTTTGCAGGTTACAACCCAATGACATTTATGACTTTGGACAAGTTCCAGAGCCTATATGATAACCTTTCAGGTAATGCTTATGGAGAAGTCAAATTCCTATCTGACTTTACTTTCAAAGCTACATTGAGTCTTGACCAAGTATTCGGAAACCTTACAACATTCCAAAATAACCAGTGGGGTATAGGTGCTCGTCCTGATATTAATGGTTTCTTGGCAAAAGAGAAAACTCAAAATACAGTCCTAAATGCTAACCAAACACTTACATGGTCTCATGAATATGGTAACCACCATGTAGACGTATTGGCTGGTCATGAGTACTATTGGACTAAATACTCTTATCAAAGTGCATCTATGATAAATATGCTTATCCCAGGTATAGCAGAGTTTTCTAACTTTATCACTCCTGATGGCAATCCTACAAGTTATACCAATGGTACATCTATGGAGTCATATTTTGCTCAGGCTCAGTATAATTACAATAACAAATACTATTTCCAAGCATCTGTCCGTATGGATGGTTCTTCTAAGTTCAAATACAACAAATGGGGTACTTTCTACGCATTTGGTGCATCTTGGCGTATGGCAGAGGAAGAATGGCTCAAAAATGCTCAATGGATAAATGAACTTAAAGTTCGTGGTAGTTACGGTACAACAGGTAACCAAGCTGTCAATTCTTCTAACTATCCTTATACAGACCTTTGGAATGTATCTGACAACAACGGTCAGTTCGCTGTTAGCCAAGCACAGATAGGTAACCCTGAACTTACATGGGAGACAGTTACTTCTTTGGACTTTGGTGTTGACTTCCGTTTCTGGAACAAATTTCACGGTAGTATAGACTGGTATCGTCGTGTTACTCATGACCTTATATACTCAGTGGCTCAGGCTGCTTCTACTGGACGTACATCACGTTTGGAAAATGACGGTAAACTTGCCAACCAAGGTATAGAGCTTGACTTGAACTACGATGTATTTAACAGCAACAAACTATTTTGGAGTGTAAACCTTAACGGTGCATTCTCTAAAATGAAACTTTTGGCTCTTCCAGATTACTTGATGGAACAAGCAGAAGGAGTAGGTTATGTAAACGGTTCTTACCTTTGGAAAATAGGTAAAGACATCTATAACATATACTATGGTGAAGGTGCTGGTATAGACCCTGAAACAGGTTACAAACTATACTGGAAAGACAAAAAAGACGCTGATGGTAATGTTATAGGTCGTGAAAAGACTGCTAACTACAATGAGCAGACTAAATACGAACAAGGTTCTTCTCTACCTGATTTCATAGGTGGTTTCAACACTACATTCCGTTATGCAGGTTTTGACTTGTCAATAGCTACTAACTTCCAATTTGGTGGTTGGGTAAATGACGCTAACTACTTAAATGGTATGTTCTATGGTTTCTTAGGTGGTAAAACTCTTAACAGAGACCTTTTGTATAACTCATGGACTCCTGAAAACACAGATGCTACATTGCCTATGTTTACATATGGTACAGACACAGACCCTGGACAGGATTTCAAACAAAACTTCGTAAGTGCTTCTTACTTCAATTTGAAAAACGTAACAATAGGATACACTCTTCCTAAGACTGTTACCAACAAGTTGCTAATGAGTTCATTGCGTGTATATGCAAGTGGTGAAAACCTTTGGTTTGTATCAGCCCGTCAAGGATTTGACCCACGTACAGGTATCTCAGCAGGTAGTACTTTTGCTGCTTATGCTCAGATGCGTACTATTACTTTTGGTCTAAATGTTAACTTCTAAAATGGTACAGAAAATGAAAAAAATAATATTATCACTCATAGCGGCAGTAGTAGTAGCTTCTTGTTCTACTAACTTAGACCAGAGCCCTACTGACGTTTTCCCTACCGATGATTTGGCAAAGGTAGACGCAGACAAGATAGCTAAACCTATCCTATCAAATGGTGTACTTCGTATGCATAATATGGGTTCAGGTACAGCAGGTATAGGCTTCAAAAACATGATGCTTGCCATGGACTTACTTGGAAACGATATGCTTATGCCATTGGCAGGACACGGTGGTTGGTTCCTTTCAGACTACATGATGAACAACTATCGCGGAAAAACTGACGCACGTGCAGTAGCACTTTGGGGAAATCTTTACAGAAACATCTATACTGCTAACCAGACAATAGAGTTCCTTCCAGAAGACCTTTCAACAGCCAAAGACCCAGCCGTAGCAAAATTTGTTAAGGCTCAGGCAATGACTTACCGCGCATTTAACTATTATTTCCTTCTATGCGTTTATCAAGATGCATATCTTCAAGGAGGTAAAGAAAAAGCAGGTATTCCTTATTACACATCTACATCTGCACCTGCTGCTGGACGTGGAGAAGCAGAAACAGTTTATCAGACTGTTATGACTGACATTACAGAAGCTATCGCCCTTTTCAAAGAAAGCGGACTTACTGTTACTTCAAAAGAAGAATTGTCTATCTATGCAGCTTATATGGTACAAGCTCGTTTGGCTCTTACTATGGGTCAGTATGCTACTGCTATAACTGCTGCTGATGAAGTTATCAAAGCATTCTCTTTGATGTCAAAAGACCAAGCAATGGACAATGGTTTCCAGGATATAGATGGACCTGAGACTATTTGGGGATATAAATGGGTTCAGAATACAACCAATCAGAACAATTCTTTCTCATCTCATATTTCTACCAATGTAGCTGGTGCTTATGGTGGTGAAGGTTCAGGCTGGAAAATCATAGATGAACGTCTTTACAACCAAATCCAAGCAACAGACTGGCGTAAAGATTTGTTCTACGCAACAGCTACCCCAATAACTTATGTTAGTAGCACAACACAAACTATCACTGTTACTGCTCTTTCTAATAAAAAGTTCAATGCTGCTGAATACAACAATGATGAAATCTACCTTCGTGCCGCTGAGGCTTACTACATAAAAGCTGAGGCTCAGGCTCGCTCTACTGGCGATGCTGCTCAGACTCTTTACAATGTGGTTTCAACACGTGATGCAGCTTATACTAAGTCTTCAAAAACTGGTACAGCTCTTGTAGATGAGATACTTCTTCAAAAACGTATTGAGCTTTGGGGTGAAGGAAATGAATTCTTTGACAACAAACGTATAGGAAAAGGTGTTGACCGTGCTTCAAGTAAGAACCACACAGTAACAAATATTGTTGCTGCTGGTAAAGACTTTACTTTCCAGTTGCCAAAAACAACAGAGATAGAACGTAACCCTAATATCTCTGATAAGGATAACAACCCTGACTAATATTTAGTTAAGATATATCATATGCTGGCTCGCACATTGTGCGAGCCAGTTTTTTTATTTGGAAAATATTTCTTTTTTGATTATATTAGAGGAAATAATAAATCTAAATAAAAATGGAGATAGAATATAGTGTAGACGGAAAAAAATTTAAGGATTACGGAGTGTATGTGTCATCATCGTCAGGAATACTGGCAGGACTGAAACCTAAGACCAGACTGCAAGTGGAGTGGGAGGATGAAAATGGATACTATATAGACCAAGATGCAAAAGTATCATTTTTAGCGCGTAGCATTGCGCTCACGTGCTTTTTAGTGGCTGATGGTAGTTCTGATATGCAGGAGAAAGTGAATGCGTTTACGAGTCTTTTTTACAGTTCAGGAACAAAACATCTTTTGCTTTCTGTAAATGATAAAACATTAGCTTTTGATGTTAAATTGGCGGATAAGGTAGATG
>JAQUTH010000111.1 GCA_028709885.1 Flavobacteriales bacterium
GTGCATAACTCTTGGTATAGCTCCCGAAACGGAGTGATATTACCGTTGATATACACACTGACCATATAGTCGTAGATGTTTTCCACCTCGTAGTGTCTGCACTGCTATGCTACTGTTTTTCCTCGTCTTGCTCTCATAACTTTATCTGTTTAACCGATTAATAACCAAAGTACCCCACCGATGATAAGTGCATAAAAGAAGACGTAAAGCACCATTGCCAACGCAAGTGTTAGGAGAAACTCTATAATACCTCTGCCCACCGTCAAGCCAATGAGCCACCACCAAAAGCCACCACCCCAAGCACAGCCCTCTGCGTACGGTCCACAGTCTCCCAACTCTCATTGATATACCTATCCGTAATATCATGTTCAGACGTATGCGTCAAACATACAGCAATATCATCTTTTGACACCCTGCACTCATTACGAGCCACCGTAGCGAACGAATGACGAGCATAGTATGTAGTTACTCTATGCTCTATTTTGAGTTGCTCACAGATGCATTTAAGCCCCTTGTTTACATTGGCGGAAAAATTATCAGGAGTACTATAACGCTTGTAAAAATCAAATACTCGCTCTTTTGTAGGGTCTAAATACTTCTCTACAATAGGGCGTATCTCATCTGGTATAAGGACAGACATCTTAGCGCCATCGCCCTTTCTCAATGCCGTCTTATGTCGGTAATACGTTATGCGCCTGCCATCATATTCTGTGCAAGTATATAAATCTACTGCATTGATACCGCAAAGGCAAAAAGATATCATAAACACATCGTGCGCTAACGCCACACGTGGGTGTGTATTATCTGAAAAACCAAACAAAGACCTTATGACATCTACTTCAAGATTGCGCTTAGCTGGTGTGGCTGCACGTTTGAAAGTAAATTTGCGAAATGGGTAATGTTTTATCAAAATATCGCCTGTTTCATCATTGTTGTATTCATCGCACATAGCATTGAACACTGTGCGTATGTTGCGAAGATGTATGTTAGCACTGTTTTGGTTCATCGTAGTGAGCAGGCTTGTTTGTATGGATTCCAGTTCACGTGTGGTAATCATCTCCGCTGTAAGACAATATGAATATTCACGTTTTAGAAAATTTATCGTAGATTGTATACTTTGAGCGTATTTCTCTCTACCTTGATTTATTAAGTTTTTTACATGATTTTGAGCAAAATAAATAAAATCAATACCACTTACTTGTTGTGCTTTTGTCTTTTGTTGCTCTACGAAATACTTAGCTAACCCCTTTGCGTCGTATTCTTCTATCTTTACGCCAAGCTTCAATACAAATTCTCTATAATTAGCTATAATAGCATTGGTAGCTTCTATTATAGTGCGGTCTATTATTTCGTGTGAACGTTTTGATAGCTGATTTCGCTCCACATAATAAGGTGTAGAAATGAACGTATTTGAGCCATTTGCCACTACTCTGATTTTCACAGCCCATGTTTTGTCCTTTCTTTGTTCCGTTTTTTTTATACAAGCCTTGAATGTGATACCCATAGTGTATATTTTGAGTTAAAAAAATTAGCTATCTATTAGTACAAACAAAGATATTACTTCTCCCAAAATACGGTATAAGTAAGGTTGATTTTTTTGAAAAAAAGCATAAAAAAAGCCTCAAACTTATTATTTGAGGCTTGTGATTTACTGGGTTACAGCATTTTACGTCTTGTGTCCTGAGAGGGACTCGAACCCTCGACCCATTGATTAAGAGTCAATTGCTCTACCAACTGAGCTATCAAGACGTTTTCACAGGCGCAAAATTACCATTTTTATATCATCAGGCAAAATTTTTACACACTTTTTTATCTTTTGATAAAACTTTATCTGTGTATATGTTTTTAGTGTGAAAAAAATTTTTAGATTTGTAGTGAATTTTCAAAACCCTAAACACACGATATGGAAGAGAACGATTTTCAGGAAAACGAAGAGATATTTTCCAAAGCACTAAGAGCTGGACGCAGAACTTACTTTTTTGATGTAAGAACCACAAAAGCAGGAGATTACTATTTAACTATAACTGAGAGCAAAAAATTCAGTCAAGATTCAGGAATCAATGAATACAAAAAGCACAAAATATACCTTTACAAAGAAGATTTTGTAGCGTTCAAAGATTTTCTTGACGAATCAACAGATTTCATTCTCAAAGAAAAAGGAGAAGAAGTAATTTCAGAACGTCATGTAAAGGATTTCAAAAAATCTCCTTACTACCATGACAATTATGAGCACGCAGATGAAATAACAGATGCTCCTGAGAACAATGATGATGAAGATGACTCAAAAGAAAAGTCTTATTCCGATGAAGACAACGCCCTGAGCAGCCGTTTCACCAACATAGAATTTGAAGATATTTAGAAAAATTTTAACCACACACCTGTGTGGAAAACATATTTGGATATTTTGGAGACAACTAAACCGTTATCTCCAAAATATTTTTTCTATACCCATGACACTACTCTCGTAGTAACCATCGCCAGTAGTACGCGGACCATCAAGCACAGAGTATCCAGCACTTGAAAGATAAGCTGTTACCTCATCTACCTTTTCTTTGCTTCCAACGCCTATTGCCAAGTGGATATAACCAACTTGAAATTTGCCTTTTTCCTGTGAAACAACCTCAGAACGGGACATTATCTCTATCCTACCATCATTAGGAAAAGTTAGAAAATACGTTTTAAGTCCAGTGCGGACGTTGTGGGACATAGCATTAGAAGATGTACCGAAAAAAGTCTTTAACCATATCCAAATCATTCACATAAATAGCTATATGGTCTAATTTCATATTCTTACTTTTTGGAAATATAATCTACCAAATCCGCTATGGAAATAATTTTAATGTTGTGTTTTTCAGCTACTTTCAAAAGTTGAGGCAAACGCGCCATAGTACCGTCTTCATTCAGTATCTCTATCAAAGCACCAGCAGGAGCCATACCGCACAGTTTAGTCAGTTCCACCACTGCCTCTGTATGTCCACGACGTTCTAAAACGCCACCTTTGCGGGCACGGAGTGCAAAAATATGCCCCGGACGTCCCAAATCCTCAGCTTTCGTATTTTCATCTGCCAAAGCGCGAAAAGTAGCCGCACGGTCATGCGTAGATACTCCCGTGGTACATCCACGCCCCAGTAAATCCACCGAAACAGTGAATGGCGTTCCCAAAAAAGAAGTATTTTCACTCACCATCATAGGCAAACGGTATTTTTCACACAGCGAAGCATCCAGCGGAGCGCACAACACTCCACGTCCATGTGTAAGCATGAAATTAACCGTTTCTGGTGTCATTCGTTCAGCCGCACAGACAAAATCACCTTCATTCTCTCTGTCTTGGTCATCCACCACTATCAGTAATTTTCCCTCTGCAAAATCCTTTAAAGCTTCTTCTATATTACTGAGCATCTTGGTCTGTGGTGTCATTTCGTTTTATTTTTATCTTTTTAAAAAATTTCAATTTATCTTTATATTTCTGCGGTACACGCGCCCACAGAGCATCTATTTTACATAAAAGAGGGTCCAAATTGACTATTGCAGCATCATGTGTGGCGCGGTACGTTAGCCATATACCAAACGGTAAAAGTATCCACGTAGGTAACCATCGGGCAGATATAACGTCCAGCGTACCTTCTTTTCCAAGTTTTTCTCCCATCATAAAAATGACGTTGTACACCATGAAAATACCTATCGCCACTACCACTGGCAGCCCGAAACCACCCTTGCGTATAAGTGCGCCAAGAGGTGCTCCTACGAAAAACAGCACTATTACCGAAAATGCAAGCGAGAATTTTCTCTGTATTTCCAATCCATATAAATTGATAGCACTTGCAGAGTTTCGCGTCCCCTCGGAATACGTTGTAAGGTACTCCTGAGCATCTCTCACCCGTGAACTTGCCGCTTTGTAAAGGTCTTTCTTCTGCAATACTTTGGTAGGCAAAAAGCTCATAATATCACTCAATGTATCTATCACAGCTGGCAAACCGTCTGGCATGATGTATTTTATAGGTAGCACCGAAACATCTTGTTTTAAGCGCAGAGTATCTGGCAAAGGAAAATATTTTATACGTTCGCGAAAGACACTATCTGAACTTGCCACACGAACCAATGAACGGATAGGATAATCCACTGCCACAGATGCGTGTACCACAGAATCCGTTGGCAAGGTGATAAGAAAGTTTCTATTTCCCAAATCCAATGCCTGATTTTCAATGATTTTTGTTTGACGCTGTTTCAAAGAATCCAAAGCATAACGCAACTGACTTATGTTCAACATGGTATGTCGCCCACTTTGGTTTTCCTTTTTAATGTTGTCCTTTGAAAAAGAAGATATGTCTATTGGCAGTATTTGTTTGTCAAAATGAGACTTGCTTATCCCCTGATGTTGGCGTTCAAGGTATGAGTTTGCAACGTCCTCATCGTACATATTTCCGTCGTAAAGAGTGAGCAACATATAGCGTTTGTCCTCCGATGTGGTGATAGAACCTGTTTTTGCCACTATGACAGATATTGCTCCACGACGGCTTCTAAGGTCATGTATCAAGACATTGTTGATGCTGTCAAGATTATCACCTATCGGTATTTTTTCATTCACTCGCATGGAAAAAGAACCCACCTGAGTAAACACTCCTGATTCAAGATTTAACGCTGGTTTTTGCTGAACTATGTTGTAAAGCATATTTTCAGACTTAAAATTGGCATAAGGTATCACATGGTTGGCAAAAAGAAATGCTCCATAAGCCATAACAGCCATAAAGACTATAAGAGAGCGCATGATACGTGAAAGAGGTATTCCAGCGGATTTGAATGCTGTGAGCTCGCTATTTTCAGAGAGGTTACCAAATGCCATGATAGAAGACAGAAGTATTGCCACTGGCAATGCCATCGGAACCATAGATGCGCAAAGATATGCCATCATCTCTACTATCGTCCACATACCTATTCCCTTTCCTATGATATCATCCGCATATAACCACAGTATTTGCAGGACGAAAATGAGCAACACCACAAAGAATGTAGCCAAGAAAGGCAACAGAAAAGATTTGAAAATGTATCTATCTAATATCTTCATTTACAGCGTTATGGTTTAGCTATGTAATAGCCTTGTTTTTTGTATTTATCGGTATCAAAGACAAAATAAGCATCTGTGAGCGTAGTGTCTTTCTTTATGGAAATGACTTCTATGGTAGCTCCCGAGCCTGTATTTCGCTTTTCAACTATGCTTTTTGGCAAAAAAGTAGTGGCATTTATCTTCATCAGTACACTTTGAAGCTCTTTGTCTGCCTTTTTTGGTACCAATGTCAAATACCACACATTTTCTTTTTTTACTGCCTTGGCAGGTGTAAAATTCCGTGCAAAGATATTCAAAATATCCGACATTGCCCCTATTGAAATATTGCCTTCTGAGCTACTTTCCACTGTTACTTCCTTTTCTTCGGGCATGATATTGTAGAAATTTTTACCGTCATAAAGGCGTGTCATACCGTTTATATCCACGCGGTATTTTTTACCAAGAGCGCAAATATGCACCTGTCCTGAAAACTGTGCGTCTGTATAACGTACCTCAGCACGGTAACTATCCAACGCTGCTACTGCTCTGTTTGTTTTGTTCATTATATCCACCGCCTGAAAATTTCCCTGCGCACAGAGAAATGTTACTGGGATGAAAAAAAACAATAATGATATGAAAAATTTAGTCATTGTGTACTGTATTTACGTCTGTTCCAAAGATAAGACGGTTAAGTGTTGATTCGTCTGAAATGAGCACCTCACGTGCCTTTGACCCGTTAAAAGGTCCTATCACCCCTGCGCTTTCCAACTGGTCTATAATGCGTCCTGCACGGTTAAAACCTATGGATAGTTTTCTCTGTATCACCGATGCCGAACCTTGCTGCATGGCTACCACCAGACGCGCTGCTTCCTCAAATTTAGGGTCTCGTTCGCTTTCGTTGCCTCGGCTGACAATGCCTTCATCGCCACTATGCTCCACCTCTGGCAGTAGGAATGCGGTAGGATAACCTTTTTGGTTGCCTATAAATTCGCATATTTCCTCTACTTCTGGGGTGTCTATAAATGCGCACTGAACACGTATCATTTCGTTATTGGCAGAAAGAAGCATATCTCCTTTACCGATGAGTTGGTCTGCTCCCGATCCGTCAAGAATGGTACGTGAGTCTATTTTAGATGTTACACGGAATGCTATACGCGCTGGGAAATTGGCTTTGATAAGTTCCGTTATCACATTGACCGATGGACGCTGTGTGGCTATGATA
>JAQUTH010000112.1 GCA_028709885.1 Flavobacteriales bacterium
GGGCAGTCCGCCCGTTTAGGGTCAAGCACAGCAGTAGCGTCTGGCAGTGTATCCGAATGGCGGTGGTGGTCGCAAATGATGATGTCTATGCCTTTTTCACGAGCATAAGCTATCTCTTTGTCCGCTTTTATACCGCAGTCCAGAGCGATGATAAGTTTGCAGTTGTTTTTTTCGGCAGTGTCTATGCCACGTTGAGAGACTCCATATCCTTCGTTGTTACGGTCTGGTATGTACGAGTAAACGTTGGTGTGAATCTTTTTCAAAAAAGAATACACCAATGCCACAGCCGTAGTACCGTCCACATCATAATCTCCATATACAAGAATGCCCTCACGATTATCCAACGCTTGTTGGACACGTGATACTGCCTTGTCCATATCCTTCATAAGGAATGGATTGTGCAAATAATTTAAGTCGGGGTAGAAAAAAGCCTTTGCCTCGTCATAAGTTTTGATGTTTCTTTGCACAAGCAGCAGGGCTAAAACCTTGTCAATTTTCAGAGCAGATGCTACACTGGTAACGTCTTGTTCCAAAGGTTGGGGTTTGAGTCGCCACCTTTTAATCATATTTATTTATTTTTTTCTTTTCTTTTTTGACCTCATCGGCTCCCTGCACCACAAGAACAAACTCACCCTTAGGCGCTTTTGTCTTGAAATGTTCCAGAACCTCTGCCACAGTGCCTCGTGTATGCTCTTCGTACATTTTGCTTATCTCTCTGCTGGCACACATTAAGCGTTCAGGACTGAAAAATTTGGAAAAATCTTCCAAAGTCTTCAACAGTTTATGAGGGGATTCGTAGAAAATCATAGTTCTGCGCTCGTCTTTTAGCTCTTCAAAACGAGTCTGACGCCCTTTTTTCACAGGTAAAAAACCTTCAAAGGTAAAGCGTTCACACGGCAGACCACTCGCCACCAATGCAGGGACAAAAGCAGTAGCTCCAGGCAGACATTCCACAGCTATGCCTTCTTTTATAGCCTCTCGAGCTATAAGAAAACCAGGGTCTGATATTCCCGGAGTACCAGCATCTGTTATAACGGCTATGTCTTGTCCTGCTTTTAGACGTTCTACATATCCTGAAAGAGTTTTATGTTCATTGAACATATGGTACGAAAGCATTGGAGTGGATATTTCAAACACTTTGAGTAGTTTGCCCGAAGTGCGTGTATCCTCTGCCAAGATAAGACTGCACGCTTTAAGAACCTCTATGGAGCGTGGGGTCATGTCTTGAAGATTGCCTACTGGTGTTGGTACCAAATAAAGTTTTGACATAAAACTCTGCCTCAGGCATAAAACAATCTATGTTAGTTCTTAGAAGTGTATATACCAAGGCTTAGCTACAAATTTACGGTTATTTTTTATTTTTTTCGTCATTTTTTTTGTAAAAAAACTTGTATGGAAACAAAAAACGCCGTGATGTACATCACGGCGTTCTAAATACTGAAAAACAGCGCTTTATTTTTATGATAGAGACTTGATAGTCTCTTCTATTGTAGCTATTTTAGAAAGAGCGTCGGCTTCTTTCTTGCGTTCTATCTCCACCACCTGAGCAGGAGCAGAAGAAACAAAGCGTTCATTGGACAATTTCTTGCGTACAGAAGCAAGGAATCCTTGGGTGTACTCCAAATCTTTTTTAAGACGTTCTATCTCAGCCTCGCTGTCTATCATACCACTAAGAGGAATGAAATATTCGTCAGTCTGAACCATGAAAGACACAGCACCAGAAGGTTTTTCGTTTACTTTTTCCACAGGGGAAATGTTAGCCAACTTTTCAGCTATTTCGTCTATGACCATAGCGTTTTTGGAATGAGTCATCACGCTTAGCTGTTCTTTTGGAGAAAGACCCTTTTCGGCGCGAATACCGCGAATTGAGGCTATTAATTCTGCTGTGTAGGCAAAACTTTTTATAGTTTTTTCATCTGCTTTTTTGTCCCATGAAGGCCATGAAGAAACAACGAGAGCCTCGCTGTCTTTGCGTTCACGTATGGCGTGCCATAGTTCTTCGGTGATAAATGGCATGATAGGGTGGAGTAGACGCAGAAGAATCTCAAAATGAGATATTGCACGGGAGTATGTCTGACGTGCTATGCTCTGTCCGTATGGAGGTTTTATGGCTTCCAGATACCAAGAGCAGTAATCGTCCCATACCAGTTTATACGTTGCCATAAGGGCTTCTGAAAGGCGGAATTCGTCATACAGATGGTCTATTTCCTCCACAGCTTCTATAAGGCGTTGGTCAAACCAGTCTCCTGCTTTTTGCGCAGCTGGGCTTACGCTTTCGGTGTCGGAAATGCTGAAACCTTGTACCAAACGAAAGGCGTTCCATATCTTGTTGCAGAAATTGGCACCTTGTTTGCATAGGTCTGTGTCAAATGGAAAATCGTTACCAGCAGGAGCTGTGAGCAACATTCCAAGGCGTACCGAGTCAGCTCCGTACTGCTCCATCAGTTTAATAGGGTCTGGTGAGTTACCCAATGATTTGGACATTTTGCGTCCTAATTTATCCCTTACTGTTCCAGTGAAATACACGTTTTTAAATGGACGTACTCCTCGGTAGTGGTATCCTGCCATAATCATGCGTGCTACCCAGAAGAAAATGATGTCTGGTGCGGTAACAAGGTCATTGGTAGGGTAATAGTATTTTATCTCGTCGTTGTCTGGGTGGCGCACTCCGTCAAATACTGACATAGGCCATAGCCATGAAGAAAACCAAGTGTCCAGAGCGTCAGGGTCTTGTGTGATGCTGTCTATGCTGAGGTTTTTGTTTCCTGTTTTTTCTTGTGCCAAAGTGAGGGCTTCTTCTTTGGTGTGTGCCACCACAAAATCGTTGATGCTAGTGCCGTAGTAATACGCTGGTATGCGATGTCCCCACCATAGCTGACGCGATATACTCCAATCATGGACGTTCTCCATCCAATAACGGTACGTGTTTTTGAATTTTTCAGGAACAAAACGTATCTCGTCCTCCATTACAGCTTTTAGTGCATCAGTGGCAAGGTCTTCCATTTTCAGGAACCATTGCAAAGATACTTTTGGTTCTATAACGGCTTTGGTGCGTTCGGAAGTTCCTACTTTGTTAGTGTAGTTTTCAACTTTTTCCAAAAGCCCTTTTTCTGCCAATTCTTTCTCTATTTTTTTTCGCACCACAAAACGGTCCATACCTGCGTAGTGCATGCCGTTGGCGTTGAGTGAAGCGTCATCGTTGAAGATGTCTATAACGTCTAAGTGATGTTTTTCTCCCAACATCTTGTCGTTTACATCATGCGCAGGTGTTACTTTAAGGCAGCCAGTACCAAATTCTATATCTACGTAATCGTCCTCTATTACAGGAATAGAACGCCCTACGATAGGTACTATGACGCGTTTGCCGTGAAGATGGCTGTAACGTTCATCAGCGGGATTTATACACATGGCGGTATCGCCAAAAATGGTTTCAGGACGTGTGGTTGCTACTATCACGTAGTCCGATGTGCCTTCTACCATATAACGTAGGTAGTATAGTTTACCTTGTTGTTCCACGTAAACTACTTCTTCGTCCGATACGGTGGTTAGAGCCTCAGGGTCCCAGTTTACCATGCGGTATCCGCGGTAGATAAGGCCTTTGCGGTATAGGTCAACAAAAACATCGGTAACGCCTTGGTTCATGTCATCGTCCATAGTGAATTTGGTGCGTTGCCAGTCGCAAGATGCGCCCAGTTTTTTGAGCTGTTCCAATATGATGCCTCCGTGTTCGTGAGTCCAGTCCCATGCGTGTTTTAAGAATTCTTCACGGGTGAGGTCTGTCTTTTTGATGCCTTGTTCTTTAAGGCGGGCCACTACTTTGGCTTCTGTGGCTATGCTGGCGTGGTCTGTACCCGGTACCCAGCAAGCATTAAATCCGCGCATACGGGCCCGACGTACCAATAGGTCTTGAATGGTGTTGTTCATCATATGACCCATGTGGAGTACTCCTGTTACGTTTGGTGGAGGAATAACCACTGTGTATGGTGTGCGGTGGTCAGGGGTGGAATGAAAGAATCCTTTTTCTATCCAGTAGCTGTACCATTTGTCCTCTATTTCACTTGGACTGTATTTTGATGGTATTTCCATGATGTACGTAATATTTATTTTATTCTCTTTAATATTTAAGATGCAAATTTAATGACTTTTGACTAACTTCGCAGGATAAAAAGCCAACTAATTGGCACATTCATCAAAAAAAACGTAAATACTTATATATTACCCTATATGGCAGCAGCAGTTAAGAAAACTTCTAAGGCTAAAAAAACGCCAGTAAAGGCTCAGAAACCCAAAAAAACATCTACTTATAACGGAAAAATAACACGCGTGATAGCAGGTGTAGGCATTGCTTTGGTGGTGTTGATGCTCACGGTGGCATGTTTTTCTTATATTTTCACAGGTGTGGATGACCAAAATGTACAGCAAGGAGAACTCTACGGCAATGTCTTAGGTGCTGTGGGTTATGCTATAAGCCACGTGGTGATGAACAGAATGGGACTTTCCACGTTTTTTATCATGGCGATAGGTTTTGCGATAGCGGGAATAATCATCTTAGACAAACCTTTTTCACGTATAGCTCTTTTCATCTCTAAAATGCTGCTGTGTGCGCTGTGGGTAGGTGTGGTAGTAGCTTATTTCTCAGATATTTACTCGGGAAAATGGGGATATAATCTTCATGAAATGCTATATGACAAACTCGGTTGGGGACTTGCGCTGATACTTCTATTGTTCCCTTTGGCGTGGGTGATAGCTCATTTTAGCATAACACCAGAGAAGATAAACCAATGGAGAGAACAGCGCGCCGAGGCAAAACAACTCAAAGCCGATGCTCAAATGGAGGAAGAAGCACGTCGTGAGGCTGAAAATCTTGCTCTTGAAAAAATGGCAGAAGCACAGGACGCCGCCCAAAGTGAACCTTTGGTAGGAGGTGAAGTAGTGGAGCAGGAAGACCATGATGTGGTGGAAGTGCCAGATTATTCATCAGAAGATGAAAAAGAAAAAGAACCTCAGGTATCTCCGCAAGAAGCTTTTGACATAGTGGACCATGGAGAAAAGGAAAATTATCATAATGTGGCAGATGATATATCAGATGAAGAGGAATACACAGAGCAGACAATAGACGGTGATTTCCATGCCTCTGAACCTGAGTCAAGCACACAGAATGACACTCTGCCAGCCGAAGGAGAGGTGATACATGAAAATGACGGAGGAGTGGACTGCACCATGACCATTTCCCCTACTGAAGGAGAAATAAGTGAGGACTTAGCCCGTCAGATAGTGGAAAAAAATGGCGAGTACGACCCTAAACTTGAACTTTCTCAATTTCGTTTTCCTACCATATCCATGCTGCGCAAATTTGACAACGAAGGTATCAATGTAGATAAAGAGGAAGTGGTGGAAAACCGTCGCCGAATAGTGGATACACTTAAAAACTACGGCATAGAAATATCACATATACATTCTACCATAGGACCTACCGTTACTCTGTATGAGATAATACCAGCTCCGGGAGTCAAAATATCCAAGATAAAAAGTCTTGAAGATGACATCGCTTTATCTCTTTCGGCACTCGGTATCCGTATCATAGCGCCTATACCAGGAAAAGGAACCATAGGTATAGAAGTGCCAAATAAAGAGCCGAGTGTGGTATCTATGAACAGCGTTATAGCGTCTAAGAAATTCCAGACCGCACAAATGGAACTCCCTGTGGCAATAGGGAAAAACATTTCCAATGAAACGGTAGTCTTTGACCTTGCCAAAATGCCTCACTTGCTCATGGCTGGTGCTACCGGACAAGGTAAATCAGTGGGACTTAACGCTGTACTGGCATCCCTTTTGTACAAAAAACACCCTTCGCAGGTAAAATTCGTCTTGGTGGACCCTAAAAAAGTAGAACTCACACTTTATAACAAAATAGAACGACATTATCTGGCAAAACTACCCGATAGCACAGACGCCATAATCACAGATACATCCAAAGTGATAGACACTCTGAACTCTCTGTGTGCCGAAATGGACAAACGCTATGACCTACTCAAAGACGCATACGTTAGAAATATAAAAGAGTACAACTCAAAATTCATAGCCCGCCGTCTAAATCCTGAAAAAGGACATCATTTTCTACCGTACATAGTGCTGGTGGTGGATGAGTTTGCAGACCTTATCATGACCGCAGGCAAGGAAGTGGAAACCCCGATAGCACGTCTTGCACAGCTGGCACGTGCGGTAGGCATACACCTTATCATAGCCACACAGCGTCCATCGG
>JAQUTH010000113.1 GCA_028709885.1 Flavobacteriales bacterium
GGTATGTTCATAGGTGCTCACGTGCCGTTTTTACACATGTACTACTACCAGATGATGGCGGTGGTAACAGGTATCTTGCTTCACGTGTCCAGTGTGATGCTCTTTGACTGCGACATGGCTATGTACGGAAAACTAAAAAAACTTGCCGTGATAGTAGCTGGACTCTTAGGAGCAATGCTTCTTACTTGTTAGCCCAAAGAAATACTTTTGGATTTTTGACATTTATACCAAATATCTTTGCTTTTGCCAGTATGGCACGGGCAAGTTCTGTCTTGTACTGGTCTGGGGCGGCATAGAAATAAGCATCTGCCACTATGACATGGTCTGCATTTGGCATTGGGTATTTGCGTAGCTGAGGTATCCCAAAATCTGAAAGAGGCAGTGCGCGACGTTCTTCGGTGGTAAGAGTGCCGTGGTCATTAAAATCCGATGTTGAAAATTCATCTTCCATAGTAGTGTCTTTTTAGGTTGGAAAGTTTAAAATAGCTATTTTTGCTCAATAATTCATAGTTTTAACTATCTTATCATGCTAAATCTCATTCTTATTCTATTGGTAATAGGCTGCGTAGTCTATCTTATTAAGAGTAAAAAAATATCCCACGATGCTTATTCTGCACAAAACACCAAGGCTGACGCTTTTCTAAAAGATGAAAAATACTCTGATGCGGCAGATGTGTACCTTAGCATTTTGGAAAAAGAATATGAAAAAGACGTAGTAAACGCTTCACTTATAACTCATTACACAGACATAGTCATACCACTGCTACACCGCTGTGGCAGGTTAGAAGATGAACGTTGCGTTCTGCACATGGGCATAGCAAAATGCGTAATGCACACCTTCGGGGGTTCATGGAACAAATGGCAGAAAAGACTTGAATGGTTGGATAACAAAGACAAAAAATGTTAGCACTCATCATAGCATCCAGTATCGTAGGGCTGTTTTTCAGTCCAAAGACATTTGCAGTGGCTGTTCTGTGCGCAGGTGTTCTATGGTGTGTGGCAGTATATCCGTGGGTTATACTTTTGGTATTGTGTGCTTTATACTTTTTGAATAAAATAAGAAAAAAGCAATGACTATTTTTCTTTTACAAGACCTTTAAGGCGTTCCATTTCATCTCTCCATGCAGCTGCGGATAGGAAATCAAGTTCTTTGGCTGCTTTTTCCATTTCCTTACGGGCAGCGGTGATGCGTTTTTTCAGTTCTACTGGTGAAAGGAATTTTTCATCAGCTCCGTGGGCATCTTTTGCTTTTTTGGCAGTAACAGCTGCTGGTACTCCATTTTCAGCTGCGCTTATCTTTTGAAGAAGACTACTGGTGGTTATAGCTTTATTTAGTGCAGTAGGCACTTTGTCATGGGTTTTATTGAACTCCATCTGTATAGCACGGCGACGCGCTGTCTCATCTATGGTGGTGCGCATACTGTCCGTTATTTTATCGCCGTATAATATTGCTTTGCCGTGGATATGACGTGCTGCGCGTCCTATGGTCTGGGTTAAAGAGCGGTGAGAACGCAAAAAGCCTTCTTTATCTGCATCCAAAATAGCTACCAGAGATACCTCTGGAAGGTCAAGTCCTTCACGTAATAAGTTAACGCCTATAAGCACATCAAAAAGTCCTTCACGCAAGTCTTGCATTATCTGTACGCGCTCCATAGTATCTACGTCTGAGTGTATGTAACGGCAACGCACTCCCACACGCGATAGGTATTTTGCCAATTCCTCTGCCATACGTTTAGTCAGAGTGGTAACCAGTACTCGTTCATCCAGCTCCTCACGTTTGTGTATTTCTGCCAAAAGGTCATCCACTTGATTTTTAGTAGGACGCACTTCTATTTCAGGGTCTAATAGTCCTGTGGGGCGTATGACTTGCTCCACGTACGCACCTTCGGCTTTTTGAAGTTCATAATCAGCAGGTGTGGCAGACACGTATATGGTCTGGTGTTGCATTGCTTCAAACTCCTCAAAAGTAAGTGGGCGGTTATCTTTGGCTGCTGGCAGGCGAAATCCATACTCTACAAGATTTTCCTTGCGAGCGCGGTCTCCTCCGTACATGGCGTGCACTTGCGATACCGTTACGTGGCTTTCGTCTATAACCATCAGAAAATCCTTTGGAAAATAATCTATCAGACAGAAAGGACGCGTACCGGGTGCTCGTCCGTCAAGATACCGAGAATAGTTCTCTATACCAGAGCAATACCCTAATTCCCTTATCATTTCAAGGTCAAATTCGGTGCGTTCTTTTAGGCGTTTAGCTTCCAATGTCTGCCCTATGGAGTTAAAATACTCTACCCTTTCTCCCAAATCCAATTCTATATTCTTGATGGCCGAAGCGAGGTTTTCCTTGCTGGTCATAAATATATTGGCTGGATATAAGCGGATACGGTCATAAGATGTCTCATGAGAGTTATTTATAGGGTTAATGCCCTCTATTTCCTCTATTTCATCACCGAAGAAATGCACTCTTATTGCGCTGTCGGAATACGCTGGAAAAACATCTACGGTGTCTCCTTTGACTCGGAAATTTCCTCGCGCAAAATCTGCTGTGGTGCGTGAATACATACTACCTACCAAACGATGTAGGAACACTGTACGAGGTATCATATCCCCTACTTTTACATCTATCACTCCTTTTTCAAACTCCTGAGGGTTTCCTATTCCATACAGACATGACACGCTGGCTACCACTATTATATCTCGCCGTGCTGATAACAATGCCGATACTGTGGATAGTCTCAATTTTTCTATATCCTCATTTATAGAGAGGTCTTTTTCTATATACGTACCACTGGACGGTATGTACGCCTCTGGCTGGTAGTAGTCATAATATGAGACAAAATATTCTACTGCGTTTTCTGGAAAAAAGTTTTTGAATTCTTCGTATAGCTGTGCTGCCAATGTTTTATTATGCGCCAAAACGAGTGTTGGACGCCCAGTATTCTGAATGACATTGGCTATGGTAAATGTTTTTCCACTACCAGTAACTCCTAAAAGCACCTGAGACGGCATACCGTGCTCCACTCCTTCTGTGAGTTGATGTATGGCTTCTGGTTGGTCTCCAGTTGGAGCATATGAGCTTTGAAGCTTAAATTCCACTTTTATTTCCTTTTTAAAATACTTGTAAATATACGTTTTTACCTCACACCAAAGGAGCAAAAACTGTTATATCGGTGTCTGCTTTTTTCATATCACCAAGGGTTATAAAAAGGCATTTAGGATAGTATTTTGCCAAATAATCCTTAAAAACACGAATGTTGTCTTTTTCTATCTCTTCACGGGTTATAGGGTAAAAATTGTACACAAGAGCCGTTACATTTATACCACGTGTGCGCAGTAGTTCAAGACTCATTAGAGTGTGGTTTATACTACCGAGTTTGGCTGTTGTAACCAAAATGGTATCCATATCCTGCGTGGCGAGCCAGTCTATCAAAAGCGTTTGTCTGTCCATAGGCACGCATAGTCCTCCAACGCCTTCACTTAGCACGTAGTCATATCGGCGTTCCAGTTCTTTTCGCGCATCTTCTATTTTTTTGACTTCTATATGCCCTCCGTCTATTTCGGCTGCCAAATGTGGAGAACATGGTACAGAAAATATATAAGGGCAAGTCAGTCCTTGCTCATCCTCTGGAAAAGAGTTCACTCCCATCATCATACGGTGGCGTTCTATGTCTTCGCTACTATTGACACAGCCTGTCTGGGCTATTTTTTGGGTTATAACTTTTTTTCCTATGGAGTGTAGGTATTTAGCAAATGCTCCTGTTACCCATGTTTTGCCTGCATCGGTATCTATTCCTGTTATGAAGTACGTTTTTTTACTCATGATATTATATTTTTACAGACTTGTCTTTATTTTTCTTGAAAAATTGAAGTAGCGGACGGTGGTAAAAGAGCAACAAAGAAGCTGTCAGTATCACCATTCCAGTTACCGAATAAACGTTTGGAGAGTCATTTTTAAGAAATATCCAACTTTCCACAGTACCAAATATCGGGATTAGGAACTTCCACATATTGAGCGACGATACTTTTACATCAGAACGCGCCAATAGCGCAAACCACGTTACCAGTGTAATCACCGTTATAACCACCATAACTGCGTAAGACACATAAAACTGTCCTTCTTTTGGCAACGGAACAAAACCCTCCACCGCATACGATGCTATCAAAAGCACTACTCCTCCCAAAATCAACTGAGCAGAATTGAGTACCTTGATATCCACTTTTGAAAAATCCAAGCGGGACACCACTATATTGGAATACGCTGCCGATGTGCAGTTTACCAATATCAAAAGTATTCCAGCCACTGCTGAAACGCCTATCACGCTGACATCCTTGACACTCGGGTAGCTAACTACCACCACTCCACCTACTGCCAAAAGGATACTCAGTACTTTCAGCGGAGTAAAACGTTCGTCTTTTAGCATAAAATGAGCCATTACAGACACAAAGAAAGGCTGTGCGCTCACTATCAACGATGCCAATGAGCTGTCTATCAAGTATTGACCCATGTAGTACGCTCCGTATAGTATAGATGTACTTAATAGTGCTATTTTCAATACCAGTAAAAAGTTTTGTCTTACTTTGGTAAAATACATTTTTCCTACCTTAGCCCACGGCAAAAGGAGAATACCTGCCATAAGGTATGTGTACCCAGCAAATTGGAGAGGTGAAGGGAAATAGGTCAGTCCTGTTTTGGTAGGCACAAAAGTAGATGCCCACAAAAGGCAAGCCATGATAGCCAAAAACGGTGTTGAACGCAGTATTTTATTCATTATTTTTATTATTTCTATTGACTAAAATATTTCTTATTGCAGAGTAATTAAGCAGTAACAATGACAATGTCAGTATCACCAGCCCTATAACTGCTGCTGTGTATGGATGCTCATCTGGTAATATTGCCCAGCTTTCCAATGAACCGATGATAGGAATGAGAAATTTCCACATATTGAGCTCCGATACTTTTACACCTGGACGTGCCAAAAGCACAAACCATACTCCTATGGCTATGGTTGATATAAATATCAACACAGCAAGAGATACCCACCACTGCATTTGCGATGGCAGTCCGTGGTATCCCCAAAAAGTGTAGGACACTGCCAGAAGAGTAGCTCCACCTACCATTAGTTGTGACGAAGAAAAGACGAGAGGGTCTAAATGGTCTGTCTTGGTACGCGATATAAGAACATTGGAAAAGCCTGATGTCATGTTGTTACCTACCAAAAATAGTATTCCCACTATGGATGACCAGCCCACTAACGACACCTCAGACACTTTGTCCCACGCTATTACCACCAGTCCAGTGAGTCCCAATATGATAGATATTATTTTTCTCCATGACAAACGGTCATCTTTTTTCATAAAATGCGCCATAACTGCCACAAACAGAGGTTGGCTTCCTACCACCAACGCCCCTATGGCTCCATCTACACGCATTTGCCCAAGATAAAAGAACGAATACAGTAGTGATGTATGAAATACCGATATGATGAGTATCTTTTTAAGATTTCGTTTTACCTGAAAAAAATATTTTTTGTTTATACCCACATAAAGAGCTATGAATAGACCTGCAAAAAAGAACCTGTACCCTGCAAACTCTATCGGACGAGGCATATACTCCAATCCTATTTTAAGCGGTACAAAAGGAGATGCCCACAGCACGCAACATATAGATGCTAAAAATGTGGTGGATGTTAAAAATTTTTTCATTATTGAGTTACTACTATCGGTAGCAAAAATACGAAATAAGGCTTACATTTGCCCTTATAAATCATACTTTATGAAAAACATAATTTTTTTAATACTCGCCATTTTCTCTGTCATTTCATGCAAAGAAAAAGCGGACAAAAACGCAATAGAAACATCTCTGTACGACGGTTCTTTCACTCTGCCTGTAATTCCAGACAGCATAACCTCAAAGGCTGAAAAGGGGCAATATCTCGCACTGCATTTTTGGGACGGGTATAACTTTAATGACACCACTTTATTTTCAAAAAAAGGCGTTGCAGAACAAGCATTTGTCGATTTTTTGAACGTACTGGTAAATGTGGATACCACATCTGCTGCAAAAGCCATAGATATTTTCACACAGCGTGGCACGGAGAATGTTTTTTCTTCGGATGCTTTTATGTCAATGACCGAAAAATACCTATACAACCCCCATTCGCCTATGTATGCCGAAGAATTATACATAAAATTTCTCCGTTCTTACATAGCAAATAACAAAATAGACGCTGATAAAAAGATACGCCC
>JAQUTH010000114.1 GCA_028709885.1 Flavobacteriales bacterium
TGGGTCTTCCGTGTCCTAACATATTCACTGGTGGGCATAACTTTCACGGACGATATGAGTTTGCTGTGGTAGAGACTATGGAAAAAGCCACTCAGACCATAGTGGAGATAGTTCGTCTATCAAAACAATATGCCGATAGGGTTTAATTTTTTATCACCAACAAGATTAACATAATACAGATACAATATGTACGACATTTACGTAGTAATCCTTGTGATAATGGCTGGACTTGCCATCACAGACCTTTCCATAGGCGTAAGTAATGACGCTGTAAACTTTTTGGGCGCAGCCATAGGCAGTAGGACTGCTTCATTCAAAGTGATAGTGGCAGTAGCATCCATAGGCGTTATCATAGGTGCTGTCTTTTCCAACGGCATGATGGAAGTAGCCAGAAAAGGCGTGCTATTTCCACAAATGTTTCTCTTTGAGGAACTTATAGTCATTTTCATTTCTGTTATGATAACGGATGTGATAATGATGGATACATTCAATTCATTGGGACTACCTACATCTACAACTGTATCATTGGTATTTGAACTATTGGGTGCAGCTGTGGCTATTTCCCTTTTCAAAGTATATCAAGGGCTTCCTGATGGTGGTTCTTTCCAGTCGTTGATAGCCAACATAGGCGAAGTAGACAAATATATAAATCAAGACAAAGCCGCTGTTATGGTAACTGGTATATTTGCCGTAGTCCTGATAGCTTTTTTTGTGGGTGCCATAGTTCAATGGGTGGTGCGTTTCATTTTCACTTTTCGCTATGAAAGAAAACTAAAATATTACGGAGGTATCTTAGGTGGTATAGCTTTTACTTCTATAATATTCTTTATGCTTCTAAAAGGAGCAAAAGGCACTACTCTTCTGAGCGAAGAGACTAAATTATGGATAACCGAAAACACAATATTTCTAATGTGTATTATTTTCGTTGTGTCTTTTTCTTTAAGCCAAATGATAGTCTCTTTCACAAAGATAAACCTACTGAAAATAATAGTCTTAGCCGGAACATTCTCATTGGCTATGGCATTTGCGGGAAATGACCTTGTAAACTTCATAGGTGTGCCGTTGGCTGCTTTCAGTTCATACCAAGCATGGATAGCCGCTGGAAGCCCTATTGAAAGCCTGCACATGAGCGCACTATTGGAAACGGCACATACACCAGTTTTGATATTGGGAGGTGCTGGTATGGTCATGGTTATAACATTGTGTGTATCTAAACGTGCTAAAAACGTACTTAAAACAGCTATTGACCTTTCCAAATACGAGAGTACAGATGAAAAACACCAGCCTAATTTTATATCAAGAGGTTTGGTACGCGGAGCTATTGCCCTTTCAAAATTCACAGACAAAATAACACCTGATAGTATAAACAAAGAGATAGACTGTCGTTTTGAGCGCCCAGTTATAGCTATGCCAAATAGTAAGGAATATGAAGCTCCAGCATTTGATATGGTACGTGCCTCTGTAAATGTGATAGTTCCTGCCATACTTATATCCTTAGGTACAAGTAGCACATTGCCTTTGAGTACTACATACGTTACATTCATGGTTGGTATGGGTTCTTCATTGGCAGACCGTGCATGGGGACGTGAAAGTGCCGTATATCGTGTATCGGGAGTACTGACAGTAATAATGGGTTGGTTTGCCACTGCGCTGTTTGCATTTTTAGCGGCTGCGTTGTTTGCTGCGTTGGTGTATAACTATTTCATGTTAGCCATTATACCGCTGTTAGTTATAGGGGTGATAATAATGACCAGCCACCGTATGTACAAACGCGCAAACCGTCGCGAGGAAAAGCGCCAACGTCTTTTGCGTACCACTCAGGACGGATTGAGTATTTCTCAGGTGATAGATGATTCTGCTCAGAAAATAGCAGAGGCATTTACTCACGCCACCGATGTTTACTCAGGTGTTGCCGAAGGTCTGGATAAACAAGACCGTAAGATACTAAAACAGGCTTGCAAAGCATCCTCAGAACTACGCGAAGATATCATAGACCTTCAAAACAGCCTTTTCTATTTGGTCAAAAGCATAGATGAAAAAGGCATAGAGGCTTCTCGTTTTTATATCCTCATCATAGACTACCTAAAAGAGATAAATCGTGCTTTGTCTTACATTTCAAATGCCAGCTTTGAACACGTGGATAACAACCACAAAGAGCTGAAAGACACACGAAAAGAAGCTCTTAAATACATAAGCAAAGAACTTTGCGAGATATTTGCCGAGATAAAGGAGACGTTCCTTTCAAAAGACTTTTCTCACGTGCGTGAAATAGTAGACCGTAAGAAAGCTCTGAAAAAAGAACTTAGTCTTATCATTGAAAAACAGATATCAAGAATACGCTCCGAAGAGCTAAGTCCTAAGAACACAAATCTTTTCTTTGGTATAATATTGGAGACCAAAGACTTGCTTTCCACTGCAACTCATTTGGTAGAGTTGGGCAATCAGTTTTATGTCAATAAAAAAGCTATGCCAAAAGACTAAAATATCGTATCTTTGCTTTTGCTTGCTACACCCTATGGCAAGCAAAAGCATTTATCACGATTATGAGTAAAGAAGACATAAAAGACGAACTGCCTTCGTCAGATTACAAATACGGTTTTCATTCGGACATAGAGTCTGAAACTTTCCCCGTGGGCATAAGCGAGGACATAGTACGCGCTATTTCCGCCAAGAAAGATGAGCCTGAATGGATGCGTGATTACCGTATCAAGGCTTACCAACATTGGACTACACTTACAGAACCTCATTGGGCTCATTTGAAATACAAAAGCCCTGAATTTGACGCAATAAGTTATTATTCAGCACCTAAAAAAACGCCTAAACACTCATCACTCTCTGAGGTAGACCCTGAACTTTTACGCACTTTTGACCGTCTTGGCATACCGCTGGATGAGCAAAAAGTACTATCAGGAGTAGCCATGGACGTGGTTATGGACTCTGTTTCGGTGCGCACCACATTTGAAGACACACTAAAAAAACTCGGCATCATTTTCATGCCGATAAGCCGTGCCATAAAAGAGCACCCAGACTTGGTAAAAAAATACCTTGGCAGTGTGGTACCTTACACAGATAATTTTTACGCAGCACTAAACGCGGCCGTTTTTTCGGACGGTTCTTTTTGCTACATACCAAAAGGCGTACGTTGCCCAATGGAACTCTCCACTTATTTTCGCATAAACCAGTCAGGAACAGGACAGTTTGAACGCACGCTACTAATAGCAGACGATGATTCTTACGTGTCATATCTGGAAGGTTGCACCGCTCCTATGAGAGACGAAAACCAGCTTCACGCTGCTGTGGTGGAGCTTATAGCCATGGACCGTGCCGAGATAAAATACTCCACCGTTCAAAACTGGTATCCAGGAGACAAAAACGGTGTAGGCGGTATTTACAATTTTGTTACCAAAAGAGGACTATGCCACACTTCTGCCAAAATATCGTGGACACAGGTTGAGACTGGTTCTGCCGTTACATGGAAATACCCTTCCTGTGTGCTTTTGGGCGACAATTCTATGGGCGAGTTTTACTCTTTGGCTATGACCAATAATTTCCAACAGGCTGATACAGGCACCAAAATGATACATTTGGGAAAAAACACTCGCAGTACCATCATTTCCAAAGGAATATCGGCTGGTAGTTCACAAAACGCTTACCGCGGTATGGTCAAAATAGGAAAAAATGCCGAAGGTGCGCGTAACTACACCCAGTGTGATTCCTTGCTTATGAGCGACCATTGTGGTGCTCACACTTTTCCAAAAATAATAAGTCAGAACCCTACTGCTATGGTGGAGCATGAGGCTACCACTTCTAAAATAAGCGAAGAACAGATATTTTACTGTAATCAGCGCGGTCTTTCTACCGAAAAGGCTGTTGCTTTGATAGTAAACGGTTTTTCACGAGATGTCCTTTCCAAACTTCCTATGGAATTTGCGGTGGAGGCTCAGAAACTTCTGGAAATATCATTGGAGGGTAGCGTAGGATGATAATTAACGAAAAAACAAGACAAAGATGTTAGAAATAAAAGACTTAAAAGCCAAAGTAGAGGACAACGAAATTCTCAAAGGGATAAACCTTGTGGTGCGTCCGGGTGAAGTTCACGCCATCATGGGACCTAACGGTAGCGGTAAAAGTACCCTTTCATCCGTTATAGCTGGTAACCCAAAATACACCAAAACGGCCGGTTCTATAACTTTTTTAGGTGAGGACATAGACGCTCTTTCACCTGAGGAGCGTGCGCACAAAGGTATTTTTCTCTCTTTCCAATATCCTGTGGAAATACCAGGTGTTACGGTCAACAATTTTATAAAAGCTGCCATAAATGAAAAACGTGCCAGCGAAGGATTGCCTGAAATGCCTGCTGGGGAACTTTTGCGTTTTATCAAGGAAAAAGCTGCTTTGGTAGAGCTTGACCCTAAGTTTTTGTCCCGCAGTCTTAACGAAGGATTTTCTGGTGGTGAGAAAAAACGCGCCGAGATATTTCAAATGGCTGCTCTGCAACCAAAACTATCTATTCTTGACGAAACAGACTCTGGATTGGATATAGACGCTCTGAGAATAGTTGCCAACGGTGTCAATAAACTGAAAAGTCCAGAAAACGCTACCATAGTCATAACTCACTATCAACGCCTTTTGGACTACATAGTGCCTGACTTTGTTCATGTTCTGTATCACGGGCGCATAATTAAGACAGGGGACAAAAATCTGGCGTTGGAGCTGGAAGAAAGAGGTTATGACTGGCTCATAAAAGATTTTGAATAACCATGGATGCTAAAAATATAGTTCAAATACCAGAAGATTTGACCCTGATAGAGGTGGACAGTCCTTCTTCTTTGACTCTTAAAAACACAGGAGAAGCAGAGACTTATATCTTAAAATGCACCGATGATGCCTCGCTAAACCTTTCAATAGAGAAAAATGCCAATGTATCTATCATAGAGATAAGCGATGCTAAAACGCCTTCGTACAACATAAAAGTAGAGCAAAACGCACATCTACGCATCATACGCATAGACGCTACCGATAAAAAAACGGATACCGCTGTTCATCAGTTAAAAGACAGCAGTTTTGTGTACTCACTGATATCACTGGGAGGAAGTCAGGAAAATGACTTTAACATTCACAGCGATGAAGTGGCTACCGACACCAAACTTTTCGGTTTTTCTCTAACCAAAAAAGATGTAACGGTCAAAAACACAGTGCGTATGTATCACAATGCTGAACACTGCACCAGTTATCAAGCATTTAAATATGTGGCTGATGATGATTCTCATGCTATTTTTGACGGGAAAATAATAGTACAACCTCATGCACAAAAAATAGAGGCTTACCAAAAAAACAACAACATATTACTCAGCTCTACTGCACAAATAGAATCGGACCCTCAGTTGGAAATATATGCCGACGATGTACGCTGTTCCCATGGAACAACCATAGGACAGATAGATGAAAATGCCCTTTTCTATATGCAGAGCCGAGGAATAAGCTATGCCACAGCACGCGGTATGCTCATTCGCTCTTTTGCCGAAGAACCTCTTGATGTGATAAGCGAAGAATGGCTCAAAGAAGGTCTTGAAAACGCAATATCTTCATTACTTAAAATATAAAAATATGTCTAAGATAGATATACACGACATAAGAACAGCATTTCCGATACTTGAACAAAGTATAAACGGATACCCTCTTGTGTATTTGGACAACGGAGCTACCACCCAAAAACCACAATGTGTAGTATCCGCCATAGACGAATATTACCACACCATAAACTCTAACGTACACCGCGGTATTCACACTCTATCTCAAAGAGCCACCGATGCCATGGAGCAGTCCAGAGAAAAAGTACGCCACTTTATCAATTCCCCTGAAAGCGCAACAGTAATTTTCACCAAAGGGACAACAGACTCTATAAACACGGTAGCCTCAGGGTACGGACAAATACTCCAAAAAGGCGATGAAGTGATAGTGAGCACTATGGAACACCATTCAAACATAGTACCTTGGCAAATGGCTTGCCAACGCTCGGGAGCTACACTCAGAGTCATTCCTATGGACGGCAACGGTGTTTTGGACATGGAGGCATACCGAGAAATGCTGAGCTCTTCACGCACTAAAATGGTGGCTGTGGCTTACGTTTCAAATGTTTTAGGCACGGTCAATCCTGTGAAAGAAATAGCTCGTCTGGCACATGAGGTAGGAGCAAAAGTGCTTATAGATGGCGCTCAGAGTACTCCTCACATGAAG
>JAQUTH010000115.1 GCA_028709885.1 Flavobacteriales bacterium
GCAAAAGGCATAACCTCATACTCATAGAAGACGCTTGCCAAGCTAACGGCACTACATATAAAGGCAAACACATGGGTACTTTTGGCGACATGGGATGTTTTTCTTATGACTACGTAAAAATAGTTACCATGGGCGAAGGAGGCTCTATGGTTACAAACAATGACGAATATGCCCTAAAAGCAGACGGATACACAGACCATGGACATGACCACAAAGGAGTAGACCGAGGTGCGGACCTACATCCATTCTTGGGACTCAACTACCGCGTAAACGAACTTGCATCTGCCATAGGTCTGGCACAGTTCAGAAAACTTGACGCCATACTTGACCGTCAACGTTGGGTGAAAAAATATATGAAAGATGCTCTCAAAGCAGAATTCCCACGTCTTAAATTCCGCAGAATATTGGATGAAGAAGGAGACAATGCTACATTCCTTTCTTTCTCTTTTGAAAATTTGGAACAAGCCGAAAAAGCCAACAAAGCTCTTGCTAATGAGGGCGTTGGCGGTGTTTTCCACTACTATAACAACAACTGGCACTACATACGTCGCTGGTTCCATATAAAAGAACGCGCTACATTATACCGTTTGCCACAAGAAGTGCTGGAACGTATGCCAGACTACTCTACCGCACAGTTCCCTCAGTCAGATGACATCATATCTCGTAACATTTCCACAGCTATCAACCTTTCTTGGAGTGATGAAGATGTAAAAAAACGCACCGAAGCTATGATACGCGCTATAAAAACCGTTTTTTAACGCAAAATAATATTACATGAAAAAAACAGCTTTATTTGCCCTATCCGCACTTTTTTGCATAGGAGCGCAGGCACAAAACAAAGACCTCAAAGTAGAGATTTCTTCCGACGCTACCGTTGGCGGACGTTTCGTTTTCACCATTCCTACCGAAAAAGTGTCTGACACCATAACGGTAAAGAAAAACGGCGAGAAAATAACATACACACACCCTTTCAAAGAGGCAGGATACGTTTACTACAGCTACATAAAAGCAGGAGAAGACAAAGTTGATGGCATGACAAAAGCATCCATTTTCTTTGAAAAACCAGCTACCATACAGGTAAACGGAAAAATAGAAACTCTTGGTTATTCAACATTTAACGGAGGCATTTATGCTGATGAAAATGTTAAAAAGGTACAATCTCTATCTGAGAAACAGTACGACATATACGCTGAATACCAAAAAGCTCCAAAGGAGAAAAAAGACAGTATCAGAGCTGAATATGATAAAATATCAGACCAGCAGAAAATTCTAAACGTTGCATATATCAAAGCTAATCCAGATAAGGTATATTCAGCTGCTCTGCTCTCTAACATGCTACGCGACAGTCTTTCTACTATTGACCCTCTATACAATGCATTTTCAGAAAATGTAAAAGCATCGTCTTACGGCAAAAAAATATCAGAAAAATTGGAACGCATACGTGCTATACAGGTAGGTATGCCTGCACCTGACTTCACCCTTAAAGACATAGACGGCAATGAACTAAAACTATCCGATTTTCGCGGGAAATGGGTTCTTTTGGACTTCTGGGGTAGCTGGTGCATATGGTGCAGAAGAGGTAATCCAGGGCTTGTAGAACTGTACGACAAATACGGTGGCAAGGACTTTGAAATACTCGGCATAGCGTGCAGAGACAAAGTAGAAAACTGGAAAAAAGCCATCGTTGATGATAAACTACCTTGGCGTCATGCCAACGTTGCACAGACCGAAGGAGCTGACCAACTACCTAACATTTACAACGTTCCTGGTTACCCTTGTAAAATAATGATAGACCCAGAAGGCAAAATATCCGTTATTTCAATAGGTTACCATGAAAAAGATGACCCTATCGCATTGAAACTTATAGAAGAATTAGGAGAAGTTTACGTCAAATAAACTCTCTATGGCTAAAAAAGCCCCGCCTACTGCGGGGCTTTTTTTTATGATTTTCATAAGATTTTTGCATTTTCATTTTTGTAACTTTACAGAATAAAACACAACATATTTTTTCATGAAAAACACTAAAAAAGCACTACTGTTAGCATCCATAGCCTCATTGGCATACGCTTGCTCATCCACACCGAAAGACAAATGGGAAATAGACTTTGACATAACAGATGCCACAGACTCAGACCAGTTGAAAATTAGCTACTTAGCAGAAAACAAGAAAGATACCATCATCCCTCTTAAAAACGGAAAAGCAGACTTTTGCGTACCATACGTTGACCCTACATGGGTAACCATTTCCCTATCCAGAGATGGCATAAATGCTCAAAACGAAGTGGACTACTCACTCTCCACATTCATCAACGCATCGGGAGAAAAACTTACCATAACATCATCGGTGGACTCTTTGAAACGCGCACAGCCAAAAGGTGGAATGTACGAATTGGAATCTTTTGACACATTGAGAAAACTAAATGCCATAACATACTCTCTTCAAGATGATTATACAAAGTCTCTGGTAAATAATGACGCTGAGCTTAAAGCCAAAGTCATGGAAAGCGTAAAAGAAAACTGGCACCGCACTATCAGTACCATACTGTACTTTGCCGAGAAAAATCCAGACCTTTTCTACTCTGCTTACCTCGTTTCTTTCATCTCCCGTGAAATACCTTTGGAAGACTTGAAAGTAGCTTACGGTAAGCTTTCGGACAGAATAAAAGAGCATGAAATAGGCAAAAACATCAAAAACACAATAGACATAGCCGAAAAAAGCGTAAGAGAAGGCAAAGAACTACCCGATTTTACCTTTGTAGATACCGAAGGAAAGAATTTTTCTTTTTCTGACTACCGTGGCAAATGGCTCTTGATAGATTTCTGGGGCAGTTGGTGTTCTCCTTGCCGCATGACGAATCCTTCACTGGTGGAAATGTACAAAAAATACAACAGCAGAGGTTTTGAGATAGTCGGCATAGCTGTAAATGACTCTCAGGAACGTGTCAAAAACGCGATGATAGAAGACAACATATCATGGAAAAACGCTTCTATGGATGTACAGAATGACTCTATACAAGTAATTCCTATGCTCTTTAACATAACGGCCGTGCCTACCAAAGTACTGGTCAATCCTAACGGCGTAGTAGAATTAGTAGAAGCCGGCGGAGCAGAAAATTCTCCTATCATTGCAAAACTGAAAGAAGTTTTTGGAAAATAGACCTTTTTTTTTACAACCAAACAGTCATCTTCGGGTGGCTGTTTTTTTGTAGATTTCATGTAAAATTAAAAACAAATGCTACTTTTTTATTACGCACAATTATCGTAATTTTAACCCTCAATATAGAATACATATAAAACAATGAAAATAATAGCAATGATACCTGCGCGGTATGACTCTTCCCGTTTTCCGGGTAAAATGCTGGCAAACCTATGCGGAAAACCAGTCATTGCCCGCACGTACGATTCAGTAATGGCAACGGGGCTTTTTGACGATGTCTATGTTGCAACAGACCATGACGGTATAGCCGAGGCAGTGGTTAAAAACGGAGGTAAGGTCATCCGTAGCATAAAACATCACGAAACAGGTTCAGACAGAATAGCCGAGGCTGTAAAAGACATAGACTGCGACATCATAGTCAATGTGCAGGGCGATGAACCTTTCGTTACACGTGAGCCGTTGGAAAAACTTATATCTGTGTTTTTCGGGAACGATGCAGACAAGATAGACCTCGCATCCATGGTTCAGGAAATAAAAAATCCTGCTTTTATCACAGACCCTAACTATGTCAAGGTGGTGATGGACAAAAACAATTTTGCTCTGTACTTTTCTCGTTCACCTATACCATACCCACGCGAGGGTTACTCAGCTAAATATTATGAACATGTAGGTGTTTACGCTTTCAGAAAACAGTCTTTGCTGGATTTTGCAGCCGAGGAAATGCTACAAAACGAAGCGATAGAAAAAGTAGAATGTATCCGCTATTTGGAATATGGCAAACACATCAAAATGGTGGAAGCTCCATTTGTTTCCATGGAGGTAGATACCCCGATAGACCTTAAAAACGCTTGCCAACTTTTTCGTTCACTACAAAAATAACACATGGAAATACCTTCTGTCATAGAAAAAGTAATATACAAGTCTTTGGAAAAAGGCTCTTTTTGCTACACCCCTGCCATAGCACAAACGCATAGCGGAGTGTTAGCCGTTACTTTTGACAATGGCAAAGAAGGAACAATGCTAATATCGGCAGATATGGGCGATACATGGCAAGAAAGAGGACATTTTCCTTTTTACCATGCCCATACTTTTGCCATAGGAGAAAGCATTTATATAATGGGACATGATGACAACGTAAAAATTACCAAAACAACAGATTACGGGCGTTCATTTAGTCCTGTTACCACCCTTACACGCAAAGAAAAATGGCACGCCTCATCAGGTAGCATCGTCTTCAAAAACGGACAGATACACATAGCAATGGAGCGCCACACAGCACCAAACACCATAAAAGGCTGGGCGGTGGCAGATTTGGCACCAGTGCTGTGGAGTGCTGATGTAAATGCTGACCTTTTGGACGCAAAATCATGGAGGCGCAGTGAGGAAAAAAGTTTCAAAGAACTCACTTCTATTATCTCTGGCAATGGTTTTGGAATTCCTTTTTACCCTGTAAAAGAAAACGAAGCGGTAGATTTAAGTGAAGATTTGCAAAACTCTCCTCTTGGTTTTTTGGAAGGAAATGTGGTGGATATTTGTTCAAAAGACCACATTTGGTATGATACAGACGCATTGTACATCTTTTTGCGAAGCCACACTTCTGGCGTAAACATGGCTCAGGTAGTCAAAATGACAGAACACGGCGGCGTTTTTCACCCTTCGTTACCGCTGTCTCCTTCGGGTATGAAAATGACGTATGTTCCTTTTTTAGGAGGGCATTTGAAGTTTAATATTATCTATGAACCTAAGAGTCAGTTATATTGGTCTGTTACTAATCAATCTTTTGACAGTATGCTCACTCTGGATGCTATTAAAAAGACTGGCATTTTTGGGCTACCAAATAACGAAAGGCACCGTTTGATACTCAGTTTTTCAAAAAATGCCGTGGATTGGTGCATGGCTCAGGTGATAAAAAGCAGTTATGATGCACGTTTTTCATCTTGCTACCCCAGTGCGTTGATAAGTGGAGATGACATGGTGATAGTGGCACGCAGTGCAGACAAGGACGCTCCTAACGCTCAGCGTACCAATACAATAACGCTTTACACTGTAACAGATTTCAGAAATAAAACTTATTAAATATGAAAGAATATTTAGGCTTTATCTCTCTTATACTAACGCTTATAACAGCCGCTACAAGCGTATGGTTCACACTGAGACACCAACGCATTTTAAAGAAAAACGCTGATTTTCTGTTATTTGAAAAATACAATGACGCCTATTTCAATGAAGACCTCGGCATAGCTTTTCGCACACTTGGCTCATTGAAGGCATCAAAAGAGCAGAAAGCAGGTATTGACCCTGAAAAACTAAACCGTTGGTGCGCTCTCATGTCCACCGTAGACAAGTCTGAAATAACTGAACAGGACAAAAAATGGATGTCCGATATAGACTCCGCCAGACGAAAAGTTAAGAGTTATTACCATAAATTAGCTATGCTACACCAATATGAAGTGATAGGAGAAGATAAAATTTTTACCTTATGTGAAAAAGGTGGTGTATATTTGTATCTGAATATAGCGTGGGTTTTAGACAAAAAACAATACCCTCAAAGCCCTGACATGAAGTATTTTGAGAGCATAGATTATATAGTCAAGAAAAACGAGCAATCAAAAGCATAAAATAGAAACCAAAAATTTAAGAATATGAAATACAGAAATTTTCCACAAGTCCCATTCGTATGTTTCGGACGTGGCAGTTTAAACCAACTGAGTGAAATATTGGAACCTCACCGCAAAGGCGATGCACCTTTCATTTTTTTCATAGACAATTTTTTCAACGGAAATGAGAAATTCGTATCACGTTTTCCACTAAAAGGACGCGACGAAATAGTCTTTGTAGATGTAAACCCTCATGAACCATCCACATGGCAGGTAGATGCTCGACGCGACGATATAGTTAAAAAATACGGCACAGCCAGCGGTATCATAGGCGTTGGTGGAGGTGCTACCATGGATATAGCAAAAGCCGTAGCGTTGATGCTGACTAACCCAGGAAGCTCCGCTGACTA
>JAQUTH010000005.1 GCA_028709885.1 Flavobacteriales bacterium
ATACTAATGGTACTCTTTGCTTTATGCTCGGTATTTGCTTTTGCGCAAACAAAACAAATATCAGGAGTGGTTGTGGACCAGTCAAACCAACCATTACCGGGTGTAAACTTAAAGGTTGAAGGTACAAAAACAGGTGCGACTACCGATTTTGATGGTAAATTTGCCATCGCTGTCCAAAAAGGACAAACATTGACATTCTCATTCGTGGGATACAAAACTGTATCTTTGGCGTATGACGGACAGTCAACACTAAAAATTACCATGTCTGAGGATGCAGCAGTGCTGGATGATGTGGTGATAGTAGGTTATGCTACACAGAAGAAAGTAACTCTTACAGGAGCCGTTTCTGCTGTTAAAGGTGAGGAACTTGTAAAACGCTCAGCTGTTAGCACATCTACATTGTTACAGGGCGCTATGTCTGGTGTCGTTGCTCAGCAGTCTTCTGGTGAGCCTGGTGCCGACGGAGCAAGTATCCGTATCCGTGGTACAGGTTCTATCAACGCAGGACAAGACCCACTTATCTTGGTGGATGGTGTTGAAATGGGTATAGACCGTGTAGACCCTAACACCATAGAGTCTATCTCTACATTGAAAGACGCTGCTTCTGCATCTATATATGGTGCGCGCGCTGCCAATGGTGTCATCCTTATCACAACTAAACGTGGTAAAGGTGGTCCTGTTCAGGTAACATATAAAGGAACAGTTACTTCACAGTCTCCTACCAATATGCCTAATCGTATAAGTGTAGCAGATAATATGATGTACACAAATATAGCCGCTGAAAACAATGGCGCTGCAAAACCAGTGTACGATGCAGAACTAATAGACCAGTATCGCAATTTCCAAGCTGACCAATGGACTCGCCATGAGACAGACTGGTTCAATGAAGTAGTTAAAAACTCAGCTCTTCTTACAGACCACACAGTAACTGTAAGTGGTGGTAATGACAATATCAAATTTATGGGTACAGGTAACTATACATTCCAAGATGGTCTTATAGCTAACAGTAACTATGAACGTTACAGTATCCGTTTGAATACAGATATCAAGATAAATTCATGGGCTCGTTTGCAGGTGGATGCCAATCTTGTTCAGGCTAACCGCACTCAACCATCTCTTTCTACTGCCAAAAGTATCATCAACAAATCTCTTTATATGTTAGGAGAGCTTCCTGGTATAAACGCAGACGGAACATACGGTGAAGGTAAAAACGGTGATAACCCTATCGCTGTGGCAAAAGAGGCTGGTGAGCATGTAACACGCACACCAGACGTAACATTGAATGCTCAGTTGGTTTTGACTCCTGTAAAAGGTCTTGAAATCATTGGACAAGTAAGTAAACGTACAGTATCTCAGCGTGATAAAACATTTATCCGTGGATATAACTACTACTACCAAGGTAACCTTCAAGGTTCTTACCCTCCTTCTGATGCGTCATTGGTAGAGATATGGAACCGCACAGTGCGCAACTATTACCGCGCTCAGGCTTCTTATGAGTTCAACATAGCAGAAGACCATGCTTTTAAAATCTTAGGAGGTTTTACCGCTGAGGATAATAACTATGAAAACCTTCGTGCTACCAAGAACGGATTTGATATTCCTGGAAAAGAATATCTTTCTAACGGTTCAGGAGATGCTCTTGCTTCAGGTGGAGCTAACTCATGGGCTATGGCTTCTTTCTTTGCTCGTTTGAACTACAACTACAAAGAAAAATATCTTTTGGAAGTCAATGCTCGTTGGGATGCTTCTTCACGTTTTGCTAAAAGCCAACGTTGGGGGATGTTCCCTTCTGTATCATTAGGTTGGGTGCTTACAAAAGAAAACTGGATGGAAAGTGTAAAAGGCGTTATGAATATGGCTAAAATCCGTACATCATACGGTATTTTGGGTAACCAAAGCGTAGGTACTAACTACCCTTCATACGCAACAGTAGATACTGGTTGGAGCTATTGGTTCAACAAAGAGCTTAACTCAGGTGTAGCTATCACTACCATGAGTAACCCTAACATCACTTGGGAAAAATCTAAACAGTTCAACGTGGGTGTTGACCTTGGTTTCCTAAATGACAAAATCACTGTTACTGGTGATTACTTCATCAAGAAAGTAGAGGATATGATAATGAAATTCCCACCTCCATATTACATAGGTCTTTCTCCTGCATACACCAATGCTGCTAACATGGAGAACAAAGGTTGGGAGGTTTCTATCTCTTATAAAGGAAAAGTAAGAGACTTTAACTATTCTGCAACTTTGGTATTGGATGATGTACGCAACAAAGTAACTGACCTTAAAGGGCAGACTTACCAAGACAAATCCCTTATGGAAGGCTATTCAGCTAACGGTATTTGGGGTTATGTAACAGACGGATATTTCAATACAGCTGAGGAACTTATAGACGCTCCTTATTTTGATAAAGAAAATCCACGTCTTGGTTTTGTAAAATATGTAAACCAAAACCCTGATGAGGATAACGTTATAAACCAAGACGATATGGTATATCTTGGCGATGCGTTCCCTCACTACAACTACGGTATCAAACTTAATGGTGAGTGGAAAGGAATAGACCTTTCTATCTTTATCCAAGGTGTAGGACAAAAATCAGTATATTATAATGGTATAGGTGTAAAACCATTTACTACTGGTTCTGCACTATTCTCTCACCAAACAGACTTCTGGACAGAGGACAACATCAATGCTGAATATCCTATACTTCTTCCAGAATCCGCCTCTGGAAATAACTTTACACGTTCAGACAAATGGATACGCAACGGTGCGTATGCTCGTCTGAAAAACGTAGAATTGGGCTATACTCTTCCTAAGAACCTTACTCAGAAAGCAGGTATAAGCAACCTTCGTTTCTTTGTCAGCGGACAAAACCTATTCACCATATCTAACTACCCAGCTGGTTATGACCCAGAAGCAGGTATGTCAGGTACAGCAGGTGGTGAGTTTTATCCTATCATGAAAACTTATACATTCGGTCTGGACCTTAGATTCTAACCCTAAAAATTAAAAGAAAATGAAGAAGATAAATATCAAATTTATAGCAGTATTTGTAGCGTTGGCAGCCCTTTGCTCATGCGACAAATATTTGACTCGTGAGCCTATGAGCGATTACCTATCAGGTACGTTCTATGACAACGAAGCAGCTCTGCGCTTAGGTGCTAACGGTTGCTACCAATAGGTATATTTGGATGTAAGTGGTTCTGCTATTCCTTATTTGGAACTTTTAGACCACTACACACCTTATGGCATTGAACGTTCTATCAACGAAACAGCTGGTGCTGGTGGCAAAATGGCAACAGTGTTTGCATGGGAAGCTCTTTGGGCATACAGCTACACAGCCATAGCACGTTGTAACACTGTTTTGGACGGTGCAAAACCTTACATGGAAAAATTTGCATCAGAACCAAAAAGTATGCAATACATCTCTGAAATCAAAACTCTACGTGCATATTTCTACTATATGCTTGTAAACCTTTTCGGAGAAGTGCCTCTTATGACTACTGCATACCTTCCAAAAGAAGAATGGATGAATGTAACACGTCGTCCAGTAGCTGAGGTTTTAGACTCTATGTTCAAAGATTTGGATGAAGCAGCTACATGGTTGCCATGGTCTTACTCAGCTACAACAGACTGGGGACGTGCCAATAAATCATTTGCTTTGGGACTAAAAGCACGTATGGCTCTTAACCAAGGAAGCATACTTGCAGCAGAAGGAAAAACAGCAGAAGCTACCAAATACTTTGAAATAGCTCGTGATGCTGCCAAAGACATTATGGATAACAGCGGACGCGACCTTGCTTCTGACTACGAAGCTCTTTTCACCAATGCAGGACAAGCAACAGCTGAGGTTAAAAATGAAATCATTTTTGAACTTATGTATGCAGGTGATGCCACATTGGGCAAAACCAACTACTTGGCTTATGGTTGCGGTAGCCGTAACATAGCACAGTCAGGACGTTTTCCTACCAACCTTTTGGTAGATACATACGAAATGGCTAACGGTAAACGTATAGATGAAGAAGGTTCAGGATATAACCCGGACAAACCATTCATCAACCGTGACCCACGTCTTCACTACAACATCTATACTCACGGAGATATCATGATAGGTAATAACGGTGAGAAAGTAAAATTCGTAGTAGAGCTGTTTAACATCAAAACACAATTCTGGAACTACAACACCGAAGAATGGGAAACTCGTGTCAACCGCGACCGCGACGGAGGTCTTCAACAGTACGCCTTCGCTGAAAACGGTGTAGGTTATATGTGGAAAAAATATCTAAACTTTGACGATATACCACAGGCAGCCAACAACACTAACTATGTCATCATGCGTTACGCTGAGATACTTCTCACATACGCCGAGGCTAAGATAGAACTTGGAGAATTGGACGGAACAGTCTATGCAGCTATGAACAAAGTGCGTAACCGCGCAGGTATGCCAGATGTTGCAGCTGAAAAACAAGGTAACCAACAACTTATGCGCCAGTTGGTACGTCGTGAACGCAAAGTGGAACTTCCTCGTGAAGGTCTTACATTGTTTGATTTGCGTCGTTGGAGAATAGGAGACATAGCAAATGCTGAACCTACTTACGGATTCCCTATCTGGAAAGACCCAGCTACTTTGTCTAAAAATAAAGATAGCTATGACGGATTTGCAGCTTATGCAACATCAAAAGGTGTAACAGCTGTACCAGATTACGCAAAATCTACCCCGACAGACCTTGATGGTTCACGTCATAATCTTAATGACATACCATCTTACGAAAAATATAAAGATATGTTGCGCGTTCGTGATGAGCGTCGTTATTGGGATGAGGCATTTAACCTTAGCCCTATACCTCAGACAGAGCGTAATAAAGCCCCTCAGATAACACAGAATAAGGGCTATGACGGTTACGAAGGCAAATAGCCTCGTAAAGTAGGGTATAAATTGTTGAGTGTGGGTGGGCTGAAAGCCTGCTTTCAGCCCACTTTTTCCAACGTAACACTTATGTAATTCAATATTTTAACAATGTTTAAAAAAGTAATTTTAATAGCTACATCCATTGTTCTTATCATGGGTATGATGTCCTGCTCTAAAAACGGAGGAGATGACCCAAAAGACCCAGATGTTCCCAAGGTAACAAAGAAATATCTTCTTTGGGTGGATGCTACATCTAATTTTCCACGCCTTTCCAACAGCGAAGACTCCATACGCAAGTATGTAACCAAAGCCAAGGAATGTGGTATAACAGATTTAGTGGTGGACGTGCGCCCTATAACAGGAGAAGTGCTTTACAATAGCTCAAAATTTCCTATTTTCCGCTCATGGTACAAAAATGGTTCCACATTTACCCGTACAGCTACTTTTGATTACTTAAAAGCATTTGTTGATATAGCAGCCCAAGTAGGAGGAGTAAATATTTACGCCGGAATGAACACATTTGTCGGTGGACATCTTTACACTCCATATTGTAATGAAAACCGTGATATTTTGGCAAAAAGCCATCCAGAATGGATATCTCAGAGCTATGTGTGGAATGTAAGTTCGGCACAGATAACATCGGCATGGGATTTTTACAAAGGTAAAAATATAAAACCAGCAGCCTTTTTGAACCCAGGCAATATAGATGTCCAGAATTATTTGTTGTCAATAATAGATGAGATTACATCTGCTTATGCTGTCAAAGGGGTGGTTTTAGACCGTGGACGTCATGATAATTTGGAGAGTGATTTTTCAGACCTTACCCGTGCAGCCTTTGAGGCATACATAGGAGAAAAGGTGGTTAATTTTCCAGAGGACATATACAAACGTACAGGTTCTGCCACCACAGCCATCACACAAGGTAAATGGTACAAAAAATGGTTGGAATATCGCGCCAGTGTAATATATGGTTTCTTTGCAAAAGCACAATCACACGCTAAGGCTAACGGTAAGGAATTTGCCGCATATGTTGGAGCGTGGTATGGTTCTTATTATAATGAAGGTGTAAACTGGGCATCAAAGACTTATGATACTTCCAAAACATACTCATGGGCAACACCTGAGTACAAAAATTACGGATATGCCGAACTTTTGGATTTTATCATGACAGGATGCTACTCCTCAAATATAAGCACCGTGCAAGGGTACATCACCACATCAAAGACCGTTATAAACGGGGCAACACCCATAGCGGCATCGTTGAACGTGGAGGATTTTACCACTTTGGACAAAGCAAGTGCTGGTGCTGGGCTTACAGCTTTCCAAAACTGTTTGGTTACAGCGGCTCGTGGCACTGGAAATGTGATGATTTTTGATATGGTTCATCTTAACAATGACCTTTTCAATGCTTCCACATCAAAGAAATATTGGGATACAGTAAAAAGTGTTTTAGCAAAATAAAAATATACCCTAATAAAAAAACAGACAATCCAACCACATTAAATGAAAAAAGTATCTAGAAATATTACCCTTTTAGTCTCTTCAATGCTCCTGTGGGCATGCGGAAGCACCACTGACATTCCTGTGGAAAAATTCACAGTGGAGGCAGCTCCTGCCGACGTTACCATGGTAGTACGTGGAGTGGAAAAACAGGTTTCTTTTGTCAATCCTTCTACCGTTATGGGTAAAGATGGTAGTATAGTCATGCTCACAGCAGACTTTACACCTACCACCGGCACGGAAAGCAAAGAAACAGCAGTTGTTTTGGTTGATGCCAATAATACCGTGGTGCGTGTCATTACGGTAGGAACATCGGCTAAGGCACAAATACCTGAAAACGGATTTGCTCTTTTGGCAAGTGAGACACAAACTAAAACAGGGGTAGTAAAATATCTTTCGGAAAACTTCAAAAAAGGAGATGTCGTAAAATTGCGTCTTGACGGTCAGGTTATAGCGCTGAGTGATGTTTCTGCCTTGGGTGGAAAAAATGCGCCAGTGGCTATCACTATGTCCAATGACAAAATGTACACCACTCTTAACTCCACAGACACTCTAAAAGGGGTGATAAACGGAGCAGGAAAAGGCTTTAAGGTGTCTCTCACCAAAGTAGGAGGTGCTACCACAGAAATATCTGCGGACAGCGTTTTTGCTTTGCCAATAGAGCTGAGCCAAGGAGTCAATTATTTTGACATAGCAGTTACCAAAAAAGACAAAAAGTATGCCGAGACATCGGTAGTGGTATTTTACAAGACCACCAAAACCGAGACCCCAGACGTTGTCATGTGGGTAGAACAGTTCCCTAACGCCAAAACATTGCGCAGCGATGCCGATGTAGAGGATATGGTGCTGAAAAGCAAAAATGCTGGTGTTACTTCGTTTGGTCTGGATGTGAAAGGACCAGAGGGTTTTGTGTCATACAAAAAAGCTCCTCTTTCTCACAGTCCATATTACACTAACATAAAACACCCTAAAAAAGCTCTACCAGCATCGTCTTTTGACCTTTTGGAATCTATGGTTCGTATAGCTCATAAACATGGTATGCGCGTGTATGCTTCATTTAACTCTTTTACCGAAGGAAACATAACTTTGGGTGAAGGACCTATGGCAAAAGCACATCCTGAGTGGGTGGAAATGGTGCAACGTCCTGAGGACAAAGGTGCCGTTCTTCCTCTTACCGAGAGTACTTTTGGTAAAAAAGCAGCCGCAGGCAATGCAATATCCATAACATTTGTCAATCCTCTACTTAAAGAAGTGCAGGACTATCAACTTCTTCGCATACGCGAGGTGATAGAAAACTATGACATAGATGCTGTGGTTTTAGACCGTTGCCGTTATGACAATGTTTACGGAGACTTTTCACCTGCTTCTGCCGATGCTTTCAAAGTTTATTTGGAACAAAAAGGCAAGAAATTGGAGGCTTTCCCTTCGGATGCTTTTGCGATAGATTCCACTGGGAACATGGTACGAGGACAGCATTTTACAGAGTGGGTTACTTTCCGTAGTGGTATAATTCATGACTATGTAGCTCGCGTGCGTGCTTTGGTAGATGAGAAAAAAGCTGAAAAGCCAAATCTTAAACTATCTGCTTACGTTGGTTCATGGTACGAGGCTTATTGGCAAAATGGCGTTAACTGGGCATCACCCGATTTTCGTTATGATTCTCGTTTGGGTTTTCCTGAAACATCTATATACACAGAAGATTATTATAAGACAGCATACCTGCCGTATTTGGACTTTTTGATGATAGGTACTTACTTCAAAACAGATAAAGAGGTAAATAAATACATCACTTTGGGCAATATACTAACCAATGGTCAGGTACCTATTTACGGTTCTATGAGTATGCCAGACCTTATACCAGAGCAGCAAGCTGAGGTATTTGGTGCATCACTGAGAAATAGTGCTGGTCTTATGATTTTTGACCATTGCTATGTGCAGTGGGATTCATTTACAGAAAATATGCAAAAAGCATTTTCACTGGATAATATACAAGAAAAATAACAAAACAAGGCAATGATAAAAACATTGAAAACAATATTGTCGTTGGCAGTGGTACTACTTACAGTGGGGGCATCTGTGGTGGCTTGTTCTACCAAGGAAGAACCTAAAAAAGTAGACCCTATCATATCACTTACCGTAGAAGGTTATACATTGTTGGAAAGTGATGTAGTGCAGGAAGGTAATAATCTGAACGTTACTATTCCAGATTTTAACTCTTCTTATCAGCCAACAGACCTTTCAGCATTGAAAGTAACGTTTGCTGTAAAATACGGTAGCCTTAAAAACTATAAAAACGGAGAAACGAATAATTTTTCATCTCCTGTAACGATAGATGTTTTGGATTACCAATATGACATCAGAAAGATAAATGTAACATTTACTCTGCGCCAAGTAGAGTTCCCTGCATTCTCACTTGTTAATGCAATAGTTAATGGTGTAACTCCACTAAGCGGAGATGTCAATATTTCAGGCTCAGAAATTACAATCAAGTCAATGTCTCTATCAGATGATTTCAAAGAGATAAAAACAACGTCTATGCCTGTGAAATTTATATTTAAAAATGGAACGCTTCAAGGTTTTACAAATGGTACTCCTCAGGACTATTCAAATGGTAAAGTTGTTAATTTTACTGACCTTAAAAACGTTGTTCATTCATACAATGTAAAAGCCTCTACATACTATGTGGATAAAGGTCCAAATATGGACAAAGAACTTACTTACACTCCATACACATTGGCATGGACTGAGGTAACAGACAAAAACCTGCCAGAAGGCATCCGTTTGTATTCTTACAATGGGCCAAAAACAGCAGGAAGTTCAGATGTAGCAGTAGGTTATTATGCAGAAATAGACCCAGCCAAGGCAAAGATAGAAATAGGTTACAAATCTTCACCAGTAAACATCAAATCTTTCTACACAGAGGCAAGCGCTGATGATAAACCAATCATCATGACAAACGGAGGATTCTTCGGACCAGCCAGTTTGTCCCTTGTCATCACAAATGCCGTTCTTCGCTATTCAAATATAGGAGCTCTTTCCAGAGGTAGTTATACATACTATCCTACCCGTAGTGCTTTCGGCATAATGGCGGACGGCACATCAAGTGCGCAGTGGGTCTATAATTCTGGTTCTAAGACATACAGATTTGATACTCCTGTACGCAACGCCATGGGTAGTGCTCCACTACCTGCTCCAACATCTGCTGCATTTGCAGACATTCGCCATGATTGGGCTCCTACAACAGCAATAGGTGGTGCGCCTATTTTGGTAAAAGACCAAAAAGTGGTGTACACTGGAACAGCTGAGTTTGATGACCAGTTCGTTGGCAACCGCGCACGTACAGCCATAGGCGTAAAAGCCGACGGCAAAATCATCCTTTTGACTCTTGACGAAGGGACAAAATATCCTTCTGGTTCAAACGTCAAAGGATTCCAACTCCAAGACCTTGCCATGTTGATGAGAACATTGGGATGTGTAGACGCAATGAACTTAGATGGTGGCGGCTCTACTGTTATGGCAGTCAATGGTGCCATAATCAACACACCATCGGATAATGCGTCGGAAGGAGATTCCCGTGCGATACCAACGGTGGTTATGATTAAAAAGAAATAAAAAATAAATAAAATCTCAAAAGATATGAAAACAACTAAATTTGGACTGAAAAGCCTTTGGGTTTTAGGTCTTGCCACATTGGCAGGGTTTAGCTCTTGCACTAAAAACGAAGAAACCCGCGCATGGGAACCCGTTAAGATAGCAAGTGCTTATATCAATGGAGCAATAGCCTCTAACGTAACATCTGATGAAAGCGAGGCAATTATTCCATTTGCAGCTGGAACGGATATTTCCAATATGAAAGTAAAACTGGTAGTGGTAAACGGTAAAGCTGTTGACTTTCCAGATGATACTTACATGGACTGCCGTAAACCAATAGCGGTAAAACTTCAATCCAACACTGGTAAAACAGTAGATTACACCCTTAAAGTAACCTCTGCGCCAAAACTTACTGACTTTATTATAGAAGGACTTTCTATATCAGAGGAAAAGACATTTATCACAGCTGATAAAATAGTAGCTCAGGTGCCAGTAGGAACAGACCTTACAAAACTAAAAGTTACTCTTAACTTTTTGAATGGCACTCTGGTAGGTTTCCAAAATGGAGTAGAAAAAGACTACACCAATCCTGTTTCATTCTCTGTATTGGGTGTAGATGAAACAACCAGCTACCCTTACCAATTAATGCTTACAGACCAAGAAGTAGGACCAGCTGCTATCACTGACCTTAAATTTAACGATGAGTCAGTAGCATCATTCACTACATCAACAGTAGGCGATAAGACTTACGTTAGAACTAATATCTCTGCATTTACAGACCTGTCTAAGGTAAAACTTAACATCACAACAGGTTATGGCAATACCATAGAAAACTTTGTTAACGGTTCAGAAATAAACCTTCTTAACTCACCAGAAATAGATATTACTGGAACAAATGGCATCCTTACCAAATTTGTTTTCAACGTACCACAGATAATACCTAATCTTCTTTGGTCAAAAGACAAAACAGCTATCCTTCGTACAGCATTTGCGGTAGTAGGTGATAAATTTGTAACATGTACAGGTAGTGGTATTGTTCTTAACGTGTACAACACAGCAGACGCATCACTTGTAAAATCTCTTGACCAGACCGGTATAGACAAAACAGGAATAAGCGGTATTGTTCGTAAGGTAACATCTGATACAGCAGGAAATCTTCTTGTTATGGATATGGCTCACACATCTAAAACATTGGTAGTATGGAGATGGAAAAGTGTTGATGCAACACCTACTACTTACATCAAATATACAGATGAGTCAGTGGCCAATGTACGTTCAGCAGGTATTAATATCACAGGTTCATTGGACGGCGATGCAGTTATAATGATAGCTCTGTCTAAAACTACACGTGTACTTAAATACACTGTAAAAGGCGGAGTTCTAAATTCAACACCTGAAATATTAGAAGCACCTGAGACTAACTCATTCTTTGCCGCATATGAACAGTTACCATCCAGCACTAACGTGATAGGTGGTAGCATGAACGGTGGTACAGCATATTACATCGGACTTTTGAACAAAACATTCAGCACCATAACACGTAAAACTGTAATGGCTGGTGTGTCAGACGTACGTGCTATTAAGTATAAAGGACGTACACTTGTAGCTTATGTAGCAGTAAATGCTCAAGGTGGTAACAAAGACAAATACAAAGTATGCGATGTAACAGATGAGAATGAAAACTCATTGGACAAAGAAATATTTGTATATAATGCAACTATGGCAGTTTCTCCTGGTAATGGAACAACTGATGCTGACTTTGCTATGATAAATGGCAAACTTCACGTCATATTTACCGTTGAGGGAAAATACATAGAATGTTTCAGCTTGGAGTAAAACCTGGTTTTTAATAATTCAAGGGCAGGTTTATATATATTTACCTGCCCTTTTTTCTAATACCCAATATCTGACTGTATGAAAAAAAATATCTATACTCTATTGTTGGCATTTTTAGCATTTACATCTTGTAGCCAAAAATATGAAGATAAAACACAAGTATTACTATGGTTTGACGCTACAGCATCGTTTCAGCGGTTTTCCACCCAAGATAGTATAGATTATTATTTGGACAAAGCCAAAGAAATAGGCGTAACACATTGCGTAGTGGATGTAAAACCGATAACAGGAGACCTCCTTTACCAAAGTGAAATAGCACCACTGCTAACCAAGTGGAACGGATATACACGCTCTAATACTTTTGACTATGTACAGTATTTTATAGACCAAGCCCACCATAGAGGCATGGAAGCGCATTTTTCATTTAATATTTTTGCCGAAGGACACACCTATGTCCAACGCGGTACAGCGTACACAGATACTACCATTAAAAAATGGCAAACAGTGCTGTACACCCCAGAAGGGCTTTTTCCTATAATGGACATAGCTGGAAAAGACAATGGAATGTATGAAGTGATGATAAACCCAGCCGACACAGCAGCACAAAACTATGAACTATCCATACTTGAAGAATTTGCCCGTAAATACCCCAAGGCAGACGGCGTGATACTTGACCGTACACGTTATAAAGACATAAGAGGGGATTTTTCTGCTACATCAAGGCAGGATTTTGAAAAATACATTGGCGCCAAGGTACAAAATTTTCCACAGGACATATTCACGTGGGAAAAAACAGAAGAAGGAACATACAGCGTAAAAGAAGGAGCACTGTATAAAAAATGGTTGGAATACCGCGCGCAGGTGATATTCACGTTTATGAAAAACGCCCGTGAGGCTATAAAAAATACAGCACCCGATATGTCATTCGGGGATTATACAGGAGCGTGGTACAACACGTATCATGAATTGGGAGTAAACTGGGCAGCAAATACTTATGATCCATCGTTAAAATTCCCATGGGCAACACCAGAGTATAAAAAATACGGTTATGCACAGCTTTTGGATTTGTACACCACAGGATGCTATTTTCCAGAAATAACCCGCTGTGAAGCATCTTCGCCCGATGTATCAAAAAGATACGAAGCAGGAATGAGTACAGCCGTAGTGATGTATTATTCGGTGGAAGGTTCAGCAGAACTTGCCATGGAAGTGGTAAATGGAGCTACGCCAGTGTACGGAGGACTCCTGATAGACCAATATTATGATGCTCCTGAAAATTTGGTGCGTGCAGGTAAAATGGTGCGCGAAAAAACAGACGGCATCATGCTGTTTGACATATCTCATATAGTAAATAAAGGCGAAAAGTGGTGGAGCTACACCAAAAGAGCTATCAATGAATAAATAAACACATAATACAATGGCAGAAAAAACATTAAACATAAAACCACAAAGAGAAGAAAGCCTTGACTCATTAAGAGGACTGGCAATATTTGGAATGGTGTTTTCGGGTAGCGAATTAGCCAACCTACTACCACGGTGGATGTCCCATGCGCAAGTCCCTTATGCTATGGGGTGGGACGGAACGATACCGGGTATCACATGGGTTGACCTTGTGTTTCCTTTTTTCCTTTTTTCTATGGGAATGGCAATACCGCTGGCGCTGGGCAAAAAACTGAAAAACGGAGAAACATTGGGAGAAATATCACTCAACATAGTAAAAAGATATCTCTTGATACTCTATTTCTCATTCATGTTTCAGTCATTTCATCCATGGACACTGCCACATGATTTAGGATGGTGGTCATACGCCATACCATTTGGAGCATTTGTGTTGATGACACTCACATTTACCACTTTTCCGTTTGTGAAAAGTAACAAAACAGCATCTGTGCTACATTACAGCGGACTTTTGCTCTCAGCGGTATATCTGTGGATAAACGTGCATTATGGCACAGTAAGTATATTTAATGAAGAAGGACGTTTTGTCCTCAAATCCAACATCATATTCAATGTGCTGGCAAATGCATACCTCTTTGGAGCATTCATCTGGATGTTTACCCGTAAAAAACATTGGGCTCGTATATGGATATTGCCAATGGTTTTTGCCATAATAGCCACCCAAAAAGCAGAAGACGGAGGTATGACATGGCAGTATTTTATAAAGACTTTTCCATGGGGACTACCCACTGGTGGTAACGAAACGGTAAGCTCTTTTTACAGCATGATAGCCGCGGTGTACAATTTCACATGGCTCAAATATCTTTTTATAATAATCCCCGGAACTATCATAGGCGATATTTTTATAAAGAAAAACGAAGACTTTGACGTAGATGAAAAGATGAAAAAAACGCTGTATATCATGTTGGCATTATCGGTAGCGCTGGTGCCAATAAACCTTTGCTGTCTTTTGGGACGTTATATGCTATTGGGTTTTGTGCTGACGGTAGTTATTCTTTTTGTGCTATATAAAATGTCAAAAACCCTACCAGAACAAGCCAAATATATCAAATCTCTGGTGCGTTGGGGGGCAGCCATTTTGATACTTGGACTGTTTTTGGAACAGTACGAAGGGGGAATAAAAAAAGATATGTCCACTTATAGTTACTATTTTACCACCACAGGACTTGGCATATACACACTATGCTCGTTTTACATCATGAACCGTTTGCATTTTTTCAAATGGTTCGGAACTTTTTTTGCACTTTTGGGGAAAAACCCAATGTTGGCATATTGTGTAGGTGCGTTGCTTATTCAGCCGATATTCTATTTCACAGGATTTGATAGCGTGATAGACTGGATAGCCACCACAGGAAATGCGTCAAAAGAAGCGGGAGATGTATTCTTAGCAGGGTGCATGGGACTACTGCGAGGGGTGATTTTCACAGGAGGAATGGCTGTTATAACTATCCTTGCAGTTAAAAAACGCTGGTTTTGGAAATCCTGACGCTCCGTTAATGTGTCGGATGTACACTCTAAGAGTACTATTGTTAAATACTGCTGAGAAATACTCTTTAGCTGTATTTAATGTTAAAGTGCTGAAAATAGTGTATAAAAGAGCAAAAATATGAAGTTAAAATACGGTAGATAATAAAAAATTTTATAAATTAGCAGTGTAATAATTAAAAATCTATATAAAGTAATAGAAAATAAATACAACTATATGAAAATGAGTATAAAAGCAAGAATAATAACAGCATCTTTCGCTCTTTTTGCGTTAGCATTTTGTTCATGTGGATGTTCAAAAGGAACAACACCTGGCGGCGGCAATGACGATAAAGACGATGAAGGCGGTGTTGCAAAGACAACAGCCGTGCGTGGAATGTGGATACCAGACCCTAAACATACATCTGCTCTTACATCTTATGCTAATGTGCAAAATACAGTAAATACCCTCGCTGAACTAAATTTCAATGCCATTTTTGTGTGCGTGTATGCTCGTACTCAGACAGCTTATAAGAGCGATGTTCTTATGGCTAACACCAACTACACTTCGGTTGCAGATTCTTATATGTTCACTCCGTATAACTATTCCAGTGCTACCAATGACCCTTTGAAAGACCTTATCACTTTGGCTCACGCAAAGGACATAAAAGTATTTTTCTGGTATGAATACGGATTTATGGCAGCCAACACTACGGCAGCTACCACAGCCAACAACGCTATTTTGGCAAAACACCCTACATGGAACGCTATAAACAGCGACGGCAATCCTGCATCGTACAATAATTCCGATTTTTACTTTAACTCATATAACCCAGAAGTACAGCAGTTCCTCACAGACCTGATAGTGGAAGGCATTACCAAATATTCCCCAGACGGTGTTCAGTGTGATGACCGCGCTCCTGCTGCTCCTCGTAATTCTGGTTACGACTCATACACAGCCTCTCGTTTCAAAGCTGAAAAATCTTCTAATCCTCCTGCTAATTTCAACGACCCTGAATGGGTGTCTTGGCGTTTGAATATTTTGAACAAATACGCCTCTGACCTTTATTCAGCAGTGAAAAAAGCAAAGAGCAACTGCATAATGTCTTTTTCTCCAAATCCATACCCTTGGTGTGAAACTAACCTGATGCAGGCTTGGCCTACATGGATGAAAAACGGTGCTGTGGATATGCTTAACGTACAGTGCTACCGTTGGGATGCGGCATCTTACACCGCCACAGTAAATGAAGTGGCTACTTATGTACGTCAGTCAGGTTCATCTAAAACAATAGTCGCTCCTGGTATTATCCTCAAAAGCGGAGACAAATACCCCGAGGCAAGCGTCCTTACGGCTCAGATAAATCAAAATCGCAATACTGGTTTCAAAGGTGAGGTTTACTTTTACAACGAAGGACTTGGCAACGCAACAGTAAAAAATGTTATAAAAACAGCGTATGCTAAAAAGGCATCTTTCCCTGAAATAAAAAAATAATAACCCATAAAACATACGAAGTGATGAATATGATAAACGCAATGTCTCTTTTATCGGGAGGTTGGTTTGATGAAAACAAACTGCTGCTAAATGGAATACTGCTACTGGTGGTCTTTCTTATAATGACAGTGGTAATGTCTAAGAGAATAATGCCCGCCATGCTGGCTATGCCTATACTGGCAGTGCTTATCTGCATAATAGGAGGTATTAAATTGGAACACATTTTTTCATACGTTATAGGTATGGGTTCTATATCTCTGGTAAAAGCAATGGTAATATCCATGTTCGGAGGTATGCTCAGTATCATGATGCAGCGCACCGGCATAGCCGAAGGTTTTATCAAAAAAGGAGCTGAGTTGGCAGGAGATAACCCTTTTAGAATATCTATCATCATGTTCCTGTTTATCATTATGTTGTTTACCACTCTTGGCGGACTGGGAGCTATCATCATGGTAGGAAGTATAGTATTGCCTATCCTCACATCATTGGGAATAAGTCGCCTGACATCAGGTGTCATCCTTCTTATGGGAGTAAGTCTTGGTGGTATGTTCTGCGTATCTAACTGGGTGCTTTACACCGAAACACTGGGCGTAACAACAGACCAAGTAAAACAGTTTGTATCCATAATGTTTATAATAGCATTCATAGGAGGTATTATTTACTTTGCAGTAGAATTATATAAAACAGGTTTTAATATAAAGTTAAAAAGAATCCTTGCCACTCTCACGCTTATCTTGGTGGTATTGGGAGGAGTCATCTACATAGCTAACACATCTAACCCTGTAACCAACAGCACAGCATGGCAAAACATCACTTATTGCATGACAGTGGTTGGTTCTGTGCTTTATTGGGTTATACTATGTGCAGTCTTGTTGCTTTTTGCCACAGCTGTATATCGCGCATACAAACACAGAAATAAAAGTCATAATTCTATACACTGGACAGCGGTATTTACGCCTATTATACCATTGTTTTTAATATTGATGTTTGATGTAAATGAAATAGCGGCCTTTGTCATAGGTATAGCGTACGCCTTTTTTGTAACTTACAAGAGAGGAAACAAAGCAGAACTACTTAAATCAATGGTAGAAGGCGCATCTGTTGTCATGCCAGCGGTAATACTTATGATAGGTATCGGCTGGTTGCTAACAGCAGTAAAAGGACCAGATGCTCTTTCATCAGCAGATATGATGGCAGCTTATGGTACCGATATATGGCCTATACGTGCTATGATACAGCCACTTATAGAAACAATAGTACCATCGGGTCCTGTATCTTATGTTATCATATTTACTGTTTTGGCACCGTTGGCTCTTTTCAGAGGACCGCTTAATGTATGGGGCATGGGACTGGGTATAGCCGCCATTTTAGTACAAGCAGGTATGCCCTCAGCAGCTATTCTTGGTATGTTGTGGTCAGTAGGACAGGTTCAAGGTATAAGCGACCCTACCAACCTTCAAAATGTATGGGTAGGTAACGAACTGAAAGTGGACGTTCAGAAAATAATGTTCTCCACACTGCCATATTCATGGGCATTTGCTCTATTAGGACTGGTGGCAGCAGCTATACTTTATTATTAATCACAGAAAAAAAGACATAAAAATATGGCACGCAAGATAAAAGTAGGTATAGACGTAGGAGGTACATTTACCCACGCCATAGCCTTGGACATAGATAAATTTGAAATAGTAGGCAAGGCCTGCGTTCCCACCACCCACAACAGCAAAATGGGTGTTGCCGAAGGCGTTGTATCATCCATGCACATACTTTTGGCAGAGTGCAACATAGCACCAGATGAAGTAGTGCTTATAGCACACTCTACCACTCAAGCTACCAATGCCCTTTTAGAAGGAGACGTAGCAACGGTAGGTATCATCTGTCTTGGTGAAGGCATGGAGGGCTACATAGCCCGTATGCAGACCAATATGAATGACATAGAGTTAGCACCAGGGAAAATACTACCTACACATTTCAAATACATGGATATCAGCAAAGGACTATCTGTGGAAGTAGTGGAAAAAGCCATAAAAGAATTGGCAGACAAAGGAGCGCAAGTATTTGTCGCTACCGAAGTATTTGCCCCAGACCATCCTGAAAATGAGCTTTTGGTAGTGCAGACAGCAGAAAAGATGGGTTATATGGCAACAGCCGCCAGTAGCCTATCAAAACTATACGGCATAAAAGTACGTACCCGTACCGCCATAGTCAATGCCAGCATGATGCCTAAGATGATAGAAACAGCCAACATGACAGAACAGTCTGTTCGTGCATCGGGAATAAATGCACCCCTTATGGTAATGCGAAGCGACGGAGGTATCATGGACGTAGCCGAAATGCGCAAACGCCCTATCCTTACCATGCTATCAGGACCAGCCGCAGGAGTGGCAGCAGCTCTTATGTATGCTAAAATATCCGATGGCATTTTCATAGAAGTAGGCGGTACATCTACCGATATTTCAGTCATCAAAAACCGACAGCCTCAGGTCAAAACAGCTCAGATAGGACAACACCGCCTTAGTGTTAAGACCATAGATGTACGCACATTGGGCGTAGGAGGAGGTTCTGTTCCACGTATATCGGGTGGACACTTAGTAGATGTAGGACCACGTAGCGCCCACATAGCAAATTTGGCATACTCAGCATTTACCGATAATTCAGATTTTTCATCTGTAACCTTTGACACTGTTCAGCCTAAAAAAGGAGATCCATCTGATTATTTCCGCATACGTCGTCATGACGGAGAGTATACCGTAACACCTACCGCAGCATCTTACTATCTGGGGTTGGTAAAAGAAGTAGGACATTCCAGTGCCAACATGACATCTGTAACTAATGCCATAGATGCGGTAGCCAAAAATATGGGTACCAATGGAAAGGAATTAGCAACAGGAATGCTTACCAACTGTGCCAAAAAAGTAGAAATAGCCATAGAACGCCTTATCCGCGAATATAAACTTGACCGAGATTTCATAGCCTTCGTCGGAGGTGGTGGTGGAGCCAGCGCAATAGTGCCTTTCACATCTCGGTACATGAAAATACCTCACGAAATAGCCAAAAACGCCGAGGTTATATCTGCCATAGGAGCAGCTCTGGGTATGATACGCGATACAGTGGAAAAGAGCATAGTAAACCCTTCGGAAGGAGACATCATAGCCATTCGCCAGCAGGCGTATGACTCAGTCATCGGAATGGGAGCCTTGCCAGACACCATAGAGGTACACGTGGAGATAGACAATGCCAATAAAAAGATAATAGCCATAGCCACAGGTTCATCAGACCACAATTCAGGCGGTATGAAAGTACAAAGTACCGATGAAGAGCTCATAGATGTTACCAAAAAAGCTATGAAGCTATCAGAAGCATCTATCCTTGCTCGCACCAAGTTCCTCAGTGCGGTAGGCGGAAAAATATCTTCAAAAGGATTCCTCGGAATGTTCAAAGAAGAAACCATGCCTATGGTCTTGATAGACCGCGAAGGAGGTATCAAACGCAAGTTTAAAAACGGTATTTGCATACCTACCACAGTATCTTCTGTTCGTACCGAAGTTACAGACATAGTGGAGCGTTTGCGTTCATACGGCGACGGAGGTGTTATAATGCCAGAGATATACATAGCGGTATCTGGAAAAATACTGGATATGTCTGGACTTATAGAACTATCACAAATACTGTCTGTGGTAGATTTTGATATAAAAGATTTTGCAGGGGACGAACCAGCAGTGGTTATAGCCGTTCCATCCAAATAATAAATTTTTCTAAGAAAACAGAAAGAAATGAAATACGATAAACTGTACATAGCATCCAGTTCGGCAGATAATGTATTCTCGGCAGTGGCAGAGAGCAAACTCAATAAAAAAGTAGCTCTTGTGGAACAGTACGGATTTTTAGGAGGAGATGTAACACGTGCCTTGGCTTGCCATTACACGGTAAATGAAGTGAAGAGTTCTGTAGGTCTGTCTCTTTTGTACACCGCTCTCAAAGATGAAAAACACGCTTTTTTTCTAAAAAATGACACAGAAGTGATTTTTCACCCTGAATATGTGAAAAAAGCGCTTTTTGAAGCAGTAGAAAAAAGCAATGTAGAAGTCCTTTTGCATCTAAAACCGATAGAAGCCACAGCTACCACAGCCAAGGTTTTCGGACGAGACGGTATGCGTACCATTAACGCATTGCAAGTAATAACAACACATTGCACTCCAAAAGGTTACAAGGTAAATCTTTTTACCACAGAAATAAAAGACGCAGAACAAATGAAAAAATACGGTCATGATATCACCGTTATTGACATCTCAGAAGGAGCGTTCGTGTCATTTACTCTGGAAGTAGGAAAAAATGAAGACGTTTTTACAGCATTTAACAAAGAACTGGACGCATTTCGCTCTTTCTGCCAAAATGCAGGATGTATGCCAATGATGTTGCCCGCAGAACCTTATATCGTAAAATAGAAAAGTCAAAAAAGAAAAGATATGAATAAAGTATTTGAAACCATAAAAGGCGGACTGGTATGTTCCTGTCAAGCCGAAGGAGATTCTCCGTTTAATAACCCTGTATCGGTAGCTGGATTTGCCATACTTGCACAGCAAAGTGGAGCAGTAGCTATCCGTACCGAAGGACTTGGCAAAACGGAATACATCAAAAAAATGGTAACGCTACCCGTTGTGGGACTGCGCAAATCTTATTTTGAAGACGGCATGGTGCGTATTACAGGCTCTATGGCAGAAGTAGAGGCTTTGATGCTCGTTGGAAGTGATATAGTGGCCATGGATGGAACTATGCGCCTTCGCGAAGGTCTCACTGGCCCACAATTCATAGCAGAAGTAAAGAAAAGACATCCACAGTGTGTTGTAATGGCAGACATAGCCACTTTTGAAGAAGCCAAAGCGTGTGTAGAAGCAGGCGCTGACTGCGTTTCTACCACATTGGCAGGATATACCCCACAAACAAAAGATATGCCACATGATGGTCCAGACTGGACACTTTTGGAGGCCTGCGTAAAAGCATTTTCCAACCGTGTACCTGTTTTTGCCGAAGGACGTTTTAACACCCCAGAATTGGCAGGTGAAGCAGTACGTCGTGGAGCATGGGCTGTGGTGGTAGGTAGCATGATAACCCGTCCGGGTATGATATGTGATAATTTTGTAGCAGGAGTTAAAAAAGCTAATAAATAATGAAAGCGTCTTACGATATAATAATCATAGGAGGTGGTATAGCTGGAATAGGAGCAGCTATCAAAGCTGGAAAAGAAGGCGCATCGGTACTACTGGTAGAGCATTACGGCTTTTTAGGTGGAATGTCCACCGCTGGTATGGTCTCTCCGTTTATGAAGTACGCGGTAAATGGTACTCCACTGGTGCGAGGCTCTTTTGAAGATATTGAAAAGGCTATGCGCGCACAGAACGGTATGATAGATACGGGCTTTTACGCTTGGGCGTTTAGAAATGCAGCCGCTTCTCTTACCGCCAAATACGGTGTGGATGTTTCTTATGACACAGACCTTATAGAAGTCAAAAAAGACGGTGAACATATCACATATGTAGTTTTGGCAACTGCACATCAAGTGGTAGAAGTACAAGGAAAAATATTCATAGATGCTTCAGGTGATGCTCAGATGATAGATTTGGCACACTGCCCATGGTTAAAAGGCGATGAAAAAACAGGAAAAACGCAAGCCTTGACACTGTTTTTCCGCATGGGTGGCATAGACGTTAGAAAAACGTGCCAATATGCCAGTGAACACCGCAAACACTTTTTGGACTGGATGGAATATGATTTTGACTACTCAAAAATACTATCCATAGCAGGATATAAAAATTTCATCAAAGATGCTCAGGCACGAGGTGAAATATCTAAGGATTTTGAATACATATTCTTTACCACATTGCCAAAAGACGGCGAGGGAGCGTTCAATACCACCAACATACGTGGACTTGACCCAACCAATACTGCTGAAATAACCGAGGCGGAAAAAGAAGGACATCAGCAAGTACATCAGATAGTCGCTTTGGCACAAAAAGAAATACCAGGATTTGAAAATGCTTATCTTATAGATACAGCAGTGCAGGTGGGTGTGCGTGAAACCCGCAGAGCGGTATGTGAGTATATGATAACAGGATCGGACATTCGCAAAGGGCGCAAATTTCCAGATGTTATAGCACGCTCTTGTTATGGAGTAGATATACATGGACAACATGGTGAAGACAGCGTGCTGGAAGATGTCCCTGAGGGAGACTGGTATGATGTGCCATTGGGTAGTATTTTGGTGCAAAAAGCAGATAACTTAATGGCCATAGGGCGTTGTATGGGCTCAGACCGCGCAGGGCATAGTGCTATACGTGTGATGCCTACCGCTTGTGCTACTGGGGAGGCAGCTGGAGCATTGGGTGCATTGGCTGTCAAACAAGGAAAAACTATCCGTGAGGTACAGTACAAAGATTTGGCACAGGCTATATCTTACAACGTAAAATAAAGTAAAGATGAATAAAAAATACAATATAATATTCGGTACAGATGGTTACCGTGCGCTTTTGGGCAGTGAGATAAACAGTGAATCTGTCAGCGTAGTGGCTCAGGGTTTTGCCCAGTACCTCATAAATGAGAAAAAAACGTTGAAGGTATCCATAGGATATGACGGACGCGAATGTTCAGACGTTTTTGCTCATGATTTTGCGTGCGTGCTATCTGCCAACGGTATAAAAGTCCGATTGTCCGATAAAGTAGTGCCAACGCCTACACTTTCGTTTGATACCAAAAACAACGGATGCGCTGCTGGTGTGATGATTACCGCCAGTCACAACCCTCCTATTTACAACGGCATAAAGTTCAAAACCAATGACGGAGGTCCTTTTATGACCCAAGAGACCAAAAAAGTAGAGGATTTACTCTATACACAAGCTGTCAAGCAAGACGAAAAAAATGTGTCTTTGGTAAATATGATGCCTCAGTATTTGGCTTCTTTGGATAGTAAAGTAGATTTTGAAGCTATACGAAAGGCAGGCATACGCCCTCTTATAGACTCTATGTCAGGAGCGGGATGCCGCACTTTGGAACATCTTTTGTCCGATAAAGGCATAAAATCCGAGACTATCTTTGGAACACCAGAACATGACTTTTCAAAACGTCTTGCCGAGCCTATTGAAAAAAACCTCAAACCTCTTTCAGACGCTTTGGCTCATGGAGATTTTTCTCTCGGTGTAGCTACCGACGGCGATGCAGACCGTCTTGGTGTGATGCTTAACGACGGTAAATGGCTCTCTATCCAAGAGGTTATACTTTATCTTTCTCAATACATGATAAGCGAAGGAGGAGAACACCCAGCATTGGTCAAAACGGTTTCTGTTACCGATAAAATAAAAAGCCTTCCTGCTCTGGTTACAGAGACAGCAGTAGGTTTCAAATACGTTTCAGAGGCTATGATAGAGACAGGTGCGGTGTATGGAGCGGAAGAATCAGGCGGTTTTGGTTTTGCTTGCCACCTGCCAGAAAGAGACGGCATTTTCTCAGCTTTGAAATTCATGGAGATGCTTTCTAAAAGTGGACACAAGACTCTTTGCTCTTTTGTAGAAGAAAAACGTAAACAGTTCGGAAATATATGCTATGACCGTATAGATATGCACAATGACAATCCTGCCCGTATGGCTCTACTTCAAGAGTTGGCATGCGGAGAGCAGACATCATTCTGCGGATATCAAATAATGGAACGCAAACAGTTCTGCAACAGTCGCGGTGATGTCAATGGACTAAAACTGATACTCAAAGGCAACCCTCGTTGGGTGCTAATCCGTGTGTCTGAAACAGAACCTATGGTGCGCGTGTATGCCGAGGCAGAGAGCATGGATGAGGTTAAGGCTTTCTTGGCAGAAGGAAAAAAACATTTTGAAAAATAATATCTACCCCCACAGATAAAATGATAGACGTTAAACAGACGGTCTTAAACAGTATATCGGCTTCGTTGTACACTGAATATGCTGTCCTTAAAAATCCAAAAGGCGTTTTTCCAGAGGAAGAATACCTGCCGTTGGCACCTGCTCACCAGTATGTGGACGATATAAAGGCAGCCCTTATGGATATGGACGGAACTACCACATCTACCGAAGAAATATGTATCCATTCATTGGAGTTGGGCATACGCCGTACATCTGCTCTTATGACAAAACAGCAGTGGGAAGGTTTTGACCCAAAGGCAGATTACCCTAACATCATAGGAAACTCCACAACTAAACACGTGGAATATCTCGTTCACAAATATGGACATCTTATAAAAACAGACACCGCCAAAGAGGAATTCCTAAAAGTTCTTCGCTGGACACTCACTTATGGACATGATGATAGCCGTAAAAAAGACATAACAGCCACAGCGCAGATATTGGGCTTTTCACAGGCATTGGAAGATATTTGTATGTCAGAAAGTGCTTTTGTTGAAAAACACAAAAGTGTAAACATACCTACTGACTTTTCTTCTACTGTCCGTCTGGTTATAGATGTGTACTACCAAAACTACCACACATACCTTTCTCGTCTGGAAAAAGGCGAAAGTGAAGCTGTAAAAAAAGAGATTTTTGGAGAAAACAGCACTCATACAGCCCTTATAAACCCTATGCCCGGCATAGAAATGTTTCTTCCTCTTTTGGCAGGAAAATTAGGTGCAGAAGTGGTGAACTATGGAAATGACAGACTTATGGATATTTTCAAGGTAGGAGAAAACGCTCTTCCACAGCTCAAAGCTCAACTTTTGTCTTTGGCGGAAAAATTTGAAAAAACGCCTTCTCGTCTGGCTCTGGTAACATCCAGCATAGCGTATGAAGCGGAAATAGTCTTGGCAGAGGTGCTTCGCGTTTTGACTCAAAGAGTGGACATGACATCTCTTTCCGCTGCAAAAAAAGCAGAATTGAAAGAGTTTTTCTCTACTCGGGCCAATGTGTACAATGCTTTTATAACAGCATCGGACTCTTCGGAAATACGCCTTAAACCATTTAGAGACTTATATTCCATAGCACTGATGCACATGGGTATTCCTACCGAGGACTTTGATAAAGTGATAGGTTTTGAAGATAGTCAAAGTGGAACGGTAGCTATCCGTACAGCTGGCGTAGGCTGCTGTGTGGCAGTACCTTTTACGCAGAGCGCAGGACATGATTTTGCAGCGGCTACGCACGTGGCTCACGGTGGACTGCCCGAAGTTATGATGAACAACATTTTTTTGAAAAAATAAAACTACCATATAAATGAATCAAAACGGTAATAAATATCACGTAATATCCAACACTCACTGGGACCGCGAGTGGCGTTTCCCATACCAACGAAACCGTCAGATGTTGGTAGATATGATAGACGCAGTGATAGAAATACTTGAAAAAGAACCAGAATACCGAGCTTTCCATTTGGATAGCCAAGCAATAGTGCTTAGAGATTATCTGGAAGTGCGCCCACAGATGAAGGAGACTATCATTCGTCTTACAAAAGAAGGGCGTCTTTTCCATGGTCCATGGTACATACTACCAGAGGAATTTCAAGTAGGTGGAGAAAACCTTGTCCGCAATCTTCTTTTGGGACACAAAGTTAGCAACCAGCACGGTGGAGTATCCAAGATAGGATATTCTCCATTTTCATGGGGACAGGTATCTCAGTTGCCACAGATATATCGCCAGTTTGGAGTGGATATGATAATGTTTTACCGTGGTATAAACAGTGAGGACTCTCCAAAGAGCGAATTTTTATGGCGCGGAGCAGACGGCACAGAAATGGTATCGTCTCGTTTTTCTACCATGCCACGTTACAATTTTTATTTTTATATCTATCGTCCTGTGGTACACAACGAAGGTTTTGGTGATGTAGAATACCCTTGGGAACGTGGAGGAATACCTTTTCATTTTGCAGATAGCAGCCAAAGTGGAGAGGACTTTTTCGTGATAAGTCCTACCGATGATTTCTTTTCAGAAAATATAGAACCAGCCGTCAAAGCTATTACCGAAAACCAAGACGATGACTTTACCACACCGCACAAGATATGGATGGAAGGTCATGACTCCTCAGGTCCAAACATAAAGACTCCACGAATCATACGTGAGATACGCAAAAAAATGCCAAATATCAACGTGGTACACTCCACATTGGAGGATTACGCGCGTGAGGTATTCTCTTCGGTAGATAAATCCTCACTTACTGTGGTGGAAGGCGAACGAAGAAGCAGCCAGAACAACCGTCGTTGTGGCAACCTTTTTGGTTATACCACATCGGCACGTATGTACCTAAAACAGCGCAATTTTGAAGCTGAACGTTGGGCGCAGTTCTATGCCGAACCTTTCAACGTGTTCTCCGCATGGCAGGGAAGAAATATTTGCGATACTTATCCAGAGATGATATGGGAAAAAATAGTCCAAAACTCAGCCCATGACAGCATAGGTGGATGTTCTTTGGATGCCATACATGAGGATATGATGAACCGCTACAAACATTCCATAGAGATGTCTCGCGGTGTGTTTGAACGCAGTATCAAGTATTTGGTAAAACAAATAGACACTCGTCATTTTTCTACCAATGACCCAAATCCTAATAAAAATATATTTCTCACTCTTATCAATCCTACCGCATACACCCGCAGTGAGGTGGTAGAGGCACACGTAGATGTACCTGTAACGTTAGACCGTGGGGCGGTGGAAATACGCACAGCAAATGGCGAGAAACTACCAGTTCAGTTGGTTTGCCGTGAGGCTCAGCAACACGTTTTGGAGCAAATGATAGACCGTCCTATGTATTTTGACATGGTGCGTTATCATATATTCATCGGCGTAAAGGATATACCAGCTATGGGATTAAAATCTTTTGCAGTAGTGCCTGTTGAAAAAATGGAAGAAACTCCCGTCTGTGATGTTATGGAAAACCAATACCTCAAAGTAACAGTAAATGAGGATGGAACGCTTAATATTTTGGACAAAAAACAAAATTTTGAATACAAAAACACAGCGTATTTCACAGACCACGGCGAGGCAGGACACGCATGGTTACTCACACCAGTTGGACACATATCCACGCTGGGCAAAAAAGCTCAGGTGAAAAAGAATATAAATGGAGCATTGGTACAGCAGTATGAGATAAAACACACCATAGCTACACCAGCAGACCTTTCACAGTGGCAGAGTACCAAACCTCAGACTAAGAAAAATGAAGTAACTCTCACTGTCCGTCTGTATTCTGGTTCTCCACTTTTGAACTATACTGTGGATGTGGAAAACAATACCGAGAGCCACCGCCTGAGAATGATGTTCCCTACATATCTGTCGGAGGGTGCATCATCTTATGGAGAAGGACAGTTTGACGTGGTACGTCGTGCCACCAAACGTAGAACAGACACAGCTGACTGGGTAGAACAGCCTATGTATGACTACCCAATGCACCAGTTTGTGGATGTGAATGACGCAGAAAGAGGTTTTGCAGTGCCAGTGGACGGACTCAAAGAATACGAAGTATTGGAAGATGAAAACAGAACATTAGCTATTACGCTTTTCCGCACATTTGAATACATAATAAACCCTTCGTGCCGTCAGGATTACACGTATGAAAAAGGCTCTCAGATGTTGGGACACAGCACATACCGCATGGCATCTTACAGCCATAGTGGCGAGTGGGACACAGCAGATGTTTACCGTAATGCCTTACAGTACAACGTACCTATGTCCATGACCATAACAGGAACTCTTTGTGGTAGCAATAAAGAAGAGATGTCTTTCGTAAAAATAGAACCAGAGAGTCTTGTTTTCTCAGCCTTGAAAAAGAGCGAAGATGAGTGCCAAGATTCTTATGTCATCCGCCTGTACAATCCTACCCAAAGCGTTGTAAAAGGCTCAGTTGCCATAAATGCACCTTTTAAAAATGCAGAAATGGTAACGCTGGAAGAAAAAACAGTAATGCCTCTTGACGTACAAAATGGCAAAATATCTTTGACCGTAAAACCAAAAGAAATAATAAGCATAAAATTTCACACACAAGGAAAATAATAAATAACACATAAAAAATGATACAAAACAAGTACGGGTATTTCACCCCAGACTACCGCGAGTACGTAATAACAGACCCTCGCACACCACGTCCATGGTTCAACTATATGTGGAACGAGCGTTACGCAGGACTTCTTTCTCACACCGGAGGAGGTTTTTCATACTATGACTGTTCACGAGACAACCGCTTGACACGTATGCGTTACAACTGTCTTCCTTGGGACCGTCCAGGACGTTATATCATAGTCAAAGACGTAGAAAGCGGAGAATACTGGTCATTATCATGGGCTCCAACCATTGACGTTAAGTATGACAAATACGAAGCTCATGTAGGACAAGGCTATACCACTATCGTTACCGAATACAAAGGCATACACGGTGAGCTTACTTATTTTGTACCAAGAGATTTTTCAGGAGAAATATGGAAAGCCAGCCTTAAAGACCTCACAGGACGTGAACGCCAGTTGGAAGTATATTCTTTCCAAGAGCTGATGATGGGAAATGCCCTTAACGACATCATCAATGAGCCTAATGACAAACACTTCACCGACATACATTTCAACAAAGAACACCAAACTCTCCAAGCAACACGCCGCTATTGGGTGCTTAACAAAAAATCTGCATCTGTGGAACAGCCTAACCTGCCATGGGGATATAATTTGTTCTTTACCACCAATCTGCCTATCAACGGATTTGACGGTTCATTGGACGAATTTATAGGGCGTTGGCGCAGTGAGGCAAACCCAGTAGCCATAGAAGAAAGTGCAATGCGCAATACCGAAATCACAGCCGGAGACCCTGTCGTTGCCCTTCAATCTAAAATAACACTATCAGCAGGTGCAAAAATAGACTTTGCCACAGTAATGGCAGTAGCTGAAAAAGAAGATGAAAACCCATACAAGACACTTGACTGGGCAAATATCACTACCAACGAAGTAGTAGAACAAAAACTTCAAGCCGTAAAAGACTACTGGACATCTTACCTATCTAATGTGCAGGTAAATACCCCAGATGAGAAATTCAACGCCATGATAAACGTTTGGAACCAATACCAAGCCGCTGTAACATTTGACATGGCACGTAACTCAGGCTACTACCACGGAGGACTTCTCTTTGGTATCGGCATGAGAGACCAGTTCCAAGACATCATCGGTAAAGTAATAGCAGAACCAAAAGTAGTACGAGCAAGACTTCTTCGCGCCATATCATACCAGTTTGCCGACGGAAGTACACTTCACAATTTCTTCCGCCTTACAGGACCAGGAGAACGTACCCGCCACTCAGACACCCCACTATGGATACCATTTGGCGTTGTAGAATACCTTAACGAAACAGGAGACCTTTCTATTCTGGATGAAACAGTATCTTTCCTTGACGAAGGACAAGGCGAAACATATGGCACAGTACTTGACCACATGATACGTGCCCTTG
>JAQUTH010000116.1 GCA_028709885.1 Flavobacteriales bacterium
GCCAATTTTTTAAGCCCCCAGTTTTCGTAGCTAACTATCTCACCGCCAGCAGCTGTGATAAAGTCTTCGTACTTTTTAACTGCTTCCTTTATCTGCTCCTCAGATAAAACGGGATTTAGAATGAAAACAGTTTCGTAATGATTTGACATTTTTGAAATAGTTTAATTAATTAATAATTTGGTATTTAGGGTTTCCCTAAAAACGTGTGCAAATATACAATTTTTTCATTTATCTGCAAAGAAGTAAACCACATGTATTAAAAAAAATAAAAACTATGCTGAAAAATTTGCATTACAGCGCCAAATAACTTAATTTTACCATACCAAAATAAAGAAAATAAAAACAATAAATAACATGACAGAATTAAAACAACCAAAGGCTATTGAGCCAAACAAAATCTACGCCTATGACGTTGACGGAGTAGTTTATGTACTTCAACATTTGCGCAATATATACGGTTTCAAACCTATCTTACGTGGATTTGCATTCTCTGAATACTCTTCTTTTCATTCAAAAGACGCTATTCAAAGTGCGTTGGCAGACCATCAGAATGTGCTTGAATTTGACAGCCAAGCGGATTTCTTTGACCATTATTCAGCTGCAAAACTAAAAGACCCAGTGGTAAAATAAGACACCATAACATCTAAATACGAGCTCGCACAATGTTGCGGGCTTTTTTTTGTCAAATTTTAGGCAAAAAACTATCATCATTTACATGGTAAAAATAGTGGGGAAAAGAGATAATTTTAGTAAATTTGAGGACTAAATCACTGTATAAAACATAACTGCATATTATTATGGCAAATAAAGAAATAGCCAATAAAGTAAAAATGAATGCAGGTGTAGACGTTTCGCATTGTTATCAGTGCGGAAAATGCACTGCAGGCTGTGTCCAAGCGCAAGAAATGGACTATCCGCCGTCTTTCATCATGCGCCTTCTGCAAACTGGAACAGAAGAAAATTACGAAAAAGTCCTTAAAAGCCGAAGCATCTGGGTGTGCCTGAATTGTGAAAACTGCTATCAGAGATGTCCACAGTCCATAGACATACCATCTGTTATGGACGCATTGCGCTGTGAATCACTCAAAAAAGGAATGACTCACAAGGACGCTAAGAAAATAATCGCCTTTCACCGTTCGTTCCTCTCACAAGTGAAAAACACGGGACGTCTGTGGGAAGTAGGCATGGAGGCAGAGTACAAAATGCGCACCATGGACCTTTTCCAAGACGTGGATAAGGTACCAGCGATGCTCTCCAAAGGAAAATTGCACATTTTACCTGAGAAAATGGCAGGAAAAGCTGATGTAAAGAAAATATTTGACCAAACGGTAAACAAAAAATAGAAAAGCATGGAAAAAGTAGGATTTTACCCAGGGTGCTCACTCAAAGGCTCGTCCAGAGAATACGGAGAATCTGTTGTAGAGCTGGCAAAAGCATTGGAAATGCCGTTGGAAGAACTAAAAGACTGGAACTGCTGTGGGGCATCTTCGGCTCATGCGGTAGATAAAAAACTCTCTGTGGCATTGCCTGCTCGCATTTTAGCATTGGCTACGGCTCAGGGTTTTAAGGAAGTGGTGGTGCCTTGTGCAGCGTGTTACAATAGACTGGTAAGCACACAACACACTATTTCTAAGGATTTTGCCCTAAAAGATGAAGTAGAGAAAATAATAAAAATGACCATAGCTGACGTCAAGGTACTCAACGTGATGCAGTGGTTGGAAAAATACGCCGCTCCCGTTTTGGCAGGAAAAATAAAAACACCAATGAATAAAAAAGTGGCTTGTTATTACGGGTGCCTTTTGGTTCGCCCTACATCTGTGATAAATGGCGACAGAGTGGAAGACCCTCAGAGTATGGACATTTTGGCAAAAGCCGCAGGAGCTACTCCGATAGACTGGGCGTTTAAGACTGAATGTTGTGGAGGTGGGTTTTCTGTGTCCAGAACAAACACCGTGGCTCGTCTTAGCGCTGATGTCTTGACCGATGCTGTTAGCCGAGGAGCTGAAATAGTGATAGTTGCTTGCCCAATGTGCCATTCCAATCTGGATATGCGTCGCGATGTTATAAATACTAAAATGGAGCAAAAAACAGACATTCCCGTTATTTACCTCACTCAGTTATTGGGTATGGCGGTGGGACTTACCGCTGAACAAGTAGGTGTGGAACGTCATTTTGTTAACTATAAAGAAGAAACGATATGTCAAAAATAGGAGTATTCATCTGCCACTGTGGAGAAAATATATCATCTACTGTGGACTGTGAAAAAGTAGCGTCCGAAGCATCTAAGATAGACGGCGTGGCGGTAGCTATGGACTACAAATATATGTGTAGCGACCCCGGACAAAGCCTTATTAAAAATGCGATAAAAGAAAAAGGACTTGACGGAGTAGTGGTGGCGGCTTGTTCACCACGAATGCACGAATCTACTTTTAGAAAAGCGTGTTCCGAATCTTGCCTTAACCCTTATAAATGCGAAATAGCCAATATCCGCGAACAATGTTCATGGGTACATGAAAAAAGCGACCCAACTACCGAAAAAGCACTTGATTTGGTGCGTATGCAGGTAGAAAAAGTGAAAAAAGACACACCTCTTACCAATATTAAAGTGCCAGTAACCAAAAAAGCCTTGGTAATAGGAGGAGGAATAGCGGGCATACAAGCCGCACTTGACATAGCCAACGCAGGACATAAAGTCATTTTGGTGGAAAAAGAACCTTCCATAGGTGGACACATGGCACAGCTATCCGAGACATTTCCTACTCTGGACTGCTCACAGTGTATCCTCACTCCGCGAATGGTAGAAGTGGCACAGCACCCTAACATAACTCTTCACACGTATGCCGAAGTAGAATCTTTGGACGGATTTATAGGTAATTTCACAGCTAAGATACGTCTGAAAGCACGTAGTGTTGATTTGTCAAAATGCACTGGATGTGGAGCTTGCACTACCAAATGCCCTACCAAAAAGATACCGAGCGAATTTAATGCCAATATGGGACTTCGCACCGCTATATACGTGCCTTCGCCTCAGGCAGTGCCTAATAAGCCAGTTATAGATAAGGAGCATTGCGTTTATTACAAGACAGGTAAATGCCGTCTGTGTGAAAAAACTTGTCCTACTGGTGCTATCACCTTTGATCAGGAAGACGAAATAATAACCGAAGAGGTAGGAGCAGTAGTTACCTGCACAGGATTTGAAGTGGCACCTACCACAGAATTTCCAGAGTATGGATATGGCAAATACAAAGATGTCATAACAGGTCTTCAATATGAACGTTTGGCTTCGGCATCTGGTCCTACACAAGGCGAAATACGCCGTCCATCCGACGGAACAGTGCCAAAAACGGTGGTGTTCATAGCGTGCGCAGGCTCTCGCGATGAAGCAAAGGGTCGTCCTTATTGCTCTAAAATATGCTGTATGTACACCGCAAAACACGCCATGTTGTATCAACACAAGGTGCATGATGGACAGTCTTATGTCTTTTACATGGATATACGCGCAGGTGGAAAGAATTACGATGAGTTTGTTCGCCGTGCAATAGAGGATGACGGAGTGAACTATCTTCGCGGACGAGTAGCACGTGTATATGAGAAAAACGGAAAACTTATAGTAAAAGGGGTAGATACTCTTTTAGGTGGCGAACAGATAGAAATAGAGGCAGATATGGTGGTATTGGCATCGGCAGGTGTAGCATCTAAGGGTGCTGAGTCTTTGGCTCAAAAACTGCACATCTCCTATGACAAATACAATTTCTATGCCGAGGCTCACCCTAAACTTCGTCCTGTTGAGACCAACACTGCTGGCATTTTCCTTGCTGGTGCGTGCCAAAGTCCAAAGGATATACCAGAGACGGTAGCTGCTGCCAGTGGTGCTGCTTCTAAGGTGATAGGTCTTTTCTCTCAGAATGAACTGGTGCGTGAACCTGTTGTGGCTGTGGTAAACCGTTCTGCACCTCCTGTTTTCTCTACGTGTGTGGGCTGTGGACTGTGCATAGATATTTGCCCTTATGGTGCTATTTCTATGGATACCATAAATGACAGAAATGGCAACGTTATAAAAATGGTGGCAAACATTAACCCCGGACTATGCCAAGGATGTGGTACTTGCGTGGCTTTCTGCCGTAGCAAGAGCATAGACCTTCAAGGTTTTACCAACGAAGAGATGTATTCTCAGGTAATGGCTGCGCTAAATGATTAATTAATCGGAAAATCAAAAATGGAAAATACAGAATTTGAACCTAAGATAATAGCATTTGTATGCAACTGGTGTACTTATGCAGGCGCAGACCTCACAGGAACCAGCCGCATGAAATACGCTTCCAATGTAAAGATAGTGCGTTTCCCGTGTACAGGACGAATAGACTTTATGCTTCTTTTGAAGGCATTTGCCCAAGGTGCTGACGGTGTCATAGTCTCTGGATGCCACCCTAATGACTGCCACTACACAGCAGGTAATTTCCACGCCAGAAGACGTTGGATAGTGCTTCGTGGACTTATGGACTTTTTGGGTATAGACGTACACAGGATACGTTTTTCATGGGTGAGTGCAGGCGAAGGAGCCAAATGGGCGGACTTGGTAAACGATATGGTAAAAGATGTACGCGAACTTGGTCCGTATGAAGATTACAAAAAGGCTGCTAACTACTTAAAAGACGGTGTGTACAATGGATAACAAACTAAATACTAAGATAAAAGAGCTCTTTGCCAAAGGCGAGATAACTCTGGCAATAGGGTATGAAAAAGGCACAAAAGGTGTGCGCCCTTTCTTTTGCAGAAAAGAGGAAGATGTAGACCGTATGGTTTTTTCAAATGATTATTTGCCAAATTTGGCGGTGTATCTGACCAAAAAAGAATTGGTAGCAGGGGAAAAAGTAGCGGTTGCTTGTACTATATCGGCACTTAGAAGCATTGCTTTTCTTTTCCGTGAAAACCAAATAGGACAAGACCAGTTCAAAATACTTCACCTTTCGCCAAATGACGAATATATGGTCTTTTTAAAGCCTATGGACATAGACGTTTACATAGACCACATACCGAGCGTACCTTCGGAAAAAGACAAAAAAATAATAGACATGCTGGACGCCATGACACCGAAAGAACGTTGGGCATGGTGGAGCGCACAGTTTTCTAAGTGCATAAAATGTTATGCTTGCCGTGCGGCGTGTCCTATGTGTTACTGCACGCGTTGCATAGTGGATAACAACCGTCCGCAGTGGATAGAACCATGGGCAGCTCCTCTTTCCAACATGGAGTGGCAGATAAGCCGTGTGATGCACTTGGCAGGACGTTGCGTGGGGTGTGGTGCTTGTGGCGAGGCTTGTCCTGAGGGCATACCTGTTCATCTTTTGAACAGAAAACTTTTAGGCAATATAGAAGAAGATTTTGGTGTCAAGGCTGGTGCTGCTCCAAAAAACGGTGTGGTACTCAATACTTTTAACCCTGATGACAAAGAGAATTTTATACGATAAAGACATGAATACACTTTATATAAAACAAGAAAATATAAAAGCATGGTTTGATGCCATAGTAAAGGCTTATGACCGTGTGGTAGCTCCTGTGGCTGCTTTGGATGTGGTGGCTTTTTCTCAGGTAGATGCTTTTGACAAGGTAGCGTCTCATGATAGTTACACCCAGACTACTCGCAGTGCCAAAGAGGTGCTTTTTCCACGTACCGAACTGCTTTTTTCTTATAAAAAAGAAGATAAAAAAGTAACTGTAAAAGATTTTGACCCTCAGAGTGTGCCTTCTACTGTGCTGTGGCAGGTGCGTCCATGTGATGCAGCTTCTGTTTTTCCGCTGGATGCTGTGTTTAACTGGGATTACAAAGACAAACTTTTCAACGTGCGTCGCGAAAAAACGACGATAGTGGCTGTTAGCTGTGCTAAGGCTGATGATTACTGTTTTTGCTCATCCGTAGGTGGTGGTGCAGGTAGTACACGTGGTAGCGATGTTTTGCTTACATACACTCCAAACGGTGCTGTGGTAGAGGTTTCTACTGAAAAAGGAGAGGCTCTGGTGGCATTGGCAAAAGACTTTTTCTCTGAAAATACTGAGGAT
>JAQUTH010000117.1 GCA_028709885.1 Flavobacteriales bacterium
GTAGCATCTGCACTTCATCCAGTATGATGATGCTCTGTGCTATATTGTGCAGTTTTCTACAAGATGAGGTCTTGTTGGCATAAAGAGATTCAAAAAGCTGAACATTAGTGGTAACAATGATAGGAGCATCCCAGTTTTCGGTAGCTAATTTTATCCTTTTGGCGTCTTTGTTATCCGCCGTTTCGCTATCATCGGCATAAACTACATTACTATGGTGTTCTATCACATTTTCATCTCCGAAAATGCCTTTTAATATAGTAGCTGTCTGTGTTATGATGCTGGTGTACGGAATGGCTATAATTATGCGTTTTTTGTTGTATTTAACAGCATGGTTTATAGCCCACACTAAGGATGAAATGGTTTTTCCACCGCCTGTTGGTACTGTAAGAGTGTTAAAGCCTTTTTCGTTTTCAGAAGAAAGAAGACAAAGTTTTTGAATGTTTTGCCTTATTTTATTCAGTGGAGTGTCTTTTGCTGTTTCACAAAGGTGTCTTGTATAATCATCTAATTTGCATTTAAGTTCCTTCATAGAGCAGAAATGACCACGAATGTTGTACTGTTCTTTTGACATAAAATGTTCAGTATCTAAAAAATCAGCATCTACCAGTGTAGAAAACATCATCCGTATCCAAAGGTGAAAATTATCATTTTTAAGTCCTTTTGGAACGTTTAAAACCCAAGCTGGCGAATGTTGTAGCTCAGGTAGTTCATAAGGTAAAGTTTTTTCTAGTCTATTTTTCAATGAATTGTAGTCAGGTAATCCGCTATGGTGCCCAGCTATACAGTATGCCATAATTTTACCAGGATGACCATAAAGTTCTAACGCTTTTATAGCCCCGTATGATGAATGGTCTGTCTTTTGACATATTTTTCCTTCTGAAACACAACGTATATATTGCTGAAAAGCGGAAGAATATTTACCGTAATCATGCAATAATCCTATAATATATGTCCATGTTTCACTTTGAAACGAAGAGGCAAAACTCCTGCATAAAGATGCCACATTTGAGCTATGTTCATTTATGTTCTGAACATTACCGTCTTTTATATGGGCTATTTTTATATCTTGTAGTTTCATTTAAAATCAAAAGCAAATTGTAGGATTACAAATATAAATATATATATAGTTCGTACAACATTTAAATATGTTTTTTTACTATTTTATTAGTAGATAATAAAAAAGCCCGCCTATGGCGGGCTTTTTTACATCAAAATAAACTCATAAGTCATTTCTCTGAATAATGCGAGGAGAAGCATATTTCTCTCTTGGAACAATGCCACTTTTTAAAGGAGCATCAGCAAGTTCATCATTGTCATCCTTCTCCTTTTTAATACGGTAAAGCTCCTCGGTCATATCACGACGCACCTTAGCATATTTTTTATCATTGTACACATTAACCATCTCTATCTTGTCTTTTCTAAGGTCAAAAAGTTCCCAATAGTTCAGTCTCCAATAATAAATCAACTTGTAATCCTCGGTTCTGACACCATAGTGAGCAGGAGTACCATGTTCGTTAGGGTCATGATAGTAACGATAGTAAAAAGACTTAGGCCAATCTTTCACCTTCTCCCCCCTTAAAAGAGGAACAAAACTACGCCCCTGCATATCCGAAGGAATATCCACGTGAGCAATATCTAAGAAAGTCTCGGCAAAATCTACATTGGTAACTATCTTATCACAACGCGTACCAGCCTTAATAACCCCCGGCCAACGAATGATAAAAGGCATACGAATACTCTCCTCATACATATACCTTTTATCAAAGAAACCATGCTCGCCAAGGAAAAAGCCTTGGTCAGAAGAGTAAATAACTATTGTATTTTTAGCTAAGCCACTCTGGTCAAGATAATCCAAAACCTTACCGATAGCCTCATCCACAGCCTCCACGCAAGCCAAATAATCCTGCATATAACGGTTGTATTTATACTGAACAAGTTCACGCCCAGTCAATTTTTTACCATCCACCATCAGTTCCATAGGAGCCGTGGCCAACCATTTAGCCAAAGAATCAGCAGGAAGACCAGGAGGAGGAGTTATTTTCAAATCACTATTGGTAAAATACTCAGCAATACTCATCTTATTGCCCTTTACAGAAAGCTCCCAATCCTCATATTCATCCCAAAAAGTCTCAGGAAGAGGGAATGTCCGTCCCTTGTATTTTTCCTGTAAATCAGGACGAGGCTGGAACGGACGGTGCGGAGCCTTATGCTGACTCATCACAAAGAAAGGCTTGTCCTTAGGTAAAGATTTGATATAATCTATTGTCAAATCAGCCACCACATTGGTAGCATATCCGTTTTTGTAGCGCACGCCACCGTCTTTTGTGTACAAGATAGGACTATTGTACTGCCCCTGACCAGGGAAAATATTCCAGTAGTCAAAACCAGTAGGGTCAGAAGTAAGATGCCATTTTCCAATCATAGCAGTAGAATACCCAGCCTTTTGCAAAAGTTTAGGAAAAGTTTGTTGACTACCATCAAATTCATTGAAAACGGTAACACCATTCTTGTGGCTGTGTTTTCCAGTTAGAATACAGGCACGTGAAGGTGTAGAAATGCTGTTTACCGCAAAACAATTGTCCATAACCATACCCTCTGACGCCAGACGGTCCATGTTGGGAGTTTTTACCAAAGTCTTGTTGTAAGTAGAAATAGCGTTTGTGGCATGGTCATCGGTAAAGATGAAAATCACATTAGGACGCTCACCCGTCTGTGCTACACTTAAAAGAGGGATTGCCGAGATAGCCCCCAAGGATAATTTTTTGAGATTGTTCATGTTGAGCTTTATTAGTTAATTGTAATATTCCGCAAATATATAGTATCTTTGTATAGAAACCTATATAAAAAATTACTAAAATGCCAGAAACATTATATCCATTTTCCGACCCTTTGTATTTGGTGGCAAAGCCAGCATCATCTGCGTGTAATATGCGCTGTGAATATTGCTATTATCTGGAAAAGGAAAAATATTACCCCAAAGAACGCCATGTGATGTCTGAACAAATGCTTGAAGATTACATCAAAAAGTTCATAGCCGCACAAAACACACCTAACGTCTTGTTTAACTGGCACGGAGGAGAAGCCATGATATGCGGACTTGACTTTTTCCGTCAGGCAATAGCGTATCAGAAAAAATACGGTTCACAGTACCAAATAGTAAACACCATACAGACCAACGGCATACTCCTTAGTGATGAATGGTGTGAATTTTTCAAAGAAAATAATTTCTTGGTAGGCATATCCATAGACGGACCACAGCATTGCCATGACCGTTACCGCCGTACAATATCGGGACAAAGTGCTTTTGAAATGACTCTTCGTGGAGTAAACCTTTTGAAAAAACATTCAGTGGATTTTAATGTCCTTTGCACCGTCAATGATTATAATTCCAAGTATCCCGATGAGGTGTACAGCTTTTTTAAGGAAATAGGTGCGCAGTACATACAGTTCACGCCAGTGGTGGAGCGTATAGGAAAAGATACTCAGTTATGTGTAGATGAAGCACCAGAAGCTAATGTAGCCCCGTGGAGTGTATCGCCCAGAGATTGGGGAGAATTTATGTGTCGCATATTTTCCATGTGGGTAAAAAAAGACGTAGGAGAATATTTTGTCAATTTCATAGACAGCACATTATCTGGATACGTTGGGCAGGACTCAGGGAATTGTTATTTTTCAAAAAAATGTGGTCATGCCATGGCTTTGGAATACAACGGCGATGTCTATGCGTGCGACCATTACGTTTTTCCGCAATACAAAATAGGCAATATCTTTTCTGACGATATGCGCAGTATAGCAAATAGCGAACAGATAAAACGCTTTGGCGAAAAAAAGACTAAAAACTTACCATCTGAATGTTTGAAGTGTCGTTACATCAATATTTGCAATGGAGAATGCCCTAAAAACAGAATAAACCATACCGGCGAAAAAGGCAAGAACATAAACTTTTTATGCCGAGGATACAAGCATTTTTTTACCACCACAGAACGTTATTTTGTGTATATGGCAAATGAATTGGCAGCTGGAAGAAATGTACTAACAGTTATGGATAAAATGTAATAAATAATCATGAAATATTTAGAAAAAAACATATAAATACAAATACTTATAAAAAAGAATAAAAGTGATAAAAAACAGCTAAAAAGGAAAGGTTGTTTTATATGAAAATATTATCTTTGCATACAATATATCAAAACTAAAATTTTTATAATAAATGTCAAAACCATCTCTAAAAGATATTTGCACGCAGACACGCAGAGATATACTCCGTATGATAGCTGCTGTTAATTCAGGACACCCAGGCGGCTCATTGGGCTGCACAGAATATATGGTAGCCCTGTTTCATAAAGTAATGGAACACAGCCCAAAACCATGGGATCCAGACGGAAAAGACCAAGACATATTCTTTCTATCCAACGGACACCTTTCAGCATTGTTATATTCGGTATTGGCACGTTGCGGATATTTCCCAACATCAGAACTTGCAACATTCCGCCATTTGAATTCACGATTGCAAGGACACCCAACACCACATGAAGGACTTGAAGGCATACGCATGGCATCTGGTTCACTCGGACAAGGACTTTCAGTGGGAATAGGAGCAGCATTGGCTAAAAAACTAAATGGCGACAAACACCTCGTTTACACTCTACACGGAGACGGAGAAATACAGGAAGGACAAATATGGGAAGCTGTAATGTATGCAGGAGCCAAAGGAGTTGATAATCTGATAGCTACTGTGGATTATAACGGATGCCAGATAGACGGCACCACAGACCAAGTCCTTTCACTTGGAAACTTGGAAGACAAATTCAAAGCATTTGGCTGGGACGTAGTACCAGTAGGCGACGGTAACGATGTTGACCAAATAGCATTTGGACTCGGCAAAGCAAAAGCCCTTTCAGGAAAAGGACGCCCAGTGGTAGTGATAATGAAAACCATGATGGGTAACGGAGTAGACTTTATGATGCACACCCATAAATGGCACGGCAAAGCACCCGACGCAGCACAGTTAGAAGAGGCACTACGCCAAAATCCAGAAACATCACTTGGCGATTACTAATCCACTAAAACATAGAGAATCATGATGAAAAAATACGAAATATTAGGAAAAAATGACACTCGTAGTGGTTTTGGTGATGCTTTGGCAGAACTTGGAAACGAAAACCCTAACGTTGTAGCACTTTGTGCAGACCTTATAGGTTCACTAAAAATGGACCAGTTTGTAAAAGAACACCCTGACCGTTTTTTCCAAACAGGAATAGCCGAAGCCAACATGATATGTATGGCAGCAGGACTTACCATAGGCGGAAAAATACCATTCACAGGCACATTTGCCAATTTCTCCACTGCTCGCGTTTATGACCAAATACGCCAATCGGTAGCATATTCCAACAAAAATGTCAAGATATGCGCATCTCACGCTGGACTGACATTGGGAGAAGACGGAGCCACACACCAGACATTGGAAGATATAGGACTTATGAAAATGTTGCCGGGAATGGTAGTTATAAACCCGTGCGACTATAACCAAACAAAAGCTGCCACCAAAGCCATAGCAGACTATGTAGGACCAGTGTACCTTCGTTTTGGACGTCCAAAAGTGCCTATTTTTACCCCAGCAGACCAAAAATTTGAGATAGGAAAAGCCATTAAACTAAATGACGGAACAGATGTAACTATCGTAGCCACAGGACATTTGGTATGGGAAGCTATCAAAGCAGCCGAAGTGTTGGAAGAAAAAGGAATATCAGTAGACCTTATCAACATTCACACTATCAAGCCATTGGACGAAAAAGCAATATTGGAATCCGTATCTAAAACAGGCTGTCTCGTATCTGCCGAAGAACACAACATAAAAGGCGGCATGGGCGAAAGTGTAGCATCTGTCTTGATACAAAACAACCCTGTACCTCAGGAGTTTGTAGCAGTTAATGATACTTTTGGCGAGAGTGGAACACCAGAACAACTTATGGAAAAATACCACCTCAATGCCGCAGCTATCATAGAAAAAG
>JAQUTH010000118.1 GCA_028709885.1 Flavobacteriales bacterium
ATTTATAAACGTATGCAGTACAGCGTGAAAGCAGATTTTTTGTTCAAAATATCCAATAAGCTGTTTTTAGGTCCTACCATGAGTTTTGATTATTCTGAGGGTAAAGATTTCAACCACCCAGAGTACATAGAAGGAATGGACAGAGTGGTTATTTCTACTTCGGTGGGTCTTTCATTTATGTATGACACCAGAGATGTCCTCACAGCACCTTACAAGGGCATTTATCTGAAAGTGGAGCAACGTTTCTTCCCGCCTTTTTCCAATACTGAAAATTTCAGTAGCACAGATGTTATTTTTGATTTTTATCAAAAAATATGGAAAGGAGGCGTTTTGGCGTTTGATTTTCATACGCAGATGAATTATGGAAACGTGCCGTGGACTATGATGGCTCGTATGGGTGGTTCATACAGAATGAGAGGGTATTACGAGGGGCGTTACCGTGATAATAACATAGTAGAGGGGCAAATTGAACTTCGTCAGCATATATGGCGACGAAATAGCCTTGTGCTATGGGTAGGTGCTGGCAATGTGTTTAAGGATTTGGATAATTTTAATATCAATCATACTCTTCCTAACTTTGGCGTGGGTTACCGTTGGGAGTTCAAAAAAAGAGTAAATGTCCGCCTTGATTTCGGTATCGGAAAGGGGCAGACAGGTTTTATATTCAATATAAATGAAGCATTTTAACACTTTGCGTCTATGGATGACGCACCAGAAAAATATATATTGGACACTGGTAGTTATACTATGTGTGCCAAATATCTTTCTTTTTTTTACCGAAGATATATCGCTTTTAACGCGTGTACCTTTCATTCTTGTCCCATTGTCTATCTATATGATGATGGTGGTGTGCAGACGTCCGGGGTGGAGCATGATACTTTTTTTTGTGATGATGGTCTTAGGCGCATTTCAGTTAGTTTTATTGTATCTTTTTGGGCGAAGTATCATAGCGTCCGATATGTTTTTGAACCTTTTTACCACCAATGTTGGTGAGGCTGAGGAGCTTTTGGGCAAACTCTTACCTGCCATAGTTGGGGTAGTTGTGCTGTACAGTTTTGCCATAGCGGTGTCTGTTCAGTCCATTTATCTAAAAGAGAAATTGACGCGCAGTTTTCGTCTTAAAATGATGAAAATATCATCTGGTTTGATAGTAGTTTCCATACCTTTTATGATAGCTGGAAAAACAGTGGTGCAGGATGATATTTTTCCTATCAACATATTCTACAACATGGGTTTTGCGTACCATTGCCACATAAAGAGCAATGAATATCAAAAGACGAGCGCTGGCTTTTCTTTCGGTGCATTGTCAGAGGTAAGTGATTCTATTCCCGAAGTTTATGTCTTGGTGGTGGGGGAGACAGCCCGTGCAGACCATTTCTCGCTTTTTGGCTACCAGAGAAAAACGACTCCTTTTTTAGATACGGCCAAAGGCGTGGTTCCTTTTGCCGATGCTCTTACCCAGACCAATGCTACACACAAGAGCGTGCCTATCATTCTTTCGGGTGCTTCGGCTTCTGATTTTGAAAATATTTACTGTCAGAAAAGTATTTTGAGTGCTTTTTCTCAATCTGGTTTTTACACCGTTTTCATATCTAACCAAAAGCCAAACGGTTCTTTTACAGAGGATTATTTCTGCCAAGCGGATAAATACATAGACGTTACAACCGAGGCATCAACGTATGACAAAAACATTTTGCCTCATCTTAAAAAAATACTCTCTCAGGGGCATAAAAAGCTATTTGTTGTGGTGCATACTTACGGTTCTCATTTCAATTATAGCCAGCGTTACCCTAAGGAAAATGCTTATTACAAACCAGACGATGTGGAGGTGGTTTCATACCGAGAAAAAGATAAATTGATAAATGCTTTTGACAACACTATCCGTTATACAGATGAGTTTTTGGGGCAAATAATATCAACGTTGGATTCCATTGGTGTTTCTTCGGCTATGTTTTACTGCACTGACCATGGAGAGGATTTGATAGATGATTCACGTCATCGTTTTCTTCACGCTTCCCCTGTGCCCACGTATTACCAGTTACACATTCCATATCTCTGGTGGTTTTCTTCCCAGTACAAAGAGCATTTTCCTGAAAAAGTGCAAAATGTCATATCTCATAAAAATATGCCTGTATCTACCGCCAATGTTTTTCATACTATGTGCGGGGTGGCAAACATAAAAACGCAGTATGCAGATACTCACAGCGATATTTCTTCCGATGCTTTTAAGGTTCAAAAACGTTATTTTCTCAATGACCACAACCAGAAAGTGGCATTGGATTCATTGGGACTGAAAAAACTGGATATTCAGATGATAAAAAGCCGAGGAATAACTTATCCTTGATACATTATCGGCAAAAAAAGGCTCGCCGTAGGCGAGCCTTTTTAGTATCTCAGAATATTATTCTTGTGTTTTTTCCTTTCTCATGCTGTACCATATCAAGAAAATTATCAAAAGGAGGTACATCAAAAGACCAAGAGCTTGAAGAGAAACTTCGCTCATTTGGTTAGTGTATTCAAAATTTGCAAAGCGCAAACCAGCACTTACAACGGCCATAAGCGCTCCACCAGCTATAAATCCAGAAGCGAGTAGAGTACCGCGCTCCATGCGTTGTTTGTTCACACTTGCATCTTGGCTACGGGTACTAACGTACCAGCTGACAAGACCACCTACTACCAGCGGAGTATTTAGTTCCAATGGTATGAACATTCCCAAAGCAAATGCCAATGCTGGCACTTTGAAATATGTCAGTATTATAGAAAGAACAGCTCCTATGCCGTACAAGGCCCATGGAGCGCTTTTTCCAGACATCATAGGTTCTATCACAGCAGCCATGGCATTTGCCTGAGGAGCTACCAGCCCACCGTTGGAAGCGTCAAAACCGTATGTTTTGTTAAGTATCATTATCACTCCGCCAACTGTGGCAGCAGATACCAATGTTCCTAAAAATTTCCAGGTCTGCTGTTTTGACGGCGTGCTACCCAGCCAGTATCCTATTTTAAGGTCTGTTATAAAACCACCAGCCATACTCAGTGCAGTACATACCACCCCACCAATGATAAGGGCAGCCACCATACCGCTTGTTCCTTTAAGTCCCACAGACACCAGTATAACCGATGCCAATATCAATGTCATCAGTGTCATTCCAGAAACAGGGTTACTACCTACTATCGCTATTGCATTGGCAGCTACTGTGGTAAAGAGGAATGCTATCACTACTACCACTATAAATGCTATGACAGACTGCACCCAGTTATGTATTATTCCAAATTGGAAAAATACGAAAGTAGCAACCAGTGCTATGGCTACACATACCATTATGGTTTTCATGGAAAGGTCTCTATCGGTACGTTGAGTAGCTTTTGCACTCTCTTTTTTACCAGAAAATTCGCGTCCTGCAAGTCCGACAGCACCTTTTATAATGCCCCATGAACGTATTATGCCTATCACACCAGCCATTGCTATGCCACCTATGCCTATGTGTCTGGCATAATCTTTGAAAATAGCCTCAGGAGCCATTGCTGCTACGTCTGCGCCTGTTGCTGTGCCAGATAGTGATGCTACAAAATCAGGAAATACCAATCCTATAAGTGGTATAACTATAAACCATACAAATATAGAACCTGCGCATATTATTGAGCTGTATTTCAGTCCTACTATGTATCCAAGACCTAATACGGCAGCTCCTGTGTTTATCTTAAATACAGCTTTTGCTTTGTCTGCTATTTCAGTGCCAAAAGGAAGTATTTTGGTGGTAAGAACCTCGCTCCACCAGCCAAATGTAGAAAGGATAAAGTCATACAGTCCACCTACAAGACCTGCTATTATCAACGGAAATGCTTGGTTTCCACCTTTTTCACCAGAAATGAGTACCTGAGTGGTAGCGGTAGCCTCTGGAAAAGGGTATTTTCCGTGCATATCCTTGACAAAATATTTTCTAAATGGTATAAGAAACAATATTCCCAAAATACCACCCAAAAGAGATGAAATAAACACTTCCATGAAGTTTACGGTCAGCTCAGGATTGGTTTTTTGCAGAATGTAAAGTGCTGGCAATGTAAATATTGCACCAGCTACTATCACACCAGAACACGCTCCTATGGACTGAATGATGACGTTTTCTCCCAGTGCATTTTTGCGTTTTGTGGCAGAGGCAAGACCGACAGCTATTATGGCAATAGGTATTGCAGCTTCAAATACTTGACCTACTTTTAGTCCCAAAAAGGCTGCTGCTGCTGAAAAAATAACCGCCATGACTATACCCCATGAAACAGACCAGAATGTTACCTCAGGATAGTTTTTATCTGGGGACATCACTGGTTTGTATTCTTCGCCAGGATTTAGTTCACGGAACGCATTTTCAGGCAATTCAGAAAATTTTTGCTCATCTTTTTCTTCGTTCATCGTATATAATTATTTTAGTTTATTTTTTCTATATGGCGGTCTCGGTAGCCCAAAAGGTACAAAACTCCGTCCAGCCCGAGTGATGAAATAGCGTGTTCTGCATTTTCTTTGACCGTTTGTTTAGCTTGGAAAGCTATGCCAAGCCCAGCAGTACGAAGCATCGGAAGGTCATTTGCTCCATCTCCTAACGCTACTACTTGTTGAGTGGAAATACCCTCTATCTGAGCCAATGTTCGCAAATAATCAGCTTTTTTAACTCCATCAACTATCTCTCCAACATAATTTCCTGTAAGAATACCGTCTTTTATTTCCAATTCATTAGCAAAGACATAATCTATGCCAAGACGTTTTTTAAGATATTCTCCAAAATATGTAAAACCTCCCGAAATGATAGCTGTTTTATATCCGTAACGTTTAAGGGTAGTAATGAGGCGTTCAGCACCTTCGGTCAGCGGTATTTCTTTTGCTACCTGTGCCAAAGTACTCTCTGGAAGTCCTTTTAGCGTTTTAAGACGACGTGTAAAACTCTCTTTGAAATCTATTTCTCCACGCATAGCACTGGCTGTTATGGCGCATACCTCTTCGCCACTGCCTGCTTTTTTTGCCAATTCGTCCATAACTTCGGCTTGGATAAGGGTGCTGTCCATATCAAAACATACCAGACGACGGTTTCGGTAGTACATATTGTCCTCTTGGAAAGAAATGTCCACTCCCACGTGGGATGATACTTCCAAAAACTCGCGAGTCATCTGCTCTGGGTCTGGGATTTCGCCTTCCACTTTTAGTTCAAGACATACCTTGCGGTCTGGGTCATCGGGTAGTGGACGGTGTGTTACACGGTAAATGGTACGAATGTTAAGATTGTGTTCGGCAATAACTCGTGTTACCTCATGTATCTGATATGCAGATAGATGACGAGAAAGAACAGTTATCACATGACGGCGTTTACTGCGGTTATTTGCCCACTGGATATATTCTTGGGCAGATAGTGGAGTAAATTTGATGTTAAGTCCCAGTTGGTAACTTTTCATCAAAATATCTTTTAAGAGCGGTGCAGATTCGTCATCGGCATTCATCTCAAAGACTATGGCAAGGTTAAGGTTTTTATGTATATCAGCCTGCCCTATGTCTAAAATATCTGCTCCGTATTCGCCCAAAATGCCAGTGAGGCTGGTGGTAAGTCCGGGACGGTCTTCTCCCGATACAGTCAAGAGAATTATCTGTTTTTCAGTGTTTTGTTCTATTTCCATCTACTGTGATGAGTGTATAAATATTCTTTTATAAAAGTATTTTTCTATTTCTTTCTGAAAAAAATGTCTATCGGCACACCTGCAAAGTCAAAATTCTCACGCAGTTTGTTTTCCAAAAAGCGTTTGTACGGGTCTTTGATGTACTGAGGCAGATTGGCAAAGAAAGCGAACTTAGGAGTACGCGTAGGTAGCTGTGTGCAGAATTTTATTCTCACGTATTTGCCTTTTGTAGAAGGTGGAGGAGTGGACTCTATAAGAGGAATCATCACTTCGTTGAGT
>JAQUTH010000119.1 GCA_028709885.1 Flavobacteriales bacterium
CCATAAACACAGAAAGTCCAGCATGGGCAATAGACCGTTTGTCTATCCTTGCCCTTAAAATATACCACATGCAGGAACAAGTAGAACGCACCGATGCCTCTGCCGAACACCGCGATGCCTGCAAAAAGAAACTTGACATTCTTTTGGAACAACGCAAAGACCTCAGCACAGCTATTGACGAACTTTTGCAGCAGATAGAAAAAGGAGAAAAATACATGAAGGTGTATCGTCAAATGAAGATGTACAACGACCCTTCACTAAACCCAGAGCTTTACGCTAAAAAATAACACACCCATGAAACACCTGCTGGTGGTACGCTTTTCTGCCTTTGGAGATGTGGCGATGACCGTTCCTGTCATTCGTGCAGTCTTGGAACAAAACCCAGATGTGCGCATAACATACATATCATCAGCTGCACTAAAAGACCTTTTTGACGGGATAGAACGTTTAGATTTTGTACCTGCTCATCTTCACGGAGAACACAGCGGACCCTCTGGATTGTGGTGTCTGTGGCGCAGTGTTATGAAAAAAGGGAGACCAGATGTTTTTTTAGACCTGCACTCTGTACTTCGCACTTACATACTGAGAATATACTCCAACATGTATTTCATACCTACTTTCAGCATGAACAAACATCGTCTTGACCGTGCAGAACTGATAAAAGGCAATGCCGAAAAACGTCCCCTGCGCACTATACCTGAGAGTTATGCAGATGTTTTTCGCTCAGCTGGTTATCCGGTGAGCCTTAGTGGTATACTTAAAAAACAACAGCGTCCTCTTTTAGAAAAGACAGCCACTACCATAGGTTTTAAGAAGATGCCTTTTTCGGTGGGGATAGCTCCCTTTTCTCAGTATCGTGGCAAGACATACCCTTTGGAAAAAATGAAAGAGGTGGTGTCCTGCCTTTCTAAAAGAGAAGACACGCAAGTCTTTCTTTTTGGTGGACGTGGCAGTGAAGCTGAGGAACTGAAAAAATGGGCAGAAGACAAAGAAAACGTACATTCGGTGGCTGGGCTTTTGCCTCTTAAAGATGAGCTAAATGTTATGGCAAATTTAGACCTTATGGTATCTATGGATAGTGCCAATATGCACCTTTGCAGTATCGTTGGAACTCGTGTAATATCTGTTTGGGGGGCTACACATCATTTTGCTGGTTTTTTAGGTTTTGGACAAATGGTAGAAGATGTAGTAGAAAAAAATATGACGTGTCGTCCTTGCTCTATTTTTGGCAGTAAACCATGCAAATACGGCACTTACGAGTGTATTGAAAGCATTTCCTCCGACGATATTTTAAGAAAAACACTTTCTGTTTTAGGTATAAGGTAATATTAAACTTTCGTTAAAAAGCCATTTTAATCCTATACAATACAGTACCAATTATTTATTTTCACGGTAAATAACTATATTTGTACATTATTCTAATGTGCCACACAAAGGCTCATTATAATTGTTTATGTTCATTTAAAAGCACTTATATGACACATCATTTTAAAACCATATTGTCTTCATTATTTATATTAGGTTCTTTTTGTCCCTCTGAGGCAGAAGTTTTTAGTTCTGAAATACCAGACAGCACTCTCACTATTTACGACAGTGTTTTGGTAGTTCCTAAACACCACGCTCACAAGACAAAAGGCAAGGAGTTGGCAAAAGACGAAGACGGTGATGTCCTTTTAGTGGAGGATGATTCCATCATGCTAAAAGAAGTTTTTTCTTCTTCTACCTTTGAAAGTATAGCACAGATAGATTCGTTGGATAGGAAAACGATGCAACTAAAAACAGATGCTCGCCTTTTACCAGACTCTATTTTCAAAAAGAGAATGGAATATTTGGATGCTCACTCGCCTCTGCTTTTGGACTATAATCCTGAGGTGAGAAGCTACATCAATATGTATCTAAACCGTCAGAGTAGTTTGGCACGTATGGTAGGTCTTTCAAAATATTACTATAAGATGTTTGAAGATATACTTGACCGATACGACGTGCCTATGGAGCTAAAACATCTGGTGGTGATAGAGTCTGCACTGAACCCTCGGGCGCGTTCTCGTGTGGGGGCAAGTGGTCTATGGCAATTTATGTATGGCACTGGGCGTCTGTATAACCTCAACAGTGATTCTTATGTTGATGACCGCTATGACCCTATAAAAAGCACCGAAGCAGCTGCCCGTCTTCTGAGTCAGTTATATAAGATATATGGAGATTGGAACATGGCTCTTGCGGCGTATAATTACGGTAGCGGAAATGTCAATAAGGCGATAGCTCGTAGTGGAGGTAAGAAAAACTACTGGGAGGTAAGAGCTTATATGCCTCGTGAGACAAGAAATTATGTTTCCGCTTTCATAGCGGCTAACTACGTGATGAATTTTTACCGTCAGCATGGTATCATTCCTGAAATGCCAATAATAGCTCACCAAGCGGTGGACACTATCCAAGTTAAGAGTATGGTTTCTTTTGACCTTTTGGCAAAAGAGCTGGATATGCCAAAAGAAGAAATAGAGTTCTTAAACCCTCAATTCAAATTAAATGTCGTACCTTTTTCAGATAAAAAGCAATACTCCATTTGTCTGCCTTCTGAAAAAGCTCTCATTTTTGCAGGAAAAGAAGAAGATCTATATCAGATAGCTAAAAATGATGAACAAACGCTCAAAAAAGCACTTAGCTACAAGGTTTCTTCTGGGGCTGTCGCTGGCTCTGGTGGCAGCATCATTTACAAGGTAAAAAGAGGAGACACTTTGGGAAGAATAGCTGTGAAATACGGCGTTTCTGTCAAAAAAATACAGACGTGGAACAAGATGAAAAGCACTAAGCTGAGCATTGGACAACGTCTGACTATATATCCGAGAAAATAAAAACACCTAACTAATCTGCAAAATTCAAAAAAAATGAAAAAAATACTGACTTTATTTTCTGTGGCACTGCTTTTTAGCGCGTGCGGAGGTAACGGAAACACATCCTCATTTTCGTCTAACACGTCTGGTAAAGTGCCATCTACTGGTGGCGCACGTGAAATAGTCGCCGTGATAGATAATGACCTCTACAACGACAGTATTAAAAAAGTTCTTCGCGAAGAACTTTCACCCATTCAGTATGGTCTGCCTCAGGAAGAGACCGAGACAAAACTATACGTTATAACAGCCACCAACTTCAATAACATGTATCAGAACCACCACAGTCTTATTTTTGTTCAGAAAGCAGACAGCACATCTGCCATCAACATATCAAAGAATGTGTACTCTGCTCCGCAAAATCTGGTACGTCTAAAAGTGAAAGACCATACAGACCTTCGCACACTTTTGGATAAAAAATCGGAAGACATACTCACTCTTTTTCACAACAGCGACATAAAGTCTCTTCAAGAAAAATCTGCACGCATAGCCCACACCAAACTCAAAGGCATTGAAGCTATGGGAGTAAAACTCACCGTTCCTAACTATTTCCGCCCTGTTACTGTGGATTCCAATTTTGTTTGGCTACTAAAAGATATCAAAAAAGGCAAACATCTTGGTACGGTAAACATCTTAGTTTACAAATATCAAAACACTGACGCAGATAACATAGACCCTCTTTCTCTGCGTGATACCATTACCAAAAAATACGTTCAAGGACAAATGGCAGATTCCTATATGCAAATAGAAAAATCTGTGTACTATCCTATGAGTGAAGAAATAGACTTAAACGGATTTTTTGCCATAGAGACACGTGGACTGTGGCGCACTGAGGGGGATTTTATGGGTGGTCCTTTTATAAACTACACCATTTACGATGACCAAACCAATACCATTTACGGTGTAGATGGCTTCGTTTATTTCCCTACACAAGAGAAAGCCCATTACATATTTGAACTGGAATCTATCCTTAAAACATTCAGTCTTATAGGCAGATAAAATCATGAAAATAAACACAAAAAGTGTATTTCTCATAGTAATATGTACCGTAGCGTTGGTGTATTCATGTGCATCCATAGGTACACCATCGGGAGGTAGAAAGGATATGTTAGCCCCTGTACCGCTGTATTTCACACCTGCAAACGGCTCTACTAATTTCAAAGCCAAAGAAATAGAAGTAGAATTTAACGAATGCATAAAATTCAAGGAGCTACGCAAAAACCTCATTGTCTCTCCAAACATAGACATAGCAGACCACATAAAACCATCTGCCTCTATGCCGTCTAAAAAAATGGTGATAGACCTCTCAAAAATAGAGTTAAAGCCAAACACAACATACACCATTAATTTTGGCAACTCTATAACGGATAACAACGAAGGCAACGAACTTCTTAACTTCAAATACGTTTTTTCCACAGGAGACAAGATAGACTCTTTGGTGGTGGGAGGAGTGGTAGCAGATGCTTTTGACGAACATTTTGACCCGAAGACATCTATCCTTATGTACATAGTGGACACAGCCTACACAGACTCCACCGTTTACAAGGAAAAACCAGCATATTACGCCCGTCTTAATGACAGCAAAGACAGCACTTTCCGCATAGACAACGTAACCCCAGGTACTTACCAGCTCATAGCCTTAGTAGATGACAACAGCAATATGCGCTATGACCAAGCAAAAGACAAGATAGGCTTTTTTCCACGTACCATAACACTGGACAGTACATCGGAAAAAGACAACGGATACCTTTTGCGTCTATCGTTGGCAAAACCAAAGTACAAAGTATTCCAAGGAGCAAATCTCCAACCAGGACTCATTCAAGTAACAATGAATGATTTTGGCAACAGAACAGTAGAACGTATTACGCCTGACCTTTCGGAGGGAGAAAAAGACCTTTTCATCTTTTCCAAAGAGCGAGACACACTGCAATACTGGTTCTCTGGTGAGGAAAAAGACTCCATAGTCTTCTACGTCAAAAAAGACGGTGAAGTAACAGACACCATAAACGCCAAAATACGCAAACCTGCCAAAGTAGATTTTGCATTGCGCACATCCACTTCCACTCCTAACATATATGAAAATGTGTTTATCATAGCTAACAAGCCGATAACAGCAGTGGATAGTTCAGCCGTAAGACTTATTACCAGTAAAGACTCCACAGCAGTGCCTTTCTCCCTAAAAATAGACAGCACACATTTCAAGGCAGAGATAATATTCAAGCAAAAACCAGAATCTCAATACCTCCTGGACGTGTACCCGGGAGCTATTACCAGCATCTTAGGCGAAACAGTCCAAGACACACTACTGCGCACCATAAAGACAAAAACACGCGACGATTACGGAAACCTACGCATAACCCCTGTATCATTTTCTCAGTACCCACTAATATTCCAACTGTTGAGCATAGACATGAAAACTGTGGTTCGTGAAGTAGTATTGCGAGGAAAAGATTTTGTTACTTTTGACCTCGTACCACCAAACAAATACCGCCTGCGTGTCATTTATGATACCAACGATAACGGCAAATGGGACACTGTGGACTTTTTGAACCACATACAGCCTGAAAAAGTCAAGTATATGACAGATGAAATAGAAGTCCGCGCTATGTGGTCTGAGGACATAGAATGGTAAAAGACTGACGGCAAAAACCAAAAAAGCTCGCCCTTCGGGCGAGCTTTTTTATTGCTGCGTAAAATTATTATTCTTTTGCATCTGAATGTTCAACGGCAGATATTTTAGTACTTTTACCATCAGCAACAGCATCTATCAAAAACTCCTGCCCAGCTATCATTCTACCATTTATTATCTCTTCGGCTATAACATCCTCCACCAAAGACTGAATAGCCCTTTTAAGTGGACGAGCTCCATACTGCTTATCATAACCAGCATTGACTATGATGTCTTTTGCCGCATCTGTAATACCTACCGAATAAACCATATCCTCTATACGAGAGAACAGTTTTTTCAGTTCTATCTCTATATTGCTGAAAATGTGTTGTTTTTCCAAAGAATTAAAAACTAAAACATCGTCTATTCTGTTA
>JAQUTH010000120.1 GCA_028709885.1 Flavobacteriales bacterium
TAACACACGGAGCTTCGTGGTCAAAAATAACAATAGGCAAAGACATCATCAACGTGGTAACCCTGCACACATGGCCACAGAAATACGCTTTCCGCGCCCAGGACCGTGATGAGAGCAAGGCTAAAAACGAAGGCGACCATTACCGTCGTATGGAAATGGAATACATAGTAAAACACACCATTTTCACGCAGCCTAATGCCAAGAATGAATATTGGATGATGATGGGAGATTTTAACTCTCGCTCACGTGTAGATAACGAATTTTACGAATATTCCGATGACGATACTCGTCTTTTGGTACATGACTACATAGCTAAAAACACGCCTTATGTGGACGTTATAGCATCTAAGCACCCAGGTGAGTTTCATCCTACTATGTACTCTCAGTCCAGAATAGATTTTGTGTACTGCACACCAGCGTTGTACCAAAAAGTTGAAAAAGCCGAAATAGGGCATGATTACTACACAGAGCCAGTCAAAGCAAATATTTCCAATTTTTGCTACCCTTCTGACCACCGCCCTATAATAGTGGATTTTAAGTTTTAAGATTTATACAATTATGAAAAAAACAGTTTTGTTAGTAGCTGTGATGATGATATTGTATGATGTTTCTGCTATTATTCCAGATAGAGAGTATATACGTTATCCATATAAAATGTCTCTTATTTATAAAGATTTAGATGTTAAGACTAAGGATGGCTATGACATAAAAACATGGTTTTTTCCAGCACAAAACAGTTACGGACAAAATGATAGTTCAAAAATATAGTGGAAGGGGTAAAATTACCTTATAAAACCATAGACTCACAACCACGTATTACCATAGTTATATGCAACGGTGATTCAGGTAATATGTCTTATTTTTCAGCTGTTTATAGCTAAAGCGTATACCGCATTGGGATTCAATGTGGTTACTTTTGACTGGCGAGGATTCGGCGAGAGTTCTCCGTTTAGTATGGATAAAAATTATCTTTGCTATTCAGATATGTTGGAGGATTACCGCGCTGTTATACAGTGTGTGCGAAAGCAAAAAGAGGTAATCAAAGATGGAATAATAGTGATGGGGTGGTCTACGGGTGCATATTTGTCCATGATTATAGCTTATGAAAATAAAAATGTGAAAGGATTTATAGGAAGGTCATTGTGTACTGATTTTGATGATATAATACCTCTGGTTATGCAGGTAAAGAATAAAACCAAAGACCAGCTGATAGTGCCTAAGGATTTTCCTGTAAATAAAATGCCTATAAAAATAGCATCAAAATTCAAAAAACCTATTTTCTTAATCAATGGAGGTAAAGATATACGCACGCCAGAGTGGATGAGTGAAAAGATTTTGGATGCTATACCCAATGGAGTACCTAAGGAATTGATGATAGTGCCGAATGCAGGACACGGCGGTATGGAAGACCCTATAATGATAGATTTTGATAATTTTATAAAACGTTCTTCATCATTTATTAGAGAAAATATTTGACTCATTGGCATAAAAAAGCCTCGCCCATAGGGCGAGGCTTTTTGCGTATATTATTTTGACAATTCAACCTAAATAGCGCTCTTAGAATTTAACACCTTAGAAAAAGCAGGAATATCTTTTGTTATCCAAACGTTGGCACCTATTATACTGTCATGCCCAATGGTAACACGTCCCAAAATGGTGGCATTGGAATAAACTATCACGTTATCCTCTATGATAGGGTGGCGGGGAATATTCATCGGCAAACCTCGCTCATCCAACGTAAAACTCTTTGCTCCCAGAGTAACACCTTGATACAGACGCACATGGTGTCCTATGATACACGTTTCACCTATTACAACACCAGTACCATGGTCTATGCTGAAATATTCACCTATGGTAGCACCAGGGTGAATGTCTATACCGGAGGCAGAGTGCGCCAGTTCTGTTATTATGCGAGGTAAGACGGGTACTCCTAAAATATGCAGCTCGTGTGCTATTCTATAATGCAAAAGAGCCACCAAGGCAGGGTAACAAAAAATGACCTCTCCGTAGCTGGTAGCGGCAGGGTCGCCGTCATACACTTCTTTTACATCGGTAGAAAGGAGACGTTTTATCTCAGGAATACGCGCTATGAAATCATTTGCAATATCGGAAGCGTTTTTTTTCAGGATATTCTTGGCAAAAAACATACCGCTGTGTATCTGATGTACCAAAAGAGGATACAATTTTTCCATGTTTTGTTCCAAAGACCCATTTTGAGTATTGCAGGAGTCAAAATATCCCGGAAAAACCATTCCTCGCACCAAAGACACTATTTCTCTGAGGCAGTCAATGCTGGGTAGAGGTTCGTTTATGGTGTTGATGTATTCGTTTGGTTGTGATAATTTTTTAATAACCTCAGCTATTGTTTTGCTTTTATCTATTGGACTCATCTTAAAAAGTAAAAAGTTCTGTTGAAAGGTACCTCTCGCCAGTATCGGGCAAAAGAACCACTATGTTTTTCCCTTTGTTTTGCTCCAAAGAGGAAAGATAAGTAGCCGCCCACATAGCCGCACCAGAAGAAATACCCACCAAGACACCATCATCCGCAGCCAATGAGCGGGATGTGCACAATGCGTCTTGGTCTGTTACGGTCATTATTTTATCCACCACATCGCTATTAAATGTCTTAGGAGCAAAACCAGCGCCAATGCCTTGAATTTTATGTTTACCAGCTACACCTTTTGAGAGAAAAGGTGAACCAAAAGGCTCCACAGCCACTACTTGAACGGCAGGATTATGAGCTTTCAATCCTTTTCCAACACCAGAAACAGTACCGCCAGTGCCCACACCAGCAACAAAAATATCTACCTTGCCGTCAGTATCCTCCCAAATCTCTTCGGCAGTGGTACGAAAATGCGCATCGGGATTGGCTTCATTGGTAAACTGTCCTAAGATGATAGCTCCTTCGGTACTGTTTTTAAGCTCTTCTGCTTTTGCTATTGCACCATTCATACCTTTTGCTCCGTCGGTTAATACCACCTGCGCACCGTATGCGCTTAGAAGTTTGCGACGTTCTACACTCATGGTCTCTGGCATGGTGAGTATCATCTTATAACCACGTGCAGCCGCTACCAATGCAAGCCCTACGCCAGTGTTTCCGCTGGTAGGTTCTATTATTGTTCCGCCTTTTTTTAGCAAACCTTTTTTCTGGGCATCATCTATCATAGCCACAGCTATGCGGTCTTTGGCACTACCTCCTGGGTTGAAATATTCCAGTTTGGCTATTATTTTACCCAATGAATTGTGTTTTTTCTCCCAATTTTCCATTCTCAAAAGAGGAGTGTGTCCTATCAGTTCTGTTATGGATTTTGCTATTTTCATTTTATGAAATGTTTAATTATTAATTGTAATTGATGGTAAAATTAGTATAAAATATCTTTGTATACGAATGTTTTGATGTTAAAATTATTATTTTAATAAAAAATGTATTTTTTTATATCTAAACAAAACTAAATTTATTATCATAAAATAGTAAATGATATTTTAGCGATGCTATATAAATGTCAAGTTATTCATTTATTTGATATATTTGCAAACATATAAAAAAATAAAATGCTCTAAAATTTATAATATACGATAAAATGTCTGAGAATAAAAATATAAAAATATCATTTCCATTTGGTATAAAGGAGGGAGAAAAAATTACTATTTGTGGTTCTAAAAGTCAGTCAAATAGGTATTTAATGCTCAGTGCAGTGCTTGGCTCATGTGCGGAAATAAAAAACACATCGGACAGTGAAGACACCGCAGCCATGCTTTCAGTGTTGACACATCAGGATAAAAACGAAATTAACATAGGACACGCAGGCACGGCTATGCGTTTTGGAACGGCATATCTGGCATCACAGGAAGGGGTGGACGTAGTTTTAACGGGGTCAGAACGTATGCTTTGCCGTCCGATAGCCCCACTGGTTACCGCTTTGAAATCCTTAGGAGCAGATATCTCATACATGGGAAATGAAGGTTTCCCGCCTCTTAAAATTAAAGGCAAAAAGATACCGGGTGGGCAGTGCAAGATAGACAGTAGCGTGTCCAGCCAGTTTATAACGGCATTGATGTTGGCGGCTCCTTCGTTTGAAAAAGGACTTACTCTTACTTTGGAAGGGCGTATGGTGTCTGTTCCGTACATCAAGATGACGATGAAGGCGTTGAGTGATTTTGGGTGCAAAAGTTCTCTTTGTGGCAATGTAATAACGGTAGAGCCTATGGGTAACGTAGTGGATAAAGCACTTACCGTGGAGTCAGATTGGAGTTCGGCGGCGTTTTATTATTCATTAGTTGCTGTGTCTGGAAAAGATGTGTATCTTTCATATTATAAGGAAAATAGCTCGCAGGGAGACAGTGCAGTAGTCAATGTTTTCAAAAACTTTGGTGTGGAAACACATTTTGTAAATGGTGGTATTCATCTGGAAAGAAAAGAAGGTTTTGTAGTGCCGTCGGTACTTAATTTTGATATGGAAAATACGCCCGATATGGCTCAGAGTGTGGCTGTTACAATGGCAACTCTCGGGGTGAAGGGAACACTTACTGGACTTTCCACTCTTAGGGTGAAGGAGACAGACCGCATAGCGGCTCTGGTGGCGGAACTTAAAAAATTCGGCGTTGTGTGCGGTGATACAGAAGATACTATCACTATTCTTTCTTTTGGGAAAAGAGATAATGATATTTTACTAAAAACGTATCAAGACCACAGAATGGCTATGTCTTTTTCTGTGATGGCTTGTAAAGGAGGCTTTATTGTAGAACAAGCCGATGTGGTGGGTAAGTCATATCCTCGTTTTTGGGATGACTTTAAAAAGTTAGGGCTTGTGATAGAATAGTTTTAAGGTGTTTAAAATAAAAAAGCCGTGGCATTCGCCACGGCTTTTTTCTATATATGGTGTGTTATTTAACTTCCCAAGTTTCGCCCTGCATGATAAGTTCATGAAGAGTGTGGGCTGTCTTTTTGGTTTTAATCTCTTCTACCTGCTCACTGACGGCAGCGTCGTAAGTAGGAGCGTCCACACAACGTATAACACCTAACGCTACTGGCAAACCGTCGTCTTCTCCGGTGCAACCCATCATAGCGAGTTTGAAGTGCATGGTGTTGTCTTTTGTGGTGGCGTCATGTACCAAAACGTCGTCCATGGTGTATCCGTCTTGACCTATTGTTACAGCTTTTAAGGTAAATCCGTCTAAGACAAGTCCTTTGTCGTTGTTTTTACCGAATATCATTTTTTCTCCTTGACGAAGAATGATAGTGCGTTCGGCACGTACTTCGCGGTCTGTAATGCCAAGGTGTACTCCGTCATTGAAGATGACACAGTTTACCAACATTTCCACTACGGATGCTCCATGGTGTTTGGCAGCCTGAACCATTACGTCTTTACTGGTGGCAAGGTCATTGTCTATGCTGCGAGCAAAGAAATTACCGCGCGCTCCCAATGCCAACTCAGCAGGAATAAATGGGTCTTCCACTGTGCCGTAAGGAGATGATTTTGATACAAATCCACGGGCTGATGTAGGTGAGTATTGACCTTTGGTAAGACCGTATATTTTGTTGTTAAGAAGCAAAATGTTGAGGTCTATATTACGGCGAACTTCATGGATAAAATGGTTACCACCTATTGCCATGCAGTCTCCATCGCCAGTTACTTGCCAAACGGTAAGGGCGGGATTGGCTACTTTGACACCAGTTGCTATGGCAGCGCCACGTCCGTGAATGGTGTGAAATCCGTATGTTCCCATGTAGTATGGCAAACGAGATGAGCAGCCGATACCAG
>JAQUTH010000121.1 GCA_028709885.1 Flavobacteriales bacterium
CCCTGATAAAAAAGATGCTTATTCGTGGTGGAGTTACCGTGGAGGTGCACGCAGCAGGAACGTGGGGTGGAGAATAGATTATTTTCTTTCGTCCCAAAAGTTTATGGATAGGGTGAAAGATTCGTTTATCTTGCCAGATATTTTAGGTTCAGACCATTGTCCTGTTGGGGTAGTGGTAGAATAATTTTATGGTAGGAGAAAAGAAAGTATAGGATAAAAAGTAAAGGTGTTTAAAACCAAAAACCCGACCGCATAGCGGTCGGGTTTTTTATTTGAATTATCTTAAACGATTATTTAAGAACGTTTCTAAATTCAAGGTCTTTCTGAGCAGCAGCAGCCATAGCAGGGTCAAGTTTTGCAACTTCTGCCAATGTTTCTTTTGCTTTTACGTTTTGACCGTTGCGAGCGTAAGCTACGGCTTTAAGGTACAATACTTTTGCGTTGTCATTACCCAAAGAGTTAAGGGTGTTGATAGCAGCAGCGTTGTCTCCGTTAAGAAGCTGAGCCAATGCAGAGTCATAAGAATCGTATGCTTTTGTCTGAGCAGCAGCAGCAGCGTAGTCTCCTCCTTTGATGTTAAGGATACCTTGGTTGTAAGCAGACTCAGCAACATCAGAATCTTTTAATGCTTGCATAGCAGCTATGTTGTCTCCTTTTGCACCAGCCATAACACCGCAGTTGTTGTTAGTTACAGCGTTTTTCTCCAAAGAAGCAGCTTTTGCCAATTGAATAGCTCCAGCAGCTTTGTCTCCGTTGTCCCAAAGTATAACACCAAGGTTGTTATATCCACGGTAGTCGTTAGGATATACAGCTATTGCGCTTTTCAGGATAGCCATTTGTTCGTTAGTGTCTTTGGTAAGGCTTTCAGCAGCGTAGATAAGTTCGTTGGCTGTAAGAACAGAAGGGTTTGATTTAGCAAGAGCCAATATTTGTTCGTCTGTTCTACCTTTGATAGTGTAGTTTACTTTAACTTCTGTACGACGTAGGTCTGGAAGGATTTGGTCGCGGATAGGAGCGTAAGTGCTTTCAAGACTCTTCAAAGTTTTTTCTTTGGTAGCCAATAGAGGTTCGCCTTCCAAAGTGCGTTTAATCATATCTTTGTCAGATATGTTAGAGTTTGCCAAAAGGTCAAAGAAACCATCCCAGTCAGCACCTTCACCTTTTTCTGAATAGAAACCAGATGCGTCAGCACCAGCTATTTTTGCTTTTTTAACTACCTCTGCAAAGTATTTTTCAACTGCTTTTGCACGGTCTATTGACAAGTTTTCGTTCAGTGTAGCCTCACCCTCAGGAGATGCGTGTCCGATGAAGTCTATGCTTGTGATTACGATGTTAGTGTCTTTTACAGAACCTTTTACAAAGTTGCAAAGAGCTACATAACCAGCGTTTTTAAGCTGTGCAGGACGTACTACCCAAGAGTTTACAAGGAAGTGGATAAGACCGCTCTGTGAAGTTTCTGTATCACGTACAAAGTTAGATGGAGCATATGCAGGCAAGAAATCGTCTTCTACCAAAAGAGCGGTAGTGATGACACCCTGAGCCAATTTGATGGAGCCAAGGTCTTTTGTTTTGTTGCCTTTCATGCCTTTTAGTTTGCCCATAAGGGTAGATTGTTGCATATCTGCTTTGTAAGGGGTAGATGCAGTATATGTAACGGCTTTACCTTCTTCAAAAGGTATTACAGTGTAGTTTCCTGGGAAACTTTCACCTTGATATACCACAGAAGAGAATGGAGTTGTTCCGTTGGCATATACCAATTCTGGTGTTATTTCCAATGCGTAAGCTTTTTTGAAAACTTTTGCAGGAAATTGTCCGTTGATGTCATAAGAGACCTGACCGTTTTTAACTTCCAGTGGATTTGGATTTACGGTATAATAGTCTTTTGCAAGTTCTTTCCAACCGTTGCAACTGGTAAATGCCAGTGCCAAAACGGCAAGAGACAATGATTTAAAAACTAGATGTTTCATATAATTGAAAATTTAATTGATTGATTCCAATCTTTGATTTGACTGTGCAAAGTTAAGAAATATTATGTGCCATTGTCAAATTATGTGTAAATAAATTATCTAAAAAACATCAAAAAAAATTTTCTTTGATTATAAATATAGAAAAAAGGAATTATTCATTCAGTTAAATGATTGTTTAATGTGAAAACCTCTCTATTTAGAGGTTTTTTTTGCTAATGTTTCAGAGATTATTTTGTCTAAAATAGCGTTTTGTTCCTCAATACTCATGTATGAATTGTCTAATTCTATTGCATCATCTGCTTTGGTAAGAGGAGAAACCTCGCGGGTGGAGTCTATTCGGTCTCTTTCCACTATGTTTTTAAGGACAGATTCAAAATCCACTTCTGTTCCTTTGGCTTTTAATTCATCAAGACGACGCTGGGCGCGTACTTTTGGGTCTGAGGTAACAAAAAGTTTTACATTGGCATTAGGAAAAACGACAGTTCCTATATCACGACCGTCCATAACTACACTATTGTGAGCGCTTATGGCACGTTGGAGCATAACCATTGCCATACGAACCTCTGGTACCGCTGCCACCAGACTAACTCCTGCTGCCACATCCATAGAACGTATTTCTTTTTCCACGTCTTGACCATTTAGAATGGTGTGTCCGTCTTTTGCAAAAGAGATATCTATTTTGTTAAGGTCTGCCGAAAGGACATTTTTCAGCAATTCGCCATCGCTAAGATAATGGTGCTGTATGGCATAGTAAGTAACTGCCCTATACATAGCCCCACTGTCCACATATAGAAATCCGTATTTCTTTGCCAAAGTGCGTGCCATGGTACTTTTACCGCTACCTGATACTCCGTCTATGGCTATTGTTATGTTGTCGTTCATCTTGATAAGAATTGATAATGGTGTTACAAAAGTACGCATTTCCATAGGAAAAATAACGTGCTTTGGCTCAGTTTTTACAAACAAAAAGCTCGCCATAGGCGAGCTTTTCAGTATCAGAACTTTAATTATTTTTCTTTTGGTTCGTTGTATATCTCATCATAGTACTGTGTAACCATACGTGAAGAGTCAAAGAATGGAGTAATGTCATTCATGGAATTGAACATCATCTCGGTCCAAGCTTTGTGGTTTTCATAGTACATAGGTATTACTTTGTTTTCCAATATGTCATAAAGGTTATCCATGTCGCGGATGTCCTGTTCGTATGTTGGAAGTTTGTAATCCTGAGGAGGTATGATGAATGAATTGACACCGTCTTTGGCAAATTCTGGTATCCAACCGTCATAAGTAGAAAGGTTGATAGCACCGTTCATAGCAGCTGTCATACCGGATGTTCCAGATGCTTCACGGGTTATACGAGGGTTGTTGAGCCATATATCTGCACCTAATTTCAATTTTCTGGACAACCAAAGTTCGTATCCTACCAAAACAGCCATATTTTTATAGTGTTTTGAAAGGTCTACCAGTTTGTTGAAAATATTTATAGCACCTTGGTCAGCAGGGTAAGGTTTACCAGCCCAAATAATCTGTACAGGGTGTTTGGTGTTTTCCATCAGACGGCGGAAACGGTTTATGTCGCGGGTTAGAAGGTCTGGACGTTTGTACTCTGCAAAACGACGAGCCCATACTATGGTCAGTACCTGAGGGTCAAATATTGTTCCGCATTGGTTAGCTACCTGAGCAAAAAGGCTCTTTTTAAGAGCGCTCTTGCGGGCGGTGAGTAACAATTCGTTGTTGGTAACACGAGCCTGTTCCAGCATATAGTCAGTCCAGTAAGACTTGTTCTGTGCATTGGTAACGTGTGTGATAGGCGCTATTCCTTCGGCGTCTTTCCACATCATACGCGATACCTCTCCGTGAAGTTTAGATACTCCGTTGGCGCGGTGGCTAAGGCGTAGTGCAGCCAGTGAATGGTTGAAAATGCCGTCTTTTACTCCTGATATTTCTTTTGCTACATCCAGTGGTAGATTGCCAAAGAAACTCATGTTGTTTAGCATATCAACAGGGTGTTTTTCGTTACCTGCTTCCTCTGGGGTGTGAGTGGTGAAGACCACGCGTTTTCTCACTTCTTCAAGGTCTTGCAGTTTTTCGTACAGTGCCAATGCGCCAGATACGGCGTGAGCTTCGTTAAGATGTATTATTTCAGGTTCGTAGTTTAGTTGTTCCAAAAGTTTTATACCACCACGTCCTAAAACTATTGATGCAGCTATTTTTGCCTGAGGGTCAGAGTCATACAGACGGAAAGTAGTGCTTCGTGCCAGCCAGTCATTTTCTTCAAGGTCTGTGGTAAGAAGGAAAAGTGGTGCTGTGCCAAAGATTTTAGGGTCAAGGTAATATGCTTTTACCCATACAGGTGAGTGGTTTATGTCTATTGTAAATTTGATACCAGTGTCGGTCAAAAATTTATATATTTTTTCCTCAAAACGCACATCCATAGTTTGGTCTGAATTGCGTTTTTGGTCATAGTATCCATTTTTCCACAATATACCTATACCCATGAGGTTTTGTTTGCATTGGTATGCGCTGCGCATATGTGAGCCTGCCAAAAAGCCAAGACCGCCTGAATATATTTTAAGACTTTGGTCTATGGCATATTCCATGGAAAAATATGCTACGCTTTTTTCAAAACGAGGGTCTATCTGATAAGGAGGAGTAAATGGAGCCGGTAATGTGTTTGCCATGTTATGTTGTTTTTTTGTTTTTCTATAAAATGATGATTTTTTATTTTTCATCAATACGGGCAAAGTTATGCTTTTTTAGAAAAAAAAGCCTCATTTTTTTCTGAAAAAATGAGGCTTTTTATCAATTGCAAATATTGTTTTATAAAAGGAATACTAATTTTCCTTGTTTTCAAATATTAAAACACCGTCTTTGGCGTCTATGCTGATGTCGCTTTTAGCTTCCACCTTACCAGAGAGGATAGAACGAGAAAGGTCATTCATAAGGTCTCGTTGGATGACACGTTTTACAGGACGAGCACCAAACTGAGGGTCATAACCTTGGCTGCTGAGCAAATCTATCGCTTGGTCACTCACATTAAGGTGAATATCTTTATGAGAAAGCATATCGCTCAGTTTGCGTATCTGCATGACTACTATTTCACGGACATCTGCTTTGGTAAGCGGAGTGAACATGATGATTTCATCTATACGGTTCAAAAACTCGGGACGTATCTGCTGTTTTAATAGTTCAAAGACTTGGTTTTTAGTGGTTTCCAAAAGTGCTTGTGAAGGATTTTCAACACCTTCCATAGCTTCCATGATAAGAGGCGAGCCCATATTGGAGGTCATGATGATGATAGTGTTTTTGAAATCCACCACACGTCCTTTGTTGTCGGTAAGACGTCCGTCGTCCAGCACTTGAAGCAGGATGTTAAACGTATCGGGGTGAGCTTTTTCAATCTCGTCAAAAAGTACCACGCTGTACGGATGACGGCGCACCGCTTCTGTGAGCTGACCACCTTCGTCATAACCAACATATCCAGGAGGCGCACCTACCAAACGGCTAACAGCGTGTTTTTCCTGATATTCAGACATATCTATACGTATCATCGCTTTTTCATCGTTGAACAAGAGTTCTGCCAATGCCTTTGCTAATTCTGTTTTACCAACACCAGTAGTACCCAAGAACATGAAACTACCTATCGGTTTCTGAGGGTCTTGCAGTCCTGCACGGCTACGGCGCACCGCATCGGCAACGGCTGTTATGGCTTCGTTTTGTCCTACCACGCGG
>JAQUTH010000006.1 GCA_028709885.1 Flavobacteriales bacterium
GGAGAAAAAGAAATGTGGGCTAAAAAAGCGAATATAAAAAAAAAAAAGGCTTATGTGGCAAAGGGTATTGTGCTGACAGTTAGTGGTGTGGTGCGCGATGTTCAGGCTACTCCCGTTAGTAGTGTAGAGATATGGAGCGTTAAAAAAGATGCCAAGATAGCCACTACCGATGCTAAGGGTATGTACAGCGCTGTGGTGAATGATGATGATGTGATAGTTTTTAAAAAGTCAGGCTACGCAGATGTGAATGTCGGTGTGGAGGGGCAGACGGATATAAGTGTAAGATTGGATTACAGCAGTAAATAAAGTTTATAAATGCTCTAAAATAAATAGGTCGGACCAAAAGTCCGACCTATTTTGAGTTAAATGAAAAATATGTAGTAGTATCAAAAATTATCTGTTCTAAATGGTACTATTGGCAGTCCGCGGCTACCAGTGGTGTTGCCCAATAGGAAATTGCGGAAGCAGTAGCGCGCGTATTTTGGTACGGCTACTTTTGCACTACTGAGGATTATGGTTTGGTTTTCACTGAAAACGTATGCTTCGGCTGGGTAGAATACTCCATCAGCTCCTGCTATTTCAAATCCGGTGATGTCTTTTTCTCGGCTAAAACCGTCTTCGGCATTTGAAAAACTGACAATTAATTTGTCTTCTTTTGTATTTATAGAGCGTAAAACAGGTCCTGTGCATCCTATGTATTGGTATCCGTATGTTTTGTTCAGTGCCAAATAAGATAGGCGTTGTCCTACTGTGGTTTTATCTTTTGGGTGTATGTTTTCTACTTCGTATGGTTCTACCAAATCATTTGTCCCTACTATGCCACTGTTGGGAATGAGTGAAATGGCTTTGTGTTGTGCTTCGCGGAGGTATGCGCCTGCAAGTCCGTTTACATCGCCGTATGAGTATGGTGCTATTTCTACTTCAAAGAAAGGTATGTTTTCATTTTCTTGATATGAGCGGTACAGTTCCACCATTTTGGCAAGGCGAGCAGAATAGGTGGTGTGCATTCCGACGTTGCTTTCTCCTTGATACCAGATAAATCCACGTGTGGTGTATTTTTTGACAGGGTTTAGCATGGCGTTGAACATAACCATAGGGCGGAGATATTCAGATGTGTTTTCTATTTCTTTGGTAGATAGTTTTACGTCAGAATAGCCTTTGAGGACTTTTTCAGGAAGCCAGCTCTCTACTTTACTGCCACCCCATGAACAGTTGAGAACGCCCACTGGTACGTCTAATGCTTCGGTGAGAAGGACTGCGAAATGATACGCTACGGCTGAAAACCATGCGCTGTTGTATGCGTTGCACTCTTTCCAAGATACATTTACATCGTCCTGAGGGGTGTAAGACTGTGTTTTTTCAACAGTGGCTATGCGTATAGCTTTTTTGTATTTGTTAGATGTTGCTATAAAATAGTTGGCATCTTTTACGGGACAGCCTATAAAACCGTTAAGAGGCATTTCCATGTTGCTCTGTCCTGAGGCAAACCATACTTCTCCTATGAGAATGTTTTTAAGTGTGGTGGTGCTTTTTCCGTCTGAAAAAGTAAGTTCTTGTGGAGCGTAACTGCCGTATGGAGTTTTTATTTTTGTCTGCCATTGTCCGTTTTTGTCTGCTGTGGCGGTGGCTGTTTCTCCCCAAGAGGATGTTATTTTTACGGTAGATTCGGCAGGTGCTTTTCCCCATAGGCTGACGTTGGTGTTTTGTTGTAGTACCATATCATTGCCTAAGACCTGAGGAATAGCTATCTGTGCGTTAATATTTTGACTTATTATCATGATGATGATAAAAAGAAAAAGTTTTATTTTCATTTTATATGCAAATATAGTTAAACTTAATAAAAAACTTTATTTAAATCTCTCCATTATTTCCAGACACATACGGCTGTTGTGATATGGACATTTCCAGAAACCAGCTTTGTCATCTGTGGTGTTTACGGTTCCGTCCTGATGACAAGACCAGTGCCATTCGCCTTTTTCATGGTCTATAAGGTGGGTTTTTATGTATTCCCAATTTTTAAGGGCTTTTTCCAAAGAGTCCTCACTGCCAAAATGTTGGTACATATTGATGTATCCAACGACTGTTTCGGCTTGCACCCACCAATGGCGGTCTGTATCGGTGTGCGCGGTGGTAAAATTTTTCTCGTATATCATGCTGCCGTCCTCTTGCAATCCTTCACTGGCTGCTTTTTCTATCAATGGTACTACCTCTTCTACGCGTTTTAGGATGTCTTTGTCGTCTAAAACAAGAGCTGCTTCGTGCAGTAACCACGACGCTTCTATGTCATGTCCGTATGAGAACATATGGTATTTGTTGTCCCAATTCTCATCAAAAAATAGATTTAGATGTCCTGTTTTTTGGTCTAATATTTTCTCCAAAAAGACTTCTATGAGGTTTTTTAGCTGAGTTTTCAGGTGCTGGTCTTTCCATACGCGGTAGAGATTGGTGTATGGTTCAAGGATGTGCAGATGAGTGTTCATCGTTTTTTTCTCATTGGCATCTTTTTCTGAAAGGCGCATATCTTCTATCGGTAGCCATTGACGTGTAAGAGCTTCTAAGTAGCCATTTTTTTCGCTGTCAAAGCTGTGTTTTTCTATCACATCAAAGAGTTTTTTTGCAAAAGAAAGACTTTGTTCCTCGCCCGTAGCACGCGCGTATTCACTAAGCCCATATATAGCAAAACCGAGTGCGTATATCTGTTTCTTTGTGTCCACGGGGCGTGATTTGCAGTCTACTTCCCAGTAAATGCCTCCGTAAGTAGTATCGTAAAAATGACTGATGATGTAGTCTTTGGCTCGGGTGGCGTTGGTCAAATATTCTGAACGTCCTGTTATGCGGTATGCAGAAGAAAAACTCCACAGTATGCGGGCGTTTAGTATGGCTCCTTTGTTGGCATGAGGCACTAAGCGGTCTTCGCCTGTTATCTGCCCGTAAAATCCACCATTTTCATCATCTACCATTTTTTCCATCCAGTATCTCAGTATATTGGAGTGGAGGGTGTTTTCTACTTCGTTTTTTAGTTTTATGATTCTTTTGTCCATGATAGTCTATGCTTTTATGACAGATTCTGCTCTTTTTTGCTCCAACTGGTCGGTTATGTCCTTCATTTTCTTTTCTGAAAGAGGGTACATACTGATAAATACTATTGAAAGCACTGTTCCTACGGCAGGGAGTATGGATAGGAACATTTTAATTCCTTGTATGGCTTCTTCGCTTTGAACTTCGTTTGCCACAAAACCAAAGTATGCCAAAAGCCAACCAGTTATTGCGCTACCTATTGCCCAACCGAATTTTTGACTCATGGACGAAGATGAAAAGATAAGACCTGTGGCGCGTCGCCCTGTTTTTAGCTCTGAATAGTCGGTACAGTCTGCGTACATAGACCACAGTAAAGGAAATACACTTCCTGCGCATATACTTATCAATGCTTGGAATGTAAAAATAAGCACCAAATCTTCCTTGTCAAACCAAAAGAATATGACACTGAGAATGGTGGCTATGAGCATGGATGCCATGTATGTGTTTTTCTTGCCTATCTTGTTGGAAATGGGAGCGGCAACTATAACTCCTATGATGTTGGCTGCTTGTCCTACGGCTAAGTATAACCCGCTAAGTACAAATGACACCCCAAAGAGTGATACCGTTTTGTACCCGTCTTCTACTATGAAATATTTGAAATAGTACACCGTAGCACCGTCGCGTATGGAGTTAAACACCAGTGCGGCAACGCCTGCACCTAAAAGTATCCACCATGGGCGGTTTTTTATCAAATCCCGAAGGTCATCTTTAAGAGGGGCTTGTTTTTCTTTAAGAGGTTTGACACGCTCTTTTGTCAAGGCAAAGCATCCGTAAAAAAGCGCTGCACACATAACAGCAATGACTACCACACTCATAGTCCAGCCGTATTGTTGTGCTGCAAGGGATGTGTCTCCTTTTGTAAAAGCATTTACCATAGGCATAAAAAGCAAAAGAGCTATGAAACTACCTATGTAAGCAAAGGTCATGCGATATGTTGATAACACATTGCGGTCTTTTCCATCAGAACTGATAACTCCTAAAAGAGATGCGTATGGCACGTTTATAGCCGAATACACCATCATCATGAGTGAATAAGTGATGTATGCGTACACCAATTTCCCTGTGTAAGAAACATCTGGTGTGGTAAAAGTGAGTACTCCTATTACCGCAAAAGGCAATGCCAAATACAAAAGGTATGGGCGGAATTTTCCCCAGCGGGACTGCGTGCGGTCTGCCACAATGCCCACTATCGGGTCAAAGGCAGAATCCCATACACGTGTTATCAAAAACATAGTACCGACCACTGCGGCTGGTAGGCAGAAAACATCGGTGTAAAATATCATCAAATACGAACCAAATAGTTTCCAAAACATACTGGATGCCATGTCGCCCAGTCCGTAACCTATTTTTTCTCTTAAAGCTATCATGTAGTGTGTGTTTTATAAAACCTGCCACTACGTTAGTTGTAGTGGCAGGCAAATTAGTCTTATTTTTTCAGAAGAGCAAGATTTTTCTCTATCTGTTTTTTCAGCGTTTCCACAGATTTTCCTGTTGCCAAACCGTCCTGAGGTGTGTTCATGCAGTAGTCCACCAGGCGTTCAATGGTAGATGTTGCCACGTGCATTCGCGTGTCTGAGGAAGCGTAATATATGAAAACACGTCCGTCAGTGTCTTCTATCCAGCCATTTGAAAAAAGGACATTGGATACATCGCCAGTGCGCTCATCACCCTGTGGAGCCATAAGATGTCCTGCTGGGCAGGCTATCAATTTAGATGGGTCTTCAAGCGAAGTCATGTACATATATAGTACATAACGAAGTCCAGCAGCACATGCGCGTACACCGTGTGCAAGGTGTAACCAACCTTTTTCTGTTTTTATAGGGGCAGGTCCTTCTCCGTTTTTGACTTCTTTTATGGTGTGATAGTAGCGTTGGTCTATCAGTTTTTCCTCTTTTACCTGAGCGTTTGTTATGTCATCTACCAGTGCCCAGCAGATACCTCCTCCGCTTCCTGCGTCTATAAATCCGTCTTGTGGGCGGGTGTAAAGAGCGTATTTACCGTCCACAAACTCTGGATGAAGGACAACGTTTCTCTGTTGGCTTTTGGTTTTAAGGTCAGGCAGACGTTCCCAATTTTTAAGGTCTTTGGTACGGGCTATGCCTGCTGTGGCTGTGGCAGAGGAAAGGTCTCCCGAAGGAACGTTAGGGTCTTTGCGTTCAGCACAGAATATGCCGTAGATGTATCCGTCCTGATGCGCTACAAGACGCATATCGTAAACGTTGGTAGCTGGTACTACGTCTTCGGGCATGGTTATAGGGTAGTCCCAAAAACGGAAATTGTCCACTCCATTAGGGCTTTCAGCTATGGCAAAAAAGGATTTGCGGTCAGCCCCTTCCACGCGAACTACCAATATATATTTGTCATTCCATTTGATAGCACCTGAATTTAACGTAGCATTTATCATTATTCGCTCCATAAGATACGGATTGGTCTTTTCATCAAAATCATATCGCCATGTCAGTGGGGTATGGTCTCTGGTAAGAATAGGATGTAAGTATCTTTTGAAAATGCCGTTATCGGTATCCAAAGGCTTGTTTTTACGTGTTATAAGCCGCTGGTGTTGTTCAAACAGTTTTTCTTTTTTCTCTTTGAAATTCATGATGATAGATGTGCTTTTTATTTGTGTATGTATTTTATGTCGTTGGCAAAAACGGTTTTGTCCATAGAGTAGAATGTTTTGAAATCTTCCTCACATAGACACATAGGAAAAGGTCCATAGAAATGTTTAGGACGGTCAGGAGCGTTTCTCCATACCAAAACGTAGCTTATATGGTAGTCTTTGATAGAAGGCAAAAGAACCTCAGTCCACCATTTTTCCATAGGGACACTCTCACATCCGGTTTCGGTGAAGGCTATTATTTTGTTGTGTTTTGCACCTATTTCAGTGAGGAAAGAAAGAGCTTTTTTAGTCTCTTCCATATAAACAGAAGCGCCTTTTTCCCCGTCAAACTGGTATATATCCATGCCGAAAATATCTATTATGTCATCTCCCGGGTAACGTTCTAGATATGTCTGGGCTGTTACTCCAAGATTTGGGGAGTAAGCATACACTATGTTGGCAAGACCTTTGGAGTCTAAAAATTCTTTTGTCATGCGCCACAGAGAGATATAATCATCTGCCGAGCAGTGGTCTTGCCCCCACCAAAACCATGAACCTGTATGCTCATGCCATGGGCGGAAAATAATTGGTATCGGAGTACTGTCTGGTGCTTTCAGGCTCAAAAGGAAAGCAGAGAGATTTTCCAGCCAAGAGGTAAATTTCTCATAGTTTTTTCCTCCTTTGAGTACCGAATGAACAGTGCTGTCAGAGCTCACATCCCAAGAATTACCACCAGTCTCTGGGTTATCCAAATGCCAAGAAATGGACACTATTCCACCACGGAGGTATTGGTCTATTATAGCCTGATGTATGTTTTCAAAAGATACAGAATCCAATGATAAGCTGTCTTTTTTTTCTATTCCTCCAAGGTCAAAACCGATGACAGCAGGATAGTCTCCGCATACGTCTTTGATGTCGCTACGTCCGCGTTCGCCTTTCCATGTGTGCCCGTAAAGGGTAGCGTCATGCTGCCCGAAGAGTACTTTGTTTTCCTTAGATGCACAGAAGAGAACTTCTTTTAGCCTATCTGTGGTGCGGATAATGTTGCTCTGAGGGCTTTTTTCGGCACATCCGAAAAGCGAAAGTCCTATCATCGCCAATATGATTATGTTAGTTTTTGTTCTCATGTGGTTTTATTTTACAAAGAAACTTGCTTTTTTGAGGTCTTTATCGGCAGAGGAAGCACCTATCATTACTATAAATTCACCTTTTTCTACTACTGGATGCATTTTAACGTCTAAGAAAGTGAGCATTTGAGGGGTTATTTCAAAGGATACTTCTTTTTCTTCGCCTGCTTTTAGCTCTACACGAGCAAAACCTTTCATTTCTTTTACTGGACGTGAAACGCTGCTAAAACGGTCTCTTATGTACATTTGTACTATTTCAACACCATCGCGCTCACCTGTGTTTTTCACCTTGACCGATGCTTTAAGAGTACCGTTGGCAGGTATTTCACTTTTGGAAAGAACAACGTCTGAGTAGTTATACGTGGTGTATGACAGTCCGTGTCCGAAAGGGTACAATGGAGTAGAAGGCGTTGTGGCGTAAGGGTGGAAGTATTGAGATGGTTTGTGGTTGTAAATAATTTGTGTCTGTCCTATGCTACGAGGTATGGTTACAGCTAATTTTGCAGAAGGGTTTACCTCGCCGTATAGTATTTCTGCTATTGCTTGACCTCCGTACATACCAGGTTCCCAAGCGTTGATGATAGCAGGAAGATGCTCATCTGCCCATTCTACACCCAAAGGTCTTCCACTTATGAGTATCAAAATGGTAGGGACACCGCTTTGGGCTACTTTTTGTATCAACTGGTTTTGAAGTCCTACAAGGTCTATGTCTGAACGGTCTGTGTCTTCTCCGCTGGTGCGTTCTGTCCAACGAAAACGCATCATGTATTCTCCGGCTACCACTATGTTGAGGTCTGCTTTTTTAGCTTTTGCGGCAGCTTCATCTACCTTAGCGGCAGACATATTGCGTGGGTCCCAACCTTGGTCTACAAAGTCTATTTGTGCATTGGGTGCTATCTTTTTCAGCCCGTCAAGTACGGTGCTGACATTTTCTCTTTTCTGTGGTGCGCTCCAATCTCCCAAGATGTTGATATCATCGGCATTGATACCTGTTACCATTATATTTTTGTATTTGTCTTTGGAAAGAGGAAGAATACCGTCATTTTTTACCAAAACTATGCTTTGGCGTGCTGCTTGCAGCGCTGTTTGGCGGTGCTGTGGGCTTAGACGAATATCCATGCTTTTTTCTTCATCGGCAAAAGGGTGTTCAAATAATCCAAGACGGAATTTCATGGTAAGAATACGGCGAACAGATGCGTCTATTCTGCTTTCTGGAATGCGTCCTTCGCGAACCAATTCTGTAACGTATTCGTTCCAGTAAATACCGTGCATATGCATATCCATACCAGCCATGATGCTTTGATAAAAAGCCTCTTTGAGGTTTTCAGCAGTGGCGTGCACGTCATAGATGTGTTCTATATCCATCCAGTCAGATACCACAAAGCCTTTGAAGCCCCATTCACCGCGTAGAACATCCTCCATTAGCCATTCATTGCTATGGCAAGGCACTCCGTTTAGTTCATTGTGGGCGGTCATAAGAGACATAGCACCAGCTTTTATGTTCTGTTCAAAAGGAGGAAAAAATACTTCTCTTATGGTGCGTTCGGAAAGGTCAGCAGGAGAACCATTGGTGCCGTTGATAGGTTCACTACCGCCAACAAAGTGTTTTACGCATGCTAAAACATCATTTTCACTGTTGAGGTCTCCCTGATAACCACGAGTGGTAACAGCTCCCATGGCTCCTACCAAGAAAGGGTCTTCTCCGTAAGTCTCGCCTACACGTCCCCAGCGAGGGTCGCGTGCTACTTCTACGTTAGGGTTAAAAGTCCAGTGCATATTCATGGCGCGCATTTCGGCTGCTGTTTCACGAGCTATTCTATACGCCATAGTGGTGTCAAATGAAGATGCTAAACCTATGTTGGTAGGATAGACGGTATTGTCAGGAGCATTTGCGTTGCCGTGTATGGCGTCTATGCCGAAAATGACTGGTATTTGCAGGCGGGACTGCAAGGCAAGCCCTTGAAGATAGTTGGCTTCTTTTAGTGTCAGGACGTGCAGAAATGAACCTACTAATCCCTCAGTTGTCCATTTTTCAAGGTCTTTGTACGTATGTCCAGGGTAAAAAGCATTGGCTGTGTTGTTATGTAGGTCTTCCTCTTTGAGTGTGGCTTCGGCATTTTTGATGTGTTCAACGCCAACAAATTGGTTCATTTGTCCTATTTTTTCCTCCAATGTCATGCGAGAAAGCAGGTCTTCAACGCGTTCTGACACAGGTGAAGATGGGTCTTTGTATATCATTTTGTCTTCTGAATTTGAGCAGGCGGTACAAGCTAATGCTATACCGATGGCTATTATTTGTTTTTTCATATAGATTTATTTTATTTTAATGAAGGCATTTGGTCTCTTGTTATCACTATCGGGCAGGCGAACATCTCCTTGAAAAAGGACTCTCCGTTGGGACTATCGGCACGGGTATGGTCTCCGTACCACGGCATATACCATGACCACATATCTCCCGAAGTCCACATAGATGTGGCGTATGGTGTGCTTCCACATTCGCTTAGGGCTATCAGTTTTTTGCCACCTGAGAGTGCAATTATTTTATTGAAATCCGCTATTTGGGTGCTGTGATAGTTTGATGTAGGGTATTTGTCTCGTCCGATGATGTCAACGTATTGGTCGCCGGGGTACCAGTCTGCGTCTCCTGTTTCCGATGTCCACACCCAAATGAGGTTATTTAGTCCTTTTTCTTCAAAAAATGTGAACATATATTTCCATAATGCTACATAATCTTTTGCCGAACCAGCTCCCCACCAGAACCATTTACCTGAGGCTTCGTGCAGAGGTCGCCAAATGACAGGTATGTTCTTGTTTTTCAGTAATGTGAGGTGTTCTGCTATGCTGGCGAGGTCTTTTTTTATTACGTCATTTTCATATGTGCCAGCAGTAGTAGCGCGTGAGATATCAAAATCTGTGTCGGTGGTGTAAAAACCGTATTCGGTACTGCCCTGACTTTTTGGAACATTCCAGTGCCAAGAAATAGCCACCAGTCCGTTATCTGCCCACCAGTTTTCTACAACAGTGGTATTGGAGTAGTCTATCCAGCTTGCAGGTGAATATTGGTGATGTATGTAGTCAAAACAGTTAAGAGCAGGGTATTTTCCAGCGTTGGTATTCATCCATTGTGCTTCTTCTATGTTCCAGTTAACATTTGCCATAGCACCAGAGATTATCTTTTTACCAAAGTTTTCTTTTAAGAAATTGTACACTTTTATCGCTTGTGAAGAAGGATTGGATGTGCAAAGTGAAGACGTTATATCAAATGACGAGCTCTTAAATCCACTTGCGCCCATGGTGGTGGTAAATGTGAATGTATATGCAGAGGCTGGGTTGCCGCTGAGGTCTAAAATGACGTTTCGTGGTATGGAAATGGTGTGTTTTTTTCCTAAGGCTAATGTGTATGACAGGGTGAGTACTCTGCCTGTTGCGATTGCGGATGCAACGTCTCCGTTAATGGTTATCCCGTGTTGGGATGTAGCTAATTTTACTTCTTCGTTATATGTAACGTTTATCTCTGTGGCAATGCCTACTTCTGTGGCGTTAGACACAGGCGTGGTAGATACTACCGTAGGATTCTCTTGGTCTGGTGTGGACGTGTTACTGCCACAAGCTGTTCCAAAGAGAGCTATGGTGAGAAGCAAAAGTGTTTTTTTGAAAAGTGAAATCATTAGTCTTGATATGAAAAAAGTACCCCCTCCCTTCCATAGGAATGGGAGGAGGTACATATTAACACACTATTTTTTTATGATACGATGATTGGCAAAACTGTGGTCTACACTCCAAGCGTCGCTCGGTTGGAAGATGAAGAACATGCCGTTTGAGCCTGCACTTAGGTTGCCACCTATTTCTTCCAAAGGTATTTTTATGGTCTGCCAACGCCCGTAAGTATTGAAACTTACATCTTTTGAAGGATTCCAAACGTACCAGCCTCCGTTTAGCTGAATGATGTATCCAGCGGAAGAAGCGTAGAATGGATTTAGAGAATTTGAGTTTACCTCAAAAACAAAGTAGTAATCAGATTTGTGGTCTGCTATGTCAGATGAAACGTTGATATTTCCGCAAGGAAGATTGTTCCAGCTCCATGCACCCCATGAGCCTTTTACACGGAAATATGGTTTGTCCAGCATCACAGGGTCATTTACACCCCCACCAGTTGTGATAAAGCTCTGTCCTGCCCATAGACCGCAAGCGTCAGGGTCTGAAAGGTTCCATAGAACGTCATCAGTGTTTCGGTAAGGAATGGATATAGGAGCATCAAGACTTGGTGTGCTGAAAACAACTGAGCTGTTCTCGGCAGCGCCATCAGGTATGATTATGGACATATAAGAAGCAGACACTGAGTCTATTTTAACGTCCACACCGCCCAGTTTTACCACAGCGTTTTCGGTGTCAAAACCGTAAAGGTCAAAGAAATTGCCTATCACCTGAACGGTATCTCCTGGTAGAGCAAACTCATTAAAGAGGTAGTCTATTTTCATGTCAGGCACTTTTACCTCAAAAGGGGTAGTGGTAACGCCTAACTTAGTGCAAACTGTCAGAACGTTGGTAACCTCGGTAGGTAGAGCGCGTGGTACAGGGAGATATATCTCTTTGGCTTTGGCGTACACTTGTTTGAGGTCTACATCTACATCGTTGAACCGAATGTATTTGACATTAGATAGGTTTTTGCCTTCTATCTTGATAAGCTGTTCCATGTCTGCTGCAACTATTGGGCTTTCAGCACTTTTGGCATCGTACACTCCTGATATTTGCGGAGCGCCAGTAGAAGTGTTCCCGTCGTCGTAACCATCATTATAGGTAACTATTTTCTGTTGGCATGATGTCAGGGAGAACACAGCCATCATAGCGATACAAACGCTTATTTTGATTAACATTTTCATTTTTATGATATGTATTAGTTCCAACCCGGGTTGTTTTCGTTAATGTTTTTGTTTGTCAAAACCTCATCCTGAGGAAGAGGGAAAAGAAGATGTTTTGACTCACGAGCCTTTTTGACATCACATTCGTCAAGTCCGCCTATGTTGTTCATCACGTCAAGATATATACCCCAACGGATAAGGTCCCAACGACGGTCGCCCTCAAATGCAAACTCTTTTGCTCTTTCTTCCAAAATAGCACTGCGAAGACCTACTTTTGTAGTTATGGCAGACTGTCCAGTGGTAGCAATATCGGTAGCATTGGAACGCTCACGCACACGGTTTACAGCGTCTATGGCAGCAGTGCTTAGATTACCATCCTGAGATTCTTTTTCATTCATAGCCTCGGCATATATCAAAAGAATATCTGCAAAACGAAGGAAAGGCCAGAAAGCATCACTCTTATCGGCAAGAGCATCTGATACGTCATTGTATTTATTGGTAAATGCCAAAGAGTATGATGATGTTTCCCACAGATAGCTTACACCGTCATTGTACGGAGCGACAGGTTCTTTTATTATTTTGCCAGTAACAGGGTCTTTTACTCCCTGAGCCATTTCTGTGTATTCAGTGGTGTTAGGGTAGTAGTAACCGTTGTTGCCTTTTTCTTGGAAAGACATTCTGTAACGGTGCTGAATACCGTTTACTATGCGATAGTCATCATGTTCAAACATCTTGTACCAATGGTCGCGTTCGCCTATCCACATACCTGTGATGATAAAACCAGCTGAGTTTGGAACACCGCAGTACCATGAACGTATGCCGTTACCGTAGCTCTCATCGCCAGAAATAGCTTGAAGCATGAACATATGTTCTGTCTTGTTAAGATTGGCACGAGTCCATAGTTGGTCAAAAGGAAGAAGGTCAAAAGTGCCTACCTCGCCATCTATAACTTTTTTAGCCCAAATAGCGGCAGAATCATAGCAGTCAGCAGGAGTGAAAGCACTATAACCAGCTACTTGCTGTTTGCTGTATTCTTTTTCTATCGGCATGGTGTAAACTTTGTTTCCATCAGCGTCCAAAGTATAAGGGATACCACCTTTTACCATGATTTTCTCGCCAGCAGGAAGAGCGCCAGAGCCCATAGTTGCGTACACTTTTGCCAAAAGACCAGCAGCAGCACCGCAAGAAACGTGTCCCGATACAAATTTAGTATCGGTGTTTTTGTAAAGACCAGTCTGAGGGTCGGCAGCTATTTTAAGAAGGCGTATGATTTCGGCATATACTTCACTTACAGGACGGCGAGGCTGGTTATAGTCCGCACCGAGGCTTATTGCTGTGTCAAACAGTGGTATCTCTCCGTATGCACGTACCAAAAGGAAGTACATATGAGCTTTTAGAAAATAACATTCAGCTATACCGTTAAGTTTTGCTCTTTCTGGGGCAACAGTCATAGCCTCTATGTAGTGAGCAGCAACGTTGGCGCGGTTTATAAGGTGATAACCACCGTTCCAAAGAGCGTTAGTAACGTCATCTGCCTGAAAGTTACCTGCACCAACAGCACTCATAGCCCAGTCAGGACCAGATGTGTAGTCGCAGTCTATTTCTAAAACGCGAGGAAATTGGTTCCATTTGAACATATCGTTACACCATTTGCTGTAAACACCGGTAGTCCACTGTGCAATGGCATCTTCGGAGTCTCCCACTTGGTCAGGTCCGATGAAGTTTTTAGGATTTTCTTCCAGCAGTTTGTTGCACGATGTGAAGCTCAGACCGCACATAGCCATCAGAAATAATCCTATATATAAAATTTTGTTTTTCATGATTTTAATCTTTTTTAATTAAAAATCTACTTTTATCCCGAAAGAGAATGTACGGCTGCTTGGGTAGGAGTAAATATCTACACCGCGGCGTGATGAGTCAGAACCAAATGCGTTTACATCTGGGTCAAACCAGCTGTATGAAGTGATAGTAAATAGGTTGGTTCCGGTAAGAGAGAAATTGACATTGCTGATACCGTTGAATTTTGGTTTCCAGTTATAACCTATGGTCAGAGATTTAAGTCTCAGATAAGAACCATCTTCTACATAGCGGTTAGAAAGGAGCATATTACGGTCATAGCCAGAAATAGCCTTTGGCCAAGTAGCGTTTTCGCTGTTGTCCTCGGTCCAACGTCCGTCATAAGCAAACTGAGGAATGTTACCAATGTTTGCCATTTTGACATCTATAAGGTTGCCGTTGAAAATATCGTTACCGTATGAACCTTGGATAAAGAAGTTAAGGTTGAAGCCTTTGTATTCAAAACTGTTGGTCATACCGTAAGTAAAGTCAGGATTGGTGTTACCTATGATAACGCGGTCTGCCTCTGTGATAGCAGGGTCATCGTCAAAATTGCGGTATTTTATCTCACCTATCATAGCTTTTACCACAGCATCGGAAGCATTGGTGTAAAGAGGATTGGCACGAACCTCAGCCTCATTATCATAGAAACCGTCTTCTACATATCCAAAGATAGCACCGATAGGGCAACCGTTGCGTTGGATGAAGATATTGTCAGCACTGTACCAAAGACGTTGAGCGTATTGGTCGGCTTCCAGTCCACCGATAGTGTTGCGGTTAAATGAAATGTTGGCATTCATGTTCCATTTGACAGGAGTGTTTTTCAAGATGTAAAAATCGCCAGATATTTCAAGACCTTCGTTGGTAACATTACCGCTGTTTATCATCATAGATGTAAAACCAGTACTGTTAGGTATTTTTACCTCTTGAAGAAGGTCAACAGTCTTTTTGTGGTAATAATCCACTGTAAGGTTGATGCGGTTTTGAAGGAAGCCCATATCAAGACCTAAGTCCACCTGAGATGTTGTTTCCCAACGCAAATCCTCAGAAACAGGGCCACGCCATTCTACTTCGGAAACACCAGAAGAAAGACTGCCACCAAATGGATAGTTGGAAGATTTCAACTGAGCTAATGTACGATAACTACCTATACCTTGGTTACCTGTTTGACCATAGCTGGCGCGAAGTTTAAGGTTAGAGAAAACGTTGAGGTTTTTAATCCATTCTTCTTCTGATAAACGCCATGCTACTGCAAAAGACAAGAAGTTAGCCCATTTGTTCTTTTGTGTAAATTTACTGGATCCATCACGACGGTAAGACGCTGTGAAAAGGTATTTGTTCATAAGAGAATAGTTTACACGTGCCAAGAAAGACACCAATGCACTTTCTCCATAATCAGAAGCCAAATCGCCTTTGTTAAGACCCTGACTCATGTCAAATGCGCCAGTGATATCGTTAGGAAAATTGGTAGCGGACATAGATTTGCTACCCCATGTAGCTTTTTCATAAGTAAAACCAGCCACAGCGTTGATAGAGTGAACGCCCCATGCTTTGTCAAAAGTCAAAAGAGACTCGGCAGTGAGTGTCTGGTACCAGTTGTCAGACTGACCACCTTTACCATTGGTAGGGTCGCGTCCCTCCTGAGTGTGGCGTCCGTAGTATGTCATACGACGGTTGCTGGTATATCCCACACCTAAGTTCTGACGAAATTTAAGGAAAGGGAATAGTTTTATCTCGGCGTATGAAGCGTTGAAAATGTTTTGAGATTTCAGATTGTCATAAGCTGAAATGACATATTGGTAAGGGTTGGCAGCCAACCAGTTAAGCTCATCCGAAGTAGTAGCCTCTGTGTATGGGTCATAAGTAGGAGGGAAAAGCAGAGCCGAACGAATGATACCATAGTCATAAGAGTTAGATTTGGTAAAATCAGTATCGGTATTGGTATAGCTGGTATTCATACCCATTTCAAGCCAAGAATTGACTTTACGTCCTATGTTCACACGCATAGAGTAACGTGTAAATCCAGAACCTTTAATAGTACCCTGTTGGTCTAAATAGTTACCAGAGAATGAGTGCCAGCCTTTATCGCTACCACCAGTAACACTGATGTTGTATTCCTGAGAAACACCACTTTGGAATATTACATCCTGCCAGTTGGTATCGGCTATGGAGTAAGTGTTGCCGTACTCATCGTTCACCACGCGAGGATTTAAAAAGTCCGTAGGAGAAGGGTAGTACTGACCAGAAGTAGTGTTTATCTGTCCATTTACATTGGTGTATTCCCAGTGTCCTACCTCAGGATAAGGTAGTGTGGTATAAGGCTTTCCACTGTATTTGTAGCTGTTGAGAGTACCTTCGTTTACATAGTTGGCATAGTCATAAGCGTTCAAAATGGCCATTTTTTTGGAAACATTTGAAACGGTAACAGTAGCAGAAAATTCTACTTTTTCAGCACCACTTTTACCGCGTTTGGTAGTGATAAGCACAACACCGTTGGCGCCACGAGAACCGTATATAGCGGTAGCAGAAGCGTCTTTGAGGACAGCTATACTCTCTATATCATGTGGGTTGATAAAGTTAAGAGGGTTAGAAGTCTGGTTGTTGTTTTTGTTGGCATCACTGGTAGGAGTATCACCTGCATCAAAAGGAATACCGTCCACTATGTACAGAGGCTGTGATGAGGTGGAAAAGGAGTTAGTACCACGGATATTGATACTGACACCAGCACCCGGAGCACCATCATTCTGACTGATATTTACGCCTGCCATTTTACCCTGAATACCCTGAGAAAGGTCTGTTGGGTTACCGCGGAGGATGTCTTCACTCTTTATCTGGGTAACAGCACCAGAAAGGTCTCTTTTTTTCTGAGTACCATAACCGATGATGACTACTTCATCTAATTGTGCAGTGTCTTCTTCCAGCACTACATTTATTTGGTTTCGGCCATTTACCTTTACTTCCAATGGTTTGTATCCTACACTGGAAAAAACGAGTATGGCATCATTAGACGGAGCGGTGATGGTGTAGTTGCCATCAAAGTCAGCGCTTGTACCAGTTTTAGTACCTTTAACCAAAACACTGGCGCCTACTACGCCCATTTTGTCTTTGGAATCGGTAACAGTACCTGAGACATGCACTTGTTGCGCCATCAAGTGAAAACTCATTAGAGTCATCACAAATAACACTATGTGCTTCATAATCTGTTGTTTTTTATTGATTAATGATTTATTGTTTATTTAATGTGTTTCTTGAAAAAAGCATCTCTCTGACTCCACCAAACAGGAGGTACATCATGCCCGTAAGTAGGGTAAATGCGGTATTCTTTCTCTGAACGTATGCGGTTATAGCCAGAAAAATTGGTGCGAGGAGGACAAACATCATCTTGAAGACCACTCGCCATTATAACAGGGCAAGTAATCCACATAGCGAGGTTTTTTATGTCAAAATATGACAACACTCGGTATAGTTCGGCATCGCTCAAGCCTATCTCTTGTTGTTTTTTTACCACTGGTTGCATAGGCCAATGAGTTATTTTGAAGTAATCAGGATAATTAGAAAGGAAAGGTATGTACGGCGCAATGCAAGAAATACGACTATCCAAAGCGGCAGCAGCCAATGTGAAAGCACCACCCTGAGACCCACCCTCGGCAAAAATATTACGCTGATCTACTTTTTCACGAGAACATACAAAATCTATGGCGCGTATCAAATCCATAAAAGCACCACGGTAGTAGTAATTTTTTTCATTGTCCAGACCGTAAGTTATCCAATCTCCGTATTTGTTATCTTTTTCATTCAGCCCTTGTCCGCGCACTGAAAGGACAAATTCAGCGTATTCAGGTCTGTCATTAGCACCAGGTATCCATGGTTTTGAACCGTAACCCATAAAAGTTATAACGGTAGGGTATTTGCCTTTTTTGACAGGTTCAAGATAATATCCAGAAATGTTTTCACCACCCAAAGACTTCATATCCACGCGGTACACACGGCGAAGTGATGTAGATGAGTCTTTTATCTCAGTCAATGAATATTCAGGAGCTACGCTTGCCAATTCTTTTTTAGCATTGTTCCAAAAAGTGAGTATGTCATTCTGATAATCTGGCAGACAGACCACCGCTTCAGGTTCATAACCTATATTAAACCTTTTAATCTCTTTTTCTGTGTCCTTAGTTTTTTCAATCACAGTGCAACGATAAAATCCGCACTGAGGTAGATTAAAAGAAAAATTGACCTGAAGCGAGTCTCTGCCATCAACACTCACACTTTGACTAAATGAATATAACGGGCGACGGTCATCCGTAGTAACGTTTAAAATAACATCAGCACTTCTGTTTACTTGGGATGCGTTTCGTACCATCACCTCTATCTGTGGAACGTCTGGGCTGTACCAAACATAGTCGTTAGTCTGTTTTACAGTGTAGGAAAATAGTATGGTATCACTTCCCTGTGCATTCACAGGGAGCGATACGCATACAAACATCACCGATATAATGAAAAAAAACTTTCGCATTGTAGTATTCTTTTTTAGTATAAAAATTATTTTTTAAGAACCGAAAGACGATACAAAACCACATCATGTGCAGGTATAGTCAGTGTAACATCTTTTTTTGTATTACCCTGAGATTTTTTAGTCCAAAGGTTGCGCACCGAATAAACGGTATTGTAAAAACCGGTATGTCGTTTTGATACCTCGTCATATATGTTAAAACGTTGCCAGTTAAGCTCATAAGATTTGACTTCTGTGCTGCGGTTAAGAACACAAAGAGCCCAATCACCACCTTTTAGAGGTTTTAGCCATACCTCCACACCGTCATTAGCCTCAGCTTTTAGACCTTGAACACCCAAAGAATCTTGGTCTATCGCTATGACTTCTTTGTTCATGATTATATCCTTTGTCTGTTGGCTCATCTTGCGGATATCATTGCCCAAAATAAGAGGAGCGGATAACATACACCACATAGTGAAATGGGCGCGGTCTTCGTTTACAGACTGTCCGTTTCCTACTTCCAACATATCTGGGTCATTCCAATGTCCAGGACCAGCGTATTTGCGCAGAGTGTCCTGCATATCAAGTATCTGCATCACACCAAATGCTTTCCAGTCTCCACGGTCATCTATACCGTCAAAATTGTTGTAAATATCGCCAGTGGTACGCCATGAATGACCTACTTGAGCTGCCCACTCCCAAGGTTTGTTGTCTCCCCATTCGCACATACTGAAAAGGATAGGACGTCCAGCTGCACGAAGAGCATCGCGCATGAGTGTGTAAGCACCTTTGGCATTTATATTTTCGCTTTCACACCAGTCATATTTAAGGTAATCTACCTCCCAGCGAGCGTATGTGAGAGCATCTTGATACTCATGACCAAAACTACCAGGCATACCAGCGCAAGTTTTTCGTCCTGCATCTGAGTAAATACCCAGTTTAAGACCTTTGCTGTGAACGTAGTCTGCCAGAGCTTTTATTCCCGAAGGAAAACGCACAGGGTCTGATGTTATAAAACCAAGACTGTCTCTTTTTCCGTGCCAGCAGTCATCAATGTTCAAATAAATGTATCCTGCATCACGAAGTCCGCTTTGAACCATGGCATCTGCCATTTCGCGGGCCATATTTTCGTCTATATTTCCAGCAAAACAGTTCCAAGTACTCCATCCCATTTGTGGGGTAAGAGCCAGTTCTTCGTATTTCTGAGCGTTAGCACAAAGGCTAAAAACGCAGGCTGAAAGTAAAAATGCTATCTTTTTTATCATGGTATTATTTTATTTACTTAATTGAGAAGTTACTTTTTTTATCACACCGATAGTTGAAACGTCGGAAGTAAAAACAGAATTTAGTCCTTGTGCTTCCTGAGCAGGGTCTCCGCAGTAATTATCGCCTACATGCCACATAGTATGCTCAGGAGTGGCATTTCCTCCCCATGCCCAAAAATTACATCCAGCTAAAATGCCGTTTTCTTTTTTAGAATTTATAACTCGGGAAAAAATGTATTCATAGTACTGCTCACGCGCAGAAGTGGTACTTTGTTTTGAAAAAGAAAAACCATCTCTCGGATAGCCAAATTCCTCTATAACCACAGGTTTGCCCATTTTTGAAGAAAGAGCCACGTGTTCATCTATGTATTTTGCGGTATTTTCAATAGCCACACCAATGCCAGAGGAAAGACTATCTTCTTTTACCCAAGACCAGTTGTAAGGCCATATATGAATGTTGGTGTAAGAAATTTCAGGGTATGAATGTATGCGGTTCCATAGTTCTATATCGTTTTCACACCCCCACATACCTTCACTACCAGTAGAAATCATATGGTTAGGGTCAAGTTCTTTTATCAGTTTGGCAACATCTTGTATCCACAACGCAAAAGGCTCTTTGCTCTGCTGAGAAAAAGCACGAGGTTCATTACCTATTTGCCAAGAAAAAATGGCAGGGTCTTCGGTGTATTTTACGCCAGTATAACGGTTTGTGCGGGAAATAATATCTTTTACATAAGAAGCAAAAAGAGCTTTTGCGCTATCGCACTGAACGAAATGAGAAACAAAATCCATATACTCGCTCCATCCTTCCAATGCAGGAATAGGAGCAACACCTTCGCCTGCCCATTCTAAGTATTTGCCATATCCGCCACTCCATTCCCATGAATTGTTAAGGTACAGCACAGCAGACATTCCTCTTTTTCCTATTTCATACATGAAACGGTCAAGTCCAGCCAAAATAGTATCGTTATACACACCAGGCGCTGTTTGCAATGTTGGCTCTACTTTTGAATTGACACCACGCTGACCGTCAGAGCCTACCAGCACGCGTAGGTTCTCCACGCCAATGCTTTTTAGGTAGTCAAGTTCTTCGGCTAAACGAAGTGTATCGCCACCTTGTCCTTGGGACGCTAAGATAGCACCATACCAGAAGTTGGTACCTACATAATAATAAGTATTGCCATCTTTTATGAATTGTCCGTTTTCTACGTGTACAAAAGAATTAAAATGTCCTTTTGAACAGCTAAAAAGACATATTGCGGATAGTAGTAATAATGTGTATAATTTTTTCATTTATATGTTGTATTCAAATGAGTAAAACCTAACGGAGGTTTCACGGTGTAAAATTATACACGATGATGTACTATGTACACCAAAAATTTATCAAATAATGATACTTTTTTACAATTATATCAATTTTTTGTTTTTGCGGTAGTTTTCACGAAATTCTTTAGGGGAACACATTTTTTTCTTCTTGAAAATGCGGTTGAAATTGGAAAGATTGTTAAAACCGCATTGGTAGCACACATCAGCTATGTAGGAAGAAGAATCTACCAAAAGGCGTGCAGCATGTCCCAAACGTATGTCTGTGATGTAGTCTGAAAGATTTTTTCCTGTTCTCTGTTTGAAAAAACGACTAAAAGAAACAGGTGTCATCCCCACCATATCGGATAGAAAATGCAGGGAAAGTTCTTCTGTAAAATGAGCGTGTATGTATTCTTTTACCTTCTGAACACGGCGACTATCGCTCTGTGCTCCCATTTGTGAAAACGACGAAGTGGATAGTGTATGGCAGTCCTCAGTGCGAGAAAGTTCATACAGTATATTCATGAATTTGGTAAAAGCATAAAAACCATCACTTTCCTTAGCCAAAGTATCCAGCATAGGATAAACTTTCATTATAGCAGGCAGATGAAAAGCAATACCTTTCTGTGCCTTTTCTAACATTTTCTCTATCGGGGTAAACTGGTTCTTTCCAGAAAGACCACTTAAAAAAAGGTCAGGACTGAACTGAATAGTTATCTCTCTGATATTATGATTTTTACAATGGTATTGTTCCCATGTATGTTCCAGCTCTTTACCAGTTATTAACACTAAATCATAGTCCCCAACTTCCTCTATTGAGTCTCCAACTATACGGCGTGCGCCTAATGTGTGTTCTGTGAAATTAAGCTCATATTCGGTATGGCGGTGTATGGGATAATTAAACTCAGACTTCTGTCTATCAGCTATATACAGGCAGTCTTTGTCTGAAAGAGGGGTTATCTCATACATTATTGATTCGGTAGGAGTATTCATAATATTGATTTTGGTTAAAAAAGTATCACTATGCAAATATAATACACTTTTTTATCTGTGTGTACAAATGATGTTTTTTTAACTAAATTCAGCTTATTAGGTATCCTGAGGCGTTAAAAAAATATTTGTGTATTATGTACAAGTATATTTTTTTCTTCATTTTACAAAAAAATAGGAAAATCCTTAAATATGAGATAAAATGAAAAAAGCAGTAATTATTGTGTCATATTTTCACGTTAGAGCAAATAATTAGTCTTGTTGTTGATGTAGTAATAAAAATATCTATTTAATATGTGTATAACTGTAAAAATGCTAAAATATTGCTATTTTTGCACTTTATGGAGCATAATGATGTAAAATATTTAATATGATATGAAAAGAGCTAATTTTGGTAGTAAAATAGGAGTGGTGTTAGCTTCGGCTGGGTCAGCGGTAGGGCTGGGCAATGTATGGCGTTTCCCGTATGAAACTGGGCAAAATGGCGGTGCGGCATTTATACTTATATATCTGGGGTGTGTGCTTTTACTCGGTATGCCGATAATGATTTCTGAATTTATTATCGGACGACATTCGCAGGCAAATACCACTGGGGCATATAAGTTTTTAGCACCTAATACTCACTGGAAATGGTTAGGTTTTTGGGGCGTTATGACTGGTTTTTTGATACTTAGCTATTATTCGGTGGTGGCTGGTTGGACTTTGGAATATGTTATGGAGGCTCTTCTGAATGGTTTTACGGGCAAAATACCTTCTGATTTTGAAGCGTCTTTTGTGTCTTTTTCTCAGAATCCATGGCGTCCATTGTTATGGCTTGCGTTTTTTTTGCTACTAACGCACTTTATCATAATAAAAGGCGTAGAGAAGGGTATAGAACGCTCCTCAAAGATTATGATGCCTATGCTTTTCCTTATAATAGTGATGCTGGTGTTTTGCTCGTTGTCATTGGATGGTAGTGAAAAAGGATTGGAATTTTTACTAAAACCAGACTTTTCAAAAGTTACTTCTGGTACTTTCTTGGGTGCTATGGGGCAGGCTTTTTTCTCCCTTAGCCTTGGAATGGGGTGTCTGTGTACTTACGCTTCTTATTTCAATAAAAATACTAACCTTACCAAAACGGCTTTTAGTGTAGCAGGGATAGATACAGTTATCGCCGTTTTGGCTGGTCTAATCATCTTTCCGGCAGCTTTTAGCGTAGGAATAGAACCGGATAAAGGTGCTTCACTGGTGTTTATTACCTTGCCAAATGTGTTCCAAAGTGCTTTTGGTGATGTGCCTGTTTTGGCGTATGTGTTTTCGTTGATGTTCTATTTGCTTTTGGCATTGGCGGCACTTACATCTACCATTTCACTGCATGAGGTGGCAACGGCTTATCTGCATGAGGAATTTGGTTTTTCCAGAAAAAAAGCTGCGTGGTGTGTTACAGGATGTTGTTTGTTTCTTGGGGTGTTATGCTCGCTCTCTTTGGGAGTATTTCAGTGGTTTAAAATAGCTGGTTTTACTTTCTTTGACCTTTTTGATTTTGTTACAGCAAAACTTATGTTGCCTTTGGGCGGTCTTTTCATAGCTATTTTTGCTGGCTGGTTTTTAGATAAAAAAATAGTCAAAGATGAAATGATGACTGGTGGAGGTGTTTCAGTTAGGCTATTTATGGCATATAGATTTGTCCTTAGGTATTTTGTGCCTGTGGGTATTTCGGCTATTTTTCTGAATGAATTGGGTGTTTTTTCGTAAAATATTCTTATTCAATTAATATATGAATATTGCTTTTTTAGGATAAAAAATATTAATCCTAAATGTTATTTTGCATATATTTGAGGATAATTTATAACTAAAAATACTATCGTGATGAAAAAAACTATCTTCTCTTTTTTAATTATCGGCATAATATTTATGGCAGCTTCATGCGCTCAGCCCAAAAAAACGCTCGTTTTGCAAATGGATGATTGCTCAGTGGCAGATAAGATTAACCCACAGGAAAAAACAGTTTATCTGGTTTTTACTGGGCATTATAGTAGCGCAGACAACGGTACTTTTGAGAACTTTGACGGGGCTGATTTTGTGGTCAATACTTTGGATGAAAAAGGTGTAAAAGGCTCTTTTTTTCCTACCGGTGTATGCTTTGATGTGCCAAAATACAAGCCCGTTTTGGAGAAAATAATAGCTCACGGGCATTATCTATCGGCTCATTCGTATGCTCATCTTTTGCTTTGCCCTTATGGAAATAAAGATGAAAATCTGGTTACTGAGGATTCTCTTACTGCCGATATAGCGCACATGGAGGAGGTTTTACAACGCTTTGGACTGAAAAAAGAACAGTATTTGTGGATGATTCCGCCTTATGAGCATTACAATAAATTCAGTGCCGATGTACTTCAAAAGCTTGGTTTTCGTTTAGTGAACCCTACGAAGGGGCTTTCTACTGGAATGGATTGGATGGGACCTGAACACCCGAGTTACCAGTCTGCCGAGCGTGTTTTGAACAATATTTGGACGTATGAAAAAGAAAATACGTTGAATGGTGCTGTTATTTTACTTCACGCTATGAACTACCCATGTAGAACAGACCAAGACCGTCCGTATCGTCATTTGGGTGAGATAATAGATACTCTTAAAAGTCGTGGCTATTCATTTAAGTGCATGAGCGATGTGATAGAGCAGTATCAATAGGCGTTTTTGCTGTAAGATGTTATAAAACGCCACTGCAAAACTCCATATCTGATAAATCTTTTGCGCCAGCATCCTCTTTCTTGTAGAAATAACAGTGCGAACATCTTGTCATCATCGTCAGTGCGGTGATGTGTGCCGTATGAAATATTGAACCTATTGCACAAAGAATCCAATGTGTTGCAGCTAAAATTGTAAATATGATGTGCTGCACGCAGATAATAAAAATATGAAATATCTTTTTTCTCTAATTCGCGAAAATCCATAGAAGAACGGATACAACCCATGTCAAAAACGGCGTTGTGAGCTACTAAAACAGGACAATCATTCAGGTAATGCTCTATCTCTTTCCACACTGTGGAAAAGTCTGGGGCATTTTCTGTTTGGTGTGGTTGTATGCCGTGTATTTGAATATTCCAATAATTATAAGTGTTGTCCTCATGGCGGACAAACCAAGATTTTGTCTCAACTATTTCTCAGTTTTTTACTACGCAAATGCCTGCTTCACATATAGATGTGCGTTGGTGTATGCTGTTTGGATAGCTTGAATGTGATGTCCATAATTTATGTTTTTTAATATGTGCATAAAAAAAGCCTCAAAGTAAAACTTTAAGGCTTGTATTTAGCTGATATTCAGCGTTTTTTTGTTTTTGTGGTCCCACTTGGGCTTGAACCAAGGACACCCTGATTATGAGTCAGGTGCTCTAACCAACTGAGCTATGGGACCAATGTTCTCATTAGAACGGTGCAAATATACGAATTTTTTTTTGTAAATTGCAAACATCAAAACCAAAAAAATAAATCAAATAACGTATATGTCTCAAATTAAGAATATTATTTTTGATTACGGCGGCGTTTTTCTCCTTTTAGACGAGGAAAAAACGTATGAAGCATTCCGTAAATTAGGACTTTTGTTCATATCACAACAGCTGGTAGCATCCAATAACGACTTCCAACGAGGGCGAATAACGCGAGAACTATTCATAGAAAATTTGAAAAAAGAACTCCCTTACCCTACATCATCTGAGAAAATAATAGATGCTTGGTGTGCCATGTTGGGCGGACTACCACAGCAAAGGATAGATTTTTTGAAAAAATTAAAGACCAAATACCGCCTTTTTCTACTCAGCAACACCGATGACATTCACATAGAACGTGTAACAAAGACCGTTCCCAATGCAACAGAGTTTCTTTCCAATTTTGAAAAAGTGTATTACAGTCAAAATACAGGGTACAGAAAACCTGAACGTGAGATTTTTGAGCTTGTGATACGCGAAAATGCTATCAATCCATCGGAAACTCTCTTTGTGGATGATGTCAAGGAAAATGCCGAGGCGGCTTCTGTGGTGGGTATTCATTATCACTGGCTGGATTTGTCAAAGGAGACGGTGCTGGATATGGAAGATATTTTGGAAAAAGAAAACTACAAATAGTATTCTAATTAGGAGAAAATAAATATCAATATCAAGTATATAGCAAAAGGTGTTATGCCAAGCCAAAATCTGTAAAATAAGATATATATAAAGCACCATTTAAACACTAAAAAACCGCCTAATAAAAGGCGGTTTTTCATTTATAGAAAAGAACAGAAAACTATTTTTTCAACTCTGCATAAAACTTGTAAAAGTACGGAATGACCTCCACTCCACGGAAGAACTGCCCCAAAGAATAATTCTCATTAGGTGAATGAATAGCATCTGTATCCAAACCGAAGCCCAAAAGAATAGTCTTTTTGCCCAAAAACTTTTCAAACATAGGTACCACACCAATACTGCCACCACCGCGCACAGGCACAGCAGGCTTGCCATACACCATTTCCAATGCCTTGGAAGCAGCCACATAAGCGCTATCTGTTATCGGAGTAACATACGGAAAAGCACCCTGAGTAGCTGAAATCTCCACCTTGGTACCCTTAGGGGCTATCTGTTTTATATGATTGATAAACATCTCATTTACGCGGTGAGGGTCTTGCCCTGGAACCAAACGGATAGAAACTTTTGCGTGAGCGCAAGCAGGCAGGATAGTTTTTGCACCCTCACCTATATAACCACCCCATATACCGTTGATATCCAACGCTGGACGAATAGTGCAGCGCTCGCGTGTGGAATAACCTTTCTCGCCATTGACATAATCAACGCCCACATTTTCATTGTAACGAATTGGGTCAAATGGAACTTTTGCCATTTCGGCTCTTTCCTGAGGACTAACCTCTATCACACCGTCGTAAAAATGTGGAATATTTATCTTTCCGTTCACGTCGTGCAACGAAGAAAGCATCTCACACATAGCCATGCAAGGGTTTATCACCGCTCCGCCAAAATGCCCAGAGTGAAGGTCTCTGTTTGGACCGCTAAGTTTTATTTCAAAATAAGAAAGCCCCCTCAGACCAGTCATAACTGACGGAGTCTCCTTGCCTGCCATTGTAGTGTCCGACACCAGAACAACATCACAAGATAGTATATCCTTGTTTTTCTCTATGAAATTATCCAAATTGGCAGACCCAATCTCCTCCTCTCCCTCTATCAAAAACTTGACATTGCAAGGTAGATTACCACTTTTTACCAAATATTCAAAAGCCAATATGTGCATGTACATCTGCCCTTTGTCATCATTTGCGCCACGTCCTATTATAGCTCCCTCGGGGTGGTTTTTGGTAGCTTTGATAAAAGGTTCAAAAGGGTCGCTTTCCCACAATTCCAAAGGGTCTACTGGCTGAACATCGTAGTGCCCGTATACCAAAACAGTGGGTAGGGTAGTGTCTATCGTCTTTTTTGCAAAAACAGCAGGATGTCCTCCTGTTTCCATTACTTCGCAGTGGTCTACGCCAATGGTTTCTAATTTTACTTTTATTGCATTTGCTGTCTTGTACATGTCTTCTTTGTGTGCAGATAGCGCCGATATGGATGGAATACGCAGTAAATCAAATAGTTCTGATAACATTCTGTCTTTGTTATCCTCAATGTATTGGTGTAAATCTTTCATATTAATATGTGTTTTTATTTCTCTTGGCATCAAAGATACGAAATCACCTTTATATATGTAATAGAAAATGCTCCTTGCGGTGCTCATAATTTCTGTATGCTGAACTATTTGTTTTGCAGTGTTTTATATTTATTTTAAAAATTTCTTTGAAAAATAACTCTTTTTTGTGTTTAAAAAGTTTGTAATTAGTAAAACAAGTGGTATCTTTGCAGTCCGCGTTTGAGAGAACGTGGCAAAAAGAGAGGATGAGAAGAGCAGAGGAAGCGAGCAAAAAAGAAGGGCTGAAAAAATAAATAAAAAAAACAGCTAAAAAGT
>JAQUTH010000122.1 GCA_028709885.1 Flavobacteriales bacterium
ACCACCGCCAGCCAGCCTGCTATAAACAAACACTTAATAGGTAGCAGACGTTGTTCTTTTGAGGGTTTAGACGGTTTGGAAGAAATAATAAAAGACCGAGAACTACTGTCTTCACAGTTAAGACGTGTAAAATTTGAAGTACGGAACCAAAAACAAGATAGCAATACCATAGCCAATGAACTTATGTCTTTGCACCGTGTTCTGTGTGTGGTAAATACTCGTAAGGATGCTTTGGAACTTTATAGAAAAACAGAAGATAATGACGGAGTAATACATCTATCTCGGTCTATGTGCTCGGCTCATATAATGGAGAAAATAGAAGACATCAAGCGCACGTTGTCTTCATCAGAAAAACCGCTTAGAGTTATTTCCACACAGCTGATAGAGGCTGGCGTGGATATAGATTTTCCTGTGGTCTTTCGCCAGATATGTGGGCTGGACTCCATTCTTCAAGCGGCTGGAAGATGCAACAGAGAAGGAAAAAACAAAGAAATGGGACGTGTTGTGGTATTTAGTGGAGAAAAACTACCTTCTGCTGGACATATACGCATAGGAAGTCAATGTTTTAATGAACTTATAGACCTCAATCCAGATGTAGACCTTTTAAGTCCAAAGACTATGGAACTTTATTTTGAATTGTTATACAGTAATATTCAAAACTTTGACTCAGCTGGCATAAAAGAGCTACTCTATGATGATGCTCAACGTTGAATATTTCAGTTTGCCACTGCGGCAAAAGAATTCAAAATGATAGATAATGATGTTGTTTCCATATTGGTGGCTTGGGGCAAAGGAGAGGATTTGATAAAACGGATACGCTCTTTTGGTACAAACAGAAGCATTGGCAGAGAAATACAACAATATTGCGTCTCGGTTTCAGAAAAAGATTTTGAAATTTTAAAAAACACAGACCGCATAGAAGATATTGATGGTATTTGGGCGCAAAAAGACCCATATCTGTATGATTCTATGGTAGGTCTTATAAACAATGAAATGCTAAATAATGAAATACTAATCAAATAATAAGCTATGGATACATTTTACGACAAAGAATTTTGTTTAGAGGTATGGGGAGACTTTGCATGTTTTACCAGACCTGAAATGAAAGTAGAAAGGGTGAGCTATGACGTTATAACGCCTTCTGCGGCACGCTCTATTTTTGAAGCTATTTTTTGGAAACCTGCCATAAGGTGGCAAGTAACAAAAATAGAAGTCTTGAACCCTATAAAATGGACATCTGTGCGACGCAACGAGGTAGCTGCCCTTGCTGATAAAAATAAAAAACAGGTTTTCATTGAAGACAAACGCCAACAAAAAGCAGGCATTCTCCTTAAAGATGTGCGTTACCGTATATACGCAAAACTCATCTTCATACCGGTGAAAGACAGAAAAGTACAAGACACTTCTTCTGAACATAACGATGAAAACCCAGCCAAGTACAACGCCATGTTTGAGCGTAGAGCCAAGAATGGCCAATGCTTTACTCAGCCGTATTTGGGATGTAGAGAATTTTCGGCTTCATTCAAATTAGTAGAAAACAACACTGATGAACTTAAACCAATAAATGAAGATTCGGATTTGGGTTTTATGTTATATGATATGGATTTTTCAGATGTAAATAACACACACGCCATGTTCTATCGTCCTATAATGAAACAAGGTGTTATTATTGTTCCACCAGTAGAAAGTAAGGAGGTACTAAAATGATACTACAAGCACTATATCAGTACGCCATGCGCAAAGAAGGGCTCGCTCCACAAGGTCTTCAATACAAAGCAATACCTTTTATCATAAAGATAGACAGCGAAGGTAATTTCATAGACATACATGATAACCGTTCTTCGGAAGGTAAAAATTCTATCTCTCCTGAATATTTGGTTATAAAAGGCGTAGAACGCACTTCTGGTCCTCTACCTAACATCCTATGGGACAATTTTGAGTATGTTCTCGGTTTTGATAAAAAAAATAGTTCATCAAACAAAATTATACAAAAACAGGAACTTTTTTATGATAAAGTAAAACAGTTAAGTGAGGTTGCTCCACTGATTACTTCATTAAACGCTGTTTGGGCTTTTTATGAAAAAGAAGAGTATAAAAAAGTCTTTGACTCTCCTCTGTGGGAACAGATAAGTAAGAAAACAACAGAAAACATTTCTTTTTCCATAATAGGAGAAACTGAAATAATAGCCGAAAAAAAAGAAGTAATAAATGCCGCATTTATGTTGCAAAGTACAACACAGGCAGACTCAAAAGGTGAAAAAACTGATGAAATATGCCTTATCACAGGTAAAAAAGGTCCTATTGTAAGCACTACATCGGCTACTTTTATCCATGGTGGTGGGCAAGCAAAAGCTAAACTTGTTTCCTTTCAGGTAAATTCAGGTTTTGACTCTTACGGCAAAGAACAAGGTGCTAATGCTCCTATTTCCCCAGAAGCAGAAGATGCTTACATCACCGCTTTGAAAAGTATGACTGGTACAGGGTCAAAAAACAAGTTTTCATTAGGAAATAGGACATACATTTTTTGGACTGTGCCAAAAGAAAAACGCAATGATAATGCTTTTTTATTTGAAAATTCATTTGCAGACTTCTTTGGTTTGGAGACAAAAGATAATCCAGATAGTAATGTTTTGGCAGTGAAAAAACTCTTTGAATCCATGTACAGCGGTGTTCTAAACGCAGAAGGCGATGATGAATTCTATGTACTTGGTTTGGCTCCAAATGCAGCGAGAATATCTGTGCAGTATTGGCAGAAAGGGACAGTTTCTCTGTTGGCTAAAAACATATGTCAACATTTCGAGGACCTGAAAATAGTAAAGTCATACAAAGAGGATAGACCTTTTTTTTCACTTATGTCTATGATTTTAAGTGTAACAGCACTATATAAAATAGAAAATATCACCCCTAACCTGCCCGATGCTGTAATTCGCAGTATACTGAACGGGACGCCATATCCTGCTCAACTCCAACAAGCATGTATCCGCAGAATACGCGCAGAACAAAGTGTAACATATAAACGCGCAGCCATACTCAAAGCTGTGATAAACCGCAAAACAAGATTCAATAATTATAATAACGAAAAATTAATAACTATGTCATTAGACAAAGAAAACAAAAATCAGGCATACCTATGTGGTCGCCTATTTGCAGTAATAGAAAAATTACAAGAGGAAGCAAACGGAGGAAGCTCTCTTGCTACGGATTATCTAACCTCCGCCTCCACTACCCCTGCGATAGTTTTTCCTCGTTTGATAAGTCTTTCTTCTCACCACGAGGCAAAATTGGAAAACAAAGGTCGTGCCATTTCTTTCAACAAACTAAAATGTTCCATTTTATCTGAAATAGATGCCAATGGCATGCCTAAAAGGCTGATGTTAGATGAACAATCACGTTTTATGTTGGGTTACTATCACCAACGTCAAGATTTTTTCACCTCAAAAGAAGAAAAAGAAAATAAATAACTTTAAAACTTTATTATCATGGAAAACAAATTAAATAACCGCTACGATTTTGTATTCGTATTTGATGTAAAAGACGGTAACCCAAATGGCGACCCTGATGCTGGCAATCTACCACGTATAGACCCTGAAACATCTATGGGACTTGTTACCGATGTATGCCTTAAACGTAAGATAAGAAACTACGTTTCTCTGGTAAAAAACAACACCGCACCTTATGACATTTTTATAAAAGAAAAAGCCATACTCAATAATCTAATAGAAAAATCATACGATGATGAGTCTGTTAAAAAAGTTCCAGAAAAAGAAAAAACAGAATCTGCCCGTGCTGTAATGTGCCGCGATTATTACGATGTAAGGACTTTTGGCGCAGTGATGTCCACAGGTAAGAAAAAGAATAGTGATAATGAAAGCGAAGATGATAAAAAACTAAAAAAGACCGCTGGTCAAGTACGTGGACCTATTCAAATGACTTTTGCCCGTTCGGTAGAGCCTATTTTTTCTCAGGAGCATACCATAACACGTATGGCTGTTGCTACCGAAAAAGAAGCCGATAAACAGAATGGAGATAACAGAACTATGGGTAAAAAATTCACTATTCCTTATGGAGTATATTGCACTCATGGATTTATTTCTGCTGCACTGGCTAATCAGACTGGTTTTTCGGAGGAAGACTTGGATTTATTTTGGGAAGCATTGGCTAATATGTTTGAACATGACCGCTCGGCTGCTCGTGGAGAGATGACAGCCCGTGCTTTGGTAGTATTCAAACATGACTCTACTTTGGGTAATGCTGCTGCTCATTCACTTTTGGAGCGAGTTAAAGTCATTCCTATACATGATGAAAACTCTTCTGCTCGTCAATGGAGTGATTACAAACTGGTAATAGACAAAGACAATATGCCAGAAGGTGTAGTTATGCAACAAAAAATCTAATTTTCATGTACACAGATGACGAACTGTTGATGATTTCAGGAATACAACATTTTGCATTCTGTCCTCGTCAATGGGCTCTGATACATATAGAACAACAATGGAATGAAAATAGCCTTACACTTGAAGGGGATTATCTGCACACTCGTGTGGATAATCCCGAGTGTATGGTGTCTATGCGTGGTGTTTTTACCATTCGTGCAGTTCCTCTGGTGAGTTATGATTTGGGAATGTACGGTATTTCAGATGCTATTGAGCTACACAAAACAGAGGACAAAGAAAATGCTGTGTACCAACCTAAATACCGAGGTTTTTACACACCTTATCCTGTGGAATACAAACACGGCACTGCCAAGATGTCTGATGAAGACCGCTTACAAGTATGTTTGCAGGTGATGTGTTTAGAGGAAATGTACGGTATAACATTGGAAAAAGGAGCTATTTATTACGCATCTACCAGAAATCGCGAAGAAATAACAATAGACCTTTCTTTGCGCAGCAAAGTCATTGATTCGTGTAAATGTATGCATCATTTATTCTCAACAAAATCAACCCCTTCTGCTGTTTACAATGCAAAATGTAACTCTTGTTCATTGAAGGATTTGTGCATGCCCAAGATGAAAAACAATTTCAATAGTGTCAAAACGTACCTTAAAGAATTAAAGGACGATGCGTAAACTACTAAACACACTATATGTTACCACTGCGGAATCATATTTGGCTCGCGACGGTGAAAACTTAGTCATCCAAAACGAAGGAAAAGAGTTATTTCGCATCCCTGTCCACAACTTAGAGTCTGTCATAACATTTGGTTACAGCGGAGCCAGCCCTGGTGCTATGCGCTTATGTATGCAAAACACAATACCGAATATCTGAAAATGCAGAAAAATCTTTGGATATAATACGTTTAATGATAGCAGCCAAAATATACAACAGTCGCTACGTCTTGCAAAGATATTTACGTGATTATGGAGAAAATGACAATATTTCCAAAATATCACAATACCTTAGCGATAGACGAAATGCTGCCTTAGAGGCTACCAATGCAGACTCTTTACGCGGGATAGAGGGCGATGCAGCCAATGCTTATTTTGGCGTTTTTGACGAATTGATAATTGACAAAACCTCTCAAATGCACTTTAACGGGAGGACAAGACGCCCACCGAAAGACCCAGTAAATGCTTTACTTTCTTTTTGTTA
>JAQUTH010000123.1 GCA_028709885.1 Flavobacteriales bacterium
GACGGACTGCTTTGGGCACAGGTAAAATCCGATGAAAAGATAAAAGGACAGGACGATGTGGCAGACCTTTATGTGATAAGTGGAGTACCTACCACCGTAATAGTAGGCACTGACGGTAAGGTCATTCACCGTGGACACCCTTCCAAAGTAGAAGAAAAACTTATGGAGATATTCCCAGAAAAGTAAAATAATCTGCGCTGTAAAACTAAAACGGCTCGCCTATGGCGAGCCGTTTTTTATGCGGAATATAAATTATTTCCAAAGAGTGATGTTATTTTCCAAAAGAAGAGAAAGACGGTAAAGAGTCTTTTTACCCATTTCGTAAGTGTTGTAAACACCTAAGTGTCGCTCACCGTGAATATCGCTGCCAGCATAGTTATACATATAGTTGTCCATGAGGTATTTGGCGTTATCGTATATACGTGAGCCATACCTTCCGCCCAAGGCTGCTATGTTCAGTTGAAATTCGCAACCATAGTCTTTTAGCAACTTATAATCATTTTTTGACATAAAAGCGTAACGTTCAGGGTGTGCCAAAATAGGCAGATAGCCTTTGAGCGATATTTCAAACAATATCTGCTGAATAGCTGTCATGGAACAGCCCATAAATGATGTTTCTACCAGTACATGCTCTCCGTCATAGCTTAGTAGACCGTTCCCCATGTGAGGCAAAAACTGTTCGTCCATCATATATTCACAGGCAAGGCGAAGTTCTATACCGCTGTTGTTTTTCTTTTCAAAATCTTGAAAAACAGCTCTTAGTTTTTGTTCTTCGTTGCCATTTCCAGCCATAATATGAGGGGTAAGAAATACTCTTTTTACGCCATAGGAAGATAGTGTATTTAGCAGAGATAGAGATTCTTCTTCACTCTTTGACCCGTCATCCACACCAGGTAAAAGGTGAGAATGAATATCTGTCATGTTATTTGGCAGGCCGTTTTCTATTAGATTTTTTTTCTTTAAGAAGATTGAAAACATTTTAATCCTTATTAATGATATTTACGTTCTTTATGTTATCCAATAGAGATTTCTTTCTTTTCTTTTTTTCATCTTCGTTGCCGTAACCGTATCCATAACCATAACCGTAACCGTAACCGTATCCATAACCGTACCCATATCCGTATCCAGTTTTTGTATGGTCAACGCCGTTGAGTATTACGCAAATGTTGTTAAGTTCATTTTCCTTGTATAGTTTTTCTACCATTGGTAACATACGGCGGTCCATAAGACCTACGCGGATAACGTATATCGTAATATCACTTACACGGTTTAGAATCTTGGCATCTGCTACCATAGAATAAGGAACGCCGTCCAATATTATGTAATCATAACGTTTTTTCAGCTCATTCATAAGCACGTCAAGACGCTCACTCAAAAGAAGTTCGGCAGGGTTAGGAGGCATAGGACCAGCATACAGCACATCCATATTTTCATGGTATGTGGTTTTGTGAATGAGTTCGTCCACGTTGTCGCTTCTTTGTGAAAGGAAAGTGGAAACACCCGGAGCGCCTGCTTTTTTAGCGCGTTTACTCATGGTGCGTTTGCGAAGGTCCATGTCCACTATTATCACTTTTTTAGCTGCCAAAGCCTGAGTCATGGCAAAGTTCAATGAAATGAAAGACTTACCAGCACCAGTAGAGTTAGAAGTAAAGGTTATGACTTTTTGCTCTTTATCCTTTACCTTCATGAAATCCATGTTGGAACGAATGATGCGGAATGCCTCAGATATACCGTCGCGCTTATTTTCCCCCACTACTAAATCTTCAATAACATCTTTGTCTTTCAGTGGCACCTCGCCAAGGAAAGGTATGGTGGTAGCGTCTTCCAAGTCTTTACGTCCACGTACAGTGGTATTTAACACCTCGCGAAGATATATGTATATCATCGGTATAGCACATCCTATTATCAATGCAACCAAAAATATGAGTGATTTTTTAGGAGCCACAGGTAGGTTAGAACCATTTGCAACGTCTATTATACGGGCACTGTTTTCTGTTATAGCCAATGTTAGAGCGTTTTCCTCGCGTTTATTTAGCAAATACAAGTACAATTCCTCTTTAATTTTTTGGTCTCGGGAAATGCTCACTACGTCTTTTTCCTGCGAAGGGGCAGATGCTATACGACGTTTGGTCATGTTTTCCTGGTTCTTCAAGTTACTACGCTGTACTCTCAAAGATACCAAAAGGTTGTCTATGGAACGAATGATGCTCTTGTTTTGTGCCATAAGCTCGTTGCTAAGGTCTTGTACCACAGGGTTTTTAGAACCTGAATTAGCTAATAGTTTATCTCTTTTTAAAAGAGTGGCATTGTATGTGGAAATAAGCTCATTGACACCTTGGTCTGTTATACCAGTGTTAGACGGTATTAGCTCCGATGCTTTTGCTGGGTCTACCAAATAATTTCTAATGAATTTGGCTACCTCTATTTCGTTATCTATGCTGAGGTTTTGTTTTTTGTAGTCAGAAGTAGCTTGCAGAGAGATGTTTAACTCAGATGAAATATCTGTTATCTCGTTGGCACGTTTGTAAGACTCTATCTGGGTATCTACGTTGCCAAGTTCGCCTTTGATTATTTTAAGACGTTCAGCAATGAACTTTTCAGTGTTCTGAGCCACTATGTTCTTGTCATTGATAGCTTCTTCGTTGTAAACATCTATCAATGTGTTTATTATGTTCTCGGCACGTTTTACACTTATATCCTGTATAGAAATGGTGAGTGCGCTGGCTGTCTTGCTGGAAAGGGATACGTTTATTTTTTTGCAATAACTCTCTATCACTTTGCTCTGCTCACTTTGAGTGATGTGTATGTTTTTTCCTATGCTTTCATTGGAAAAAGACAAGTCCTTGTTTATCACAAAAGTACCAACGGGAGTCATTACAGTATCACCTATTACAGATTCTGTTTCTCCGCTTATTTCATCTTGGTACATAAAAAAATGAGATAGTCTTATTTTCCCATCGTCCAATATTTTGACATCAAAAGAAAAAGCCTGAGTGTCGTTATTGTCTATTATGTCTATTTTTATAGGTGAATAACCGTAGAGGTCTTCGTCCTTAAAAGTGCCTTTTATGCGGTAAGTGGTGCAAAGACCGAGTCTGTTTACCACTTCGGTCATCAGTTTTTTTGATTTGAAAACAAAAATCTCGTTATCCACATTGCTCTTTCCGCCTATTCCTAACTCTGCAAAAGCGGCGGACTCACTCATACCACCACCTTTTTTCTCATCCTTGATAAGGACGGTGGCACTTCTGTCATACACGTTGTACTGAGTTTTCAAGTAGAAAAATGCACACACCAGGCACACAAAGACAGACACCGCAAACCACTGCCAGTGAATGCGTATCTGTTCCAGTATATCTCGCAGAGTAAATTCCTGCTGTTCGTTATTATCTACTATGTTATTAGTATTTTGTTCGCTCATGATAAGACTCTTATTTGAAAATTAAGATAGCTACACTGGTCAAGACGGAAGCTATGGATAGCCACACACTGACGTTATTGTTTTGGTTTATGCCGCTTTGCTGTGCTTTTATGTTATTTGGAATGACATACACCACATCATTTTGTTGAAGGTAGTAAGCAGGAGAATTCAGTACATTGGAACTTTTAAGGTTTACAGAATAAGACTTAGTCTGCCCATTGCCATTATCTCTGAGCACCATAACATTATCTCTTTGTCCGTATATGTTCATGTCCCCAGCCAATGCCAGAGCTTCAAAAATGGTTATACGGTCTGAGTTAAGACTGAAATTACCCGGTCTGTTTACCTCACCAAGGACAGAAATCTTGAAATTAAGGTATTTGACAGTAACAATAGCATCTTTCAGATAGGCGCCACCATCGCCACTATCATCTCTGAGGCGGTCTTCCAATAGTTTAGACAGCTGTGTGCGTGTCATGCCAGCAACGCGTATTTTACCAAATACAGGAAAGTTTATATCTCCTTTTTCATCTACCAAATAACCTTGTAGAGTGTTGGTAGTAGTGGCTTGTTCAGCGGTCATTGAAGTAGTGCTACGTCCCAACTGATAACCCACCAAAGGCATATTGAACTGCGCAGCAAATGTTATATCACGGCTGTTTACGGTAATACCAAGAAGGTCATCGGGTTGTATTTTTATGTCAAAAGTCTGTTTCATGCCGATGTTTTTGTCGGTATTGCCAAGGTCTTGAAGATATACCACATCTTTTTGACTGGCACAACCTACCAATAAAAAAACTACTATGAGTGAGATGATTGTCTTTAACGTTTTCATATATTCCTGTTTATTGTTTTTAAGTGTGTATGTTTTGCAAATGTAGTGATTTATGAGAAAAATTTATCTTTTACATTCATTTATTAGTTTTCAGAACATCTATTACCTTTTTCAGACTATCTCTCCACAGAGGTATTTTGTAGCTGTAAGTTTTTTTGAAAAGTTCTTTTGAAAGCACCGAATATTCAGGGCGAGTAGCAGATGTAGGATACTGTGCGGTAGTGATAGGTTTTACCACACAATCCAAAGAACTCATCTTCATAACTTCTTGTGCAAATTCAGCCCAAGTGGTTTTCCCTTCATCTGTAAAATGATAAACACCCCATACAGGCTTTTGCACAGCGCACATCACCGCCTGCGCAAGGTCATGAGCCGAAGTAGGGGTACCCCACTGGTCAGATACCACATTTATCTCTTTTTTCTCACTACCCAGACGGCGCATAGTCTTTACAAAATTGTTGCCGTAAGCACTGTACAGCCACGCTGTACGTATGATTATATGATGCGGATTTTCTTTGGCAAACTCCTCACCCATAAGTTTGGTGCGTCCATACACACTCACAGGAGCGGTAGGCTCATCCTCATGCAACGGGTTAGGGTTTTTACCACCAAAAACATAGTCTGTGGATATTTGTATAAAGGCTGAGCCTACATTTTTACTCTCATGGGCAAGTATCTTAACCGCAGTAGCGTTCAGTTTTTCTGCCAAAAGCGCATCACTTTCAGCCTTGTCCACCGCAGTATAAGCCGCGCAGTTAATCACCCATGTAGGTTTTTCATTTGAAAAAAGCGCATGAACAGCCTTTTGGTCAGTTATATCCAGCTCTGCCACATCGGTAAAGATGAAGTGATAGTGTGGATACATCCCCTCCAATTCACGCAGACAATTTCCCAACTGCCCGTTGCCACCTGTTACTATTATCTTATCTGCCATTGTACATATCGTCGTAATATTTCTCGTAAGCCCCAGAAGTGATATTATCTACCCATTGCTGGTTTTCCAAGTACCATGCTATGGTCTTTTCTATCCCTTCTTCAAACTGCAATGAAGGCTCCCAGCCCAATTCTTTGTGCAGTTTGGTGCTGTCTATTGCGTAGCGAAGGTCATGCCCTGGGCGGTCTGTAACGTAAGTTATCAGTTTTTCCGATGTTCCTTCGGCGCGTCCTAAAAGACGGTCGGCAGTGCGTATCATCACATGGATAAGGTCTATGTTTTTCCATTCGTTAAAACCGCCAATATTGTACGTTTGGCCGTTTTTGCCACGGTGAAA
>JAQUTH010000007.1 GCA_028709885.1 Flavobacteriales bacterium
CGTGACTTACAGGGAGGGGAAACTGTTCGTTTTTACCACAACCACCACCAACAGTCTGATTTAGCCACCGTTATCAATGGACTGGCTATCCAAGGAGCATTGGAGGCAGTAGGCTTACAGACACGTTTGCAGTCTGCCATAGAGATGAACCGCATAGCCGAACCATTCATCAAACGCAAAGCAGTGCGCCATTTGGAGAAAAACCGCGTTGTGATATTCTCTGCTGGCACAGGTAACCCATTCTTTACCACGGACACCGCTGCCACTCTTCGCGCCATAGAAATGCAGGCCGATGTCATCCTCAAAGGCACTCGCGTGGACGGTATTTACACCGCCGACCCTGAAAAAGACCCTAAGGCTGAAAAATTCACCACCATAACTTATGATGAACTATATAACCGAGGTCTTAAAATAATGGACAAAACAGCCTACGCTCTTTCACAAGAAAACAAAATACCTATCATAGTGTTTGACATGAACACCCCTGGTAACCTTTTCAAAGTGTGCAACGGTGAGAACATAGGTACTCTGGTAGTAGAAAAAAAATAATCAAGATATGAACGAAGAATTAGACTTAATCTTTGAAGATGCACAGGAGCGCATGGACAGCTCCATAGCGCACTTTGAAAAAGCGCTGACCAAAATACGCGCAGGTAAGGCCTCTACCATGATGTTGGATGGGGTAATGGTGGATTATTACGGTACACCCACAGCCATAGACAAAGTGGCTAACCTTATGTGTCCAGATGCTCGCACCATAACTGTAAAACCATGGGAGAAAAACCTTCTATCGGCACTGGACAAAGCTATTTTGGTAGCCAATCTCGGTTTCACGCCTGCTAATAACGGTGATATGCTCATTATCAACATACCTCCCGTTACCGAAGACCGCCGTCGTGAACTGGTAAAAATGGCAAAAAGTGAACACGAAACTGCCAAAATAAATATACGCAACATCCGCAAAGATGCCAACAATTCGGTCCGCAGAACAGAAGATGCAAGCGACGACCTCATGAAACAATACGAGGAAAAAATACAAACTCTTACCGACAAAGCGATAGCTCATACCGACGCTATCATGGCTGAGAAAGAAAAAGACATAATGACCGTAGCATAATGCGGTAAGAACTAAAAAAGGCTCGCCTTCGGCGAGCCTTTTTTAGTTCTATAAATAAAATTATATCTCCATAACATATTTTTCAACATCGGAACTCTCAGCATTTACAGTAGTAAACTTCTTTTCTTTTCCTAAAAATTTAGCCAATCCATCAGGCATTTTCACATCTTTACCCACAGATTTTTTAATAACATCGCCAAATTTTGCCGCATGAGCTGTGGAAAGATAAAAACCGTCTGTTTTGTATTGTTTAGTAGCAAGATATGCCACCGCACTATGAGGGTCTGAGGTATAATCGTATTTTTCGTTTATCTCACGTATAGCGTCCATTATCTGTTCATCGGAACATGAAAAACCACTCACATCCTTTTTCAAGACTTCAAAATCACCTCCGTATAAATCCATTATCCGTTCGTAATTGCTTGGCGAACCTACATCCATAGCATTTGCCACTGTCTGCACCGATGGACGCGGAGAGTATTTACCACTGAGGAGAAACTCAGGAATTACATCGTTAGCATTGCTGGCAACGACGAAATTTTTTATAGGCAATCCCATTTTCTTTGCTAACATACCAGCTGCCACGTTGCCATAGTTGCCACTTGGCACTACCACTTCGGGCATATATTTGCCAGTAGATGTGTACCACTGATACCATCCATAAAAATAGTAGAAACACTGAGGCATCCAGCGCAGTACGTTTATAGAATTAGCTGATGTTACATTTTTCTTTTTGCGAAAATCCTCATCGGAAAAAATCTCCTTGACTATACGCTGACAGTCGTCAAAATTGCCACGCACCCTTAGCGGATAAATATTCCCTCCGAGGGTAGTCATTTGACTTTCTTGAAGGTCACTAACCTTACCTTCTGGGTACAGCACCACCACTTTTACACCCGGAACAGCGTAAAAACCGTTAGCCACAGCACTACCCGTATCTCCAGATGTGGCAGTGAGAATGGTTAGTTCTTCGTCATGATTTCTAAGAACACCCAACATCCGCCCCATAAAGCCTGCTCCCACATCTTTAAATGCAAATGTGGGCCCATGAAAAAGCTCCAACGTGTATTTGTCGTCCCCCACATGAACCAGTGGCACAGGAAAACAAAGGGCTTGATTGACTACTTTTTCTATGTCTTTTTTCTCTACATCATCACCCATGAGTATTTCTGCAAGATAAACGCACAACTGCTCAAATGAACGAGATGCTTTTTTCATCACCACATCCATATTTACTTGTGGTACTTTTTCAGGCATAAAAAGTCCTCCGTCTGGTGCCAACCCCATGAATGCCGCTTCTTTTAGGCTGTACAGTCTTTCTTTTTTATGGTCTCTTGTACTATAATATTTCATATCGCATTTTCTTTATTCTACCACGCGCGCTCCATGAGGCATTACGTGGGATACATAAACATCATTTTTTATACCCAAAGCATCAAAATGGCGACGCATTACCTCTGAGAGCAAATGAGCTTTTTCTTTGCTTTGGCTCACCGCAAAAACAGAAGGCCCTGAACCAGATATATTAGAAGCCATAGCTCCTGCCATAGCCAATTTTTCTTTCAGGTCATCATATTCTGGTATAAAACCTTTTCTGTATGGCTCTACCACTACATCTACCATAGAACGCGCTATTAAATCCATGTCTCCCATAGCAAATCCGGCTACCAGTCCGCCGACATTTCCCCACTGTGTTACTGCCTTGCGCATAGGTATTTCTTTTGGCAAAACGGCGCGAGCGTCTGCTGTATTCACCGTGATATGTGGATGCACCACAGTACACCAAAAATGCTCTGGCACAGGTAATTTTACCATATCAAGAGGTTCATATCCGCGCATGAACACCACTCCGCCCAAGATAGCTGGTGCCACGTTATCTGCATGACGAGTTCCACTGATAAGACATTCGCCTTCCATGGCAAACTCCACCAGCTTTTCTGGTGAAAAAGGGTAATCACATAGTGCGTTAAGCGCTACTACTGCTGCTGCACTGGATGCTGCACTGGAACCTATGCCACTGCCTGGTAATATTTTTTTCAGGACTGTTACTTCCACCATTGCTTTTTTGCCCAACGCCTGCATAAATGCTCTAACAGCTGGGGTTATCACATTTTTCTCTACATCGGTAGGGAGTGATACGTCGCTTTTATTTTCTATTTTTATGCCGTCGCCTTCGCTCATGGATACTTCTACGGTATCTCCTACTCCGTCCAGAGCCATGCCCATAACATCAAACCCACAACTCATATTAGCCACACTTGCTGGTGCAAATGCTTTTACACTTTTATTTTTCATTTTATTTTGTCTTGAAATTAAAAAAAACGTTTAGAAAAGATTTGGTCTGTTCCACCCTCTGAGTTCCCCTTAGAGGTAATTACATACAGGTATGCAAATCGGAAATATATAACACTCTACCCCAATGGGGTAATGGTGGTAGTAATAATGGTAATAAGTGTGGACGTAGTTATCCCGTCTGTGGTGTATATACCGCCAGACACTCCAAAAGAGGGAGCAGAAAAAATGTTTTTATGTGTACGTCCTATGTTTTTCATAACGGGGACAAAATTATATATAATATTTTCACATTCCAAACTTTTTCTGCTTTTTATTGATATTTTTTTGTTAATCTCAGCGTAAAGGCTACTTTTTATTTATTTATAAATCATTTTACATAAAAAGTTTGTATTTTTTGAATATTCACAAAAAAACCTCAACTCAAAAGAGCCGAGGTTTTACATATCAATAATTTTACTATAAAAACTATTTTTCTCCACTACCAGAGGAAAAACCATTGCTTGCGTACATCATAGCTATTTGCGGAGCAAGACGTTCAAGTATGATTTTGCGTCTTACCTTCAATGTTGGCGTGAGTTCTCCTGCGTCCATAGAAAATTCTTTTGCCAGCAGAGTAAAGCGTTTTATCATCTCAAAGCCAGCAAAACCTTTTTGGAGGTCTGCTATTTTCTTTTCGTACATCTGACGGATAGAAGGCTTATTGACCAGCTCTTCCATGTTTTTGAACGTTATACCTGCCGAAGCAGCGTAATTTTTCAGAGCCTCAAAATTTGGCACAACAAAAGCGGTAACATAAGGTTTTTGATCACCAACAACCACTGCTTGTTCTATAAAGACATCGCTGGTAAGGCGCGTTTCTATCATCTGAGGGGCTATATATTTACCCTGCGATGTTTTCATGAGGTCTTTTATACGGTCTGTGATAAAAAGATTGCCGTGTTCGTCTAACATACCAGCATCGCCTGTGTGGAACCAGCCGTCTGCATCTATTGCCTCGGCGGTGGCTTGCGGTTTTTTGTAATATCCGCGCATAACGGTCTTGCTACGCACTAATATTTCGTTTTCTGCACCTATTTTTACCTCAACTTCTGGGAATGGTGTGCCCACAGAACCCAATTCATACATAGTATCAGGACAGGCAGATACTGTGGCGCAGGTTTCGGTAAGCCCATATCCTACTTTTAGGTGAATACCCATGGCATGGAAAAAGTCCACTATGAAATATGGCACGTGCGCTCCTGCTGTTGGCATCATGCGGAGCCGTCCGCCTATGGCTGCTTTTACAGTCTTGAACACAAATGTTTCAGCTACTGCGTACAGCGCTTTTATCCACCATTTGGGTTCTTTTTCCAAACGTGTAGCTTCGTTGTAACGTCGTCCTACGCTAAGAGCCAAGTTAAATGCCCATCTTTTTACTCTAAAACCAGAAAGTACATTGGCGTTTATCTTTTGGTACATTTTTTCATATATGCGCGGCACTGAACAAAATGCAGTGGGAGCTACCTCAGGAAGTGTTTCGCCTATTGTCTTGGTGTCTGTAAGGACATATACTTGTGATGAACGATACATACAATACCACGTCCATCCTCTCTCAAACACGTGGCATAGTGGCAAAAAGCACAATGAAACGTCTTGTGTGGACATCTGTATGCGGATATTGTGTATTTTCATAGCCTGCATCAAGGTGTCTTGACCTATCATCACGCCTTTTGGTTCTCCTGTGGTACCACTGGTGTAAATAATGGTGGCAAGGTCTGTTAGAGACGATTCTTTTCTTCGCTTGGAAAATTCTTCTTTTGCCTTGACATCATCTTTTCCGCTATGGATAAAGTCTGAATAATATACAGAATTTGGCGTAACTAACTGGACAGATGCGTCATACACCACTATTTTATCTACATCAATATCTCCACGTCCATAAAGTTCTACGGTGGTATCGTATTGGTATTGAGAGCCTACAAAAATTATCTTGGCTTCGGTTTCTTTTATTATGTAGCTGAGCTGTCCGTGTGAAGAAGTGGCATACACCGGCACTGTTACCCCGCGAATAGCCATTGTGGCAAGGTCTGTGGTTATCCATTGTGTTTTGTTTTGAGAAAAAATAACTATTTTATCTTCTTCTTTTACTCCTATACTTACAAGGGACTGTCCCAAATCCTGTATATCTTGCCAAAGTTTTCCCCACGTAACATCATACCACCCATCAGTCTTTTTGCCTTTCAGTATGACAAAAGAAGGGTCTTTTTGGGCATTTGCTTCTATGGCGCTTATATATTCTTTTTCCAAAATTGTTCGTTTTATATATACTTTTACAAATGTACGAAACATTGTATTGCAAAGACAATTTTACATTTGCTTTTTAGTTTTTATTAACTTTACTCGCCTTTTTTAGACACGTTATACACTGGCAGACCTGTTATATTCTTCCAGTTTTCCGTTTGGTTTTTTGCTGGTTTTAGCAGTGCATCTAACCACGGTGCTGTCCTAAACACACCCGCTCCCATATCTTGGGTTCGCATAAAGAGGTTAAACTCTGTCTTTTTTCGTTTTTTGAGTTCATAATAACCCTCAACATCTATCATGTCATACCACCGAGGGGAAAAAACCACACCACTTATATAATAAGGCATACACATGGTCTTGTGCATATTTCTAAAAGGCATAATAAGAGACTCCGAGCTATCAAAGCGCATAAACCGTCCCCCTTCTTCCTCGCAGTAATCATATCCCATGGACGCCAATATCCTACTTGCCAAACTAACAGAGGGCAACACATACCCATCCAAAGACAGATATACTTTTTTGCCCTGCTCGTGCCATTTTTTGAAAAGAGCCACATTTTTATCATCCATGATAGAGAAAGGGTCTTTTACTATCACCATATCGTAAGGCACAACATCAGGGAAATTACCAGAAGAAAGTTCGCATATAGCCTCCCCTTGTGGTTTTTGATACGAAGAATACTTGGCTGGTAATAACTGCATATCGCATTGAACGGAAATAACATCTCCCACGCGCCCCACAAAAGCTCCTGTACCCACCACTATTCCGTTTGAGCAGCTGTGATACAAAGACATTTTAGCCTCAGCGGATGTATAAAAAGCGTTATTGCTATCCTTTGGAACACTAAGGCACGCACCTAACGAATCTGCTGCTACCCACATACCTGCGTTTAATTCCTCGGCTGACACTGAGTATTCTTTTTTATCTTTCACTTCCAAGGTATCATACCCGCACATGGTCAAAGAGGGTGAAAAATCAAATTCCAGTGTTACGTTTCTAAAATCAACATCACTCTTAGGAGTAATCACAGCCTTGTAACTAATGACACCGTAAGCATTGGTGTTATTTATCACCTCCACGTCCATGTCATATGTTTCCACCTCAGCCCTCCATTCTACCGAAGACACTCCGTCTCTCTGTATTTCTACCTGAGGCACGCTTATCTTTCTTATTCCATTGGCTGTGGAAAAAACCAACAGCACCGGCGAAGAGAACATATTTTCTCCTCGGCAAGTTATCTGTGAAGGCAAAGCAGTGGCTCTGTTTACCTTTATTCTGTGTTCTCCCACCAAGACATCATTTCCCGAGGACACCACAGAAGGTAACCGTCCACCAAGGGTAGCACCATGTACTTCTTCTTTTTCCACTTTTTCTCCCACCGATGATATAAAATCAACCACATCATCATCTGGTGTCCATTTATCTGTTACATGGAGCACAAAAGGCATTTTTTGCACCTGAGCTCCGTCATTTTTTACACTCACCTCAACGTCATAATAACCTACCGCAGCAGTCTTAGATGCAGATAAAAGCGCCCATTGAGTTTTTATTTCCTTTTCCTTTATGTTAAACTCCACAGGCGATATACTCCTTAAAGACACTTCTTTTGGCAGTCCCGTTACATACGTTTTAAGATATTCTTTTCCGCGGACACCTACCACAGCGGTCTGAATGATGTTTTTTCCTCCTCGGCATAGTGTTATAGTATCTTTTTGCAAATGGACGTTTTTCTTAGACTTTTTCACAGGCGCAAGCAGTTTTTCCACCCATACATCGGGTAAACGGTTGTATTCGTTTATAGGATACTTCCACGGTATCAAATAGGACTGAAAAGTAGGGACACTACTGGAAAAATACATACTGGCGCGTATATCGGTAGCTATGTAATCATATGGGTTGTTTGCTCTGTTTTTATAATAAACGAAATGAGACGTGTATTTATTCAGAGAGTTAAAATCTGGATAATTGGACAGATTTAGTTTTTTGACCCACTGGTCTGGCGATGTATAGGTTGTATGATGCTGTTCATCTGCATTTTGCGGAGAAAAATAAATGTCGTATTCACCACTGCCCAGAGGTTCAAATGCTACCGTAAGACGTTCTGCTGTAAGTTCTCTTATGTAAAAATTGGATATACGGATACCGCTTTGGTGATTAAAAACCTTGACGGTGGCATACATTTGCTCTGGCGTGTATTTTTCCACAGGGAACGGAAGCCCCCAGATGACATCGGCTACTACTGCTTTTCCAACTCCTATATTTATTTTAGCCATAACGCTGGCTGCACTATCCTTCCATTGTAAAGTATTTTGAGCCGAACATACCTGCCCACAGATAAGACTGATGAAAAATACATAAAAAGCTAAACGTCTGATATTCATTTTATGAGTCAAAAAAGTTCCTTCTAAAAAATTTTTGGTAAATGTAAGCACTTTTTACCTTTTCCTCACCTATCTTAAATGGCATAAATAGTTATTTTTCCGCAAAATAAGAATTAAAAAAACATATACATTTGCAAAAAAGAATAATAAGCCCTACATTTGCACCCTGATTTAAAGAAAATATTTAATCAATAATTAAACAAACTATTTAAGATGTACGCAATCGTAGAAATAGCGGGGTTTCAGTACAAAGTACAAAAAGACCAATACATCTTTGTTAACCGCTTAGCCGGTGAAGTAGAAGACAAAATCACTTTTGACAAAGTGCTTTTGGTTTCTGACGACAAAGACGTAAAAATAGGCACCCCAGCTGTATCAGGAGCCAAAGTAGAGGCAAAAATCCTTGAACACCTTCGTGGTGAAAAAGTTATCGTTTTCAAGAAAAAACGTCGTAAAACTTTCCAAGTACAAAACGGTCACCGTCAATACTTGACAAAAGTTCTAATCAGCGATATCATCGCATAATCAACCAAGTCTAACTTTAAAACCATACACATAAAATGGCACATAAGAAAGGAGTCGGCAGTTCCAAGAACGGTCGTGATTCAGAAAGCAAACGTCTTGGTGTAAAGATATTTTCAGGTGAGGCTGCCATAGCTGGCAACATCATCGTACGCCAAAGAGGAACAGTACACCATGCAGGCGAAAACGTGGGCATAGGACGTGACCACACTCTATTCGCTAAAACCGATGGCGTAGTTTCTTTCACCAAGAAAAGAGACGACAAATCTGTCGTTAGCGTTATACCAGTAGCAGAAGCATAATAGTTTCTACACTGTAAGCACAATATCCTTGATTCTCAAAAGAGTCAAGGATATTTTTTTAAAAATTATTTTGTTTTTAATATATATGTATATATATTTGCTTCGTTAATTTAACTTTATATTTTATGAAAACAAAATAATTTTTAATTACACTTCTGGGAATAATAGTACCATTTGCAACCTTAGCTAATGTAGTAGATGAAAAAGGTCCTTCTAAAACAACGACTCAGGCTTTCTCCTTAAAATCTGAGGACGATGTTATAACTCCTGTTTGGGACATGAAAGACTATGAAATAGCATGTATAGCTAACATTTACTTAGTTATAGACGAAAACGGGCATGAAAATTATGTAGTAACGGAAAGCGAATTATACGAAGATGAGAATACATTCTACATAAATACAACATGGTTTACTCAAATTGGTTGTGTTGTTAGCGAAGGTAGTATATGTTATCCTGTACGTTGTGGAGGTAATTTTTGATAAACATACAACTTTTTAACAACTATTGTGAAATGAAAAATAATATATACATAGTAACTTTCATCTTTTTCTCCATTTTCATATTTGGATGCAAAAACGAGAAAAAAGACACCACACCTACCATAAAAACCATAAGCGTAGATGTTGAAAAAGCAGAAAAAGACAAAGACATATCTGATATAATGGATACCTCATTCTTTAAGGTGGTGGCATTACAGACCAGTCAAGAGTCTTTGGTAGGTGGAAAGATAAAAGGCATTTTCTATCGCAATGACAAATTATACATATGGGAAGAACAGACCAACTCACTTTTCATGTTTGACTCCAACGGTAAATACTTAAATAAAATACACTCCGTAGGCGAAGGCCCTAACGATTATCGAGCAATGTCCTCTGTACGTATGACCAAAGACCGCATATATGTATTTGACAAAGGCGGAAGTAAAATATTGTATTATGATGTTGATTGTAATCTATTGGGCACTATTTCAGTCAAAGATGTTCTAAAAAAAGTATTTAACACCAATGAAGTATTTGTCATAAATGACCGTTTATATTTTGCAGACCAACTTTTGAACGAGTCCAAAGCAAAATATGGAGACCCGTACAAGTTATGCTCAATGGATATGGTTTCAGGTGGTTTCAACAAATATCTACCATACAACACACAAGACGCTCCTTCGTATAATTTCTACCTACGAGACCAACAATACTCTATCATTAATGATAGCGTGAGACTTATGTGTTGCAAAACCGACACCGTGTACGTAGCAACCAAAGACAACGTTTCAGCAGAATACATTTTGGATTTTGGCGACAAATCTTTACCTAAAAATATGATACAAGAAAATAGTATCAAAGAAATAAAAACCAATCCTCAGTACAACAGATATGTATATGACATCACAAATATGATGGATACTGACCGCTATTTAATCTTTCGCTTAACTTATGGTTCTATGCCAAAAATTGACCACAAAGCTCTGACAGAAAGCTTAAAGAAAGACAGAAAAGGAACTATGGAAAATCTCCGCAACCGCAACACCAATTTTTATTATGTTTTTTATGATAAAAACACTGGCAACACCATTGTAGCAAACGATATGATAATGTCAAATTTCGGGGATAATCGCTCATTCATTTCTTTTAGCGACGGTTCGTATATTTTCAATATAGAGAATATTCACAGTGCCTTTTTTAACAAAGAGGGCAAAAAAGAATCTGCATCAATACCTCAAAACAAAGCATATCAAAACGCATTGAATGAAGTATATTCTTCAATCACGCCACAAAGCAACCCTATAATACACATTTACAAATTAAAACAATAACAACTATTATAAATAAAAAAGCTCCACGAAATTCGTGGAGCTTTTTTTGTGCATTCAAGGCTAAAACTAAGCCTCTTTTTCTGTAATAAGACGGTAACCTTTACCTCGTACGTTAGCCAACTGGACGTTTGCATCTCCGGCTAAATATTTGCGAAGTTTTGTTATAAACACATCCATGCTACGGGCATTGAAAAAGTCATCATACCCCCATAGTTTTTTCAAGATAAATGAACGTTCTACCAATTCGCCCATATTCTCACAAAAAATGAGCAAAAGTTCTGCCTCACGAGTGGTAAGTTTGCGTACATCAGCTCCAAGAGCAAGAGTGCGTTTGCGAAAATCGAAAACATAGTTTCCAATTTTGAATTCTGTTTGCATGTTCATGATTTCTCCTTTATTTTAGTTGATTATTGTTTTTACCTATTCAGGCTTAGAGTTATTTAAGTTAATCACATATTTGATTATTTCTAAATTATTTAACAAAAATAATTTAATGAAATAACCATATTTTTATGTTGCAAAGTTAATAATAATTAATATTAAATGTGCGGTTTTTATAAAATATATTTTAAAAAAACATTTTTTATATTTTGCATAAACAATTACAATACAAAAACTTAACAAAATCATAATTCTTATCTCATATTCATTGAAAAACGAGGATTTTGTAGTAAATTCGCAATCTATTACACAGGTCATAAAAATAAAGCGATAATATGAACAAACGTCTTAAACACATAAATACGCTACTTGGCTGGCTAATGTTTTTAGCTGCCGCCATCATCTACATAAAAACCACAGAATCAACCACTCCACTATGGGACTGTCCTGAATACACAGCCACTGCTGTAAAACTGGAAGTAGGACACGCCCCGGGAGCTCCTCTTTATCAGATGATAGGAGCTGTGATAACCAATATGTTTGACGTGGAGCCACAGAACGTAGCATTCATGATGAACGTTTTTGCTTGTTTGGCATCGGCGGTGAGCATCATGTTGCTGTTTTGGATTATAACGTTTTTTGCACGCAGGATAGAAAGTAAAAAATGGGAAGAAATATCCACTGGCGATGCAATAGCGATATTTGGTAGTGGCATAGTAGGCTCGGCTGCCATTCTTTTTTCCGATACTTTCTGGTTTAATGCCACAGAGAGCGAAGTGTACTCCATGGCAAACCTCTTTACGGTGATGGTGTTGTACTTTGGTGTGCGCTGGGTAGATGGATTTGGAAAAGAATACAATAATAAATGGCTTTTGCTTATAGCCTTGTTGGTGGGTCTGGCACCCGGTGTCCACTTTATGGGAATGTTGGGTATACCCGTTATAGCCATGATGTATTACTACGAGGTGGAAGAAAAACAAATAAACACCAAACGTTTTATCTTAGCAAATGTAGTAGCTTGTGGTGTTCTGCTGCTTACTTTTGGCATCATTTTCCCATTTCTTATAAATTCTTTTGGTGCTGTGGACGTGTTCTTTGTCAATACTCTTGGCACTCCTTTTCACTATGGTACGATATTCTGGGCTGTGTTTTTAGTAGTTGTGTCTGTATTTTTGCTATGGCTTTCCACTAAAAAAGGCTGGATAGCTACTAACACCATAGTTTTGGCATTTATGTTCATTGTGATAGGTTTTTCATGCTATCTGATGATACCTATACGTTCCAACGCCAATACTCCGATAAACGAAAACGCTCCTTCCACTGCTGAAGGTCTTAACTACTATTTCTCACGTGAGCAGTACGGTAAACAAGCCCTTATTTATGGACCTTCCTACAACGCTCGTCCTGATATGTCAGACCCTTACATCATAGGCAAACCGATATACAGTCCTAACGAAAAGACTGGCAAATACGAAATAACAGACCATTCGCTTTCTATTCGTTACCTACCTGAATATATGAGTTTCTTTCCACGAATAGCCAATGATATGGGGCATGACCGTGAATATCGCGCCCTGACAGGTTTAAAAGAAGGTGAAGCTCCTACTTTTTCAGACAATCTTTACTTTTTTATGACCTACCAGTTGGGTTATATGAATATGAGATACTTCCTGTGGAATTTCTCTGGTCGTCAAAATGATTTTCAAGGACGTGGCGAGCCTTACAAAGGAAACTGGATAACTGGCATAAATTTCTTGGATGAAGCTCGCCTTGGACCACAAGACCCTCAGGCTGACTACATGAAAAATAATGCTGCACATAACGTTTACTATATGTTGCCTCTTATTTTGGGACTCGTGGGACTATATTTTCATTTCCGCCGTCATGAAAAAGATGCATATAGCGTATTTTTGTTCTTTCTTATAACAGGCGTAGGCATAACCATTTACACCAACAACCCTCCTTATGAACCTCGTGAGAGAGATTATGCTCTTGTGGTGTCTTTCTGGACATTTGGCATATGGATAGGTCTTGGCGTTTTGGCGCTGTACACTTGGGCTAAAAAATACATTAAGGGGATCCCACATTGGGCTGTGGCTACTATTATAAGTATAGTGGCATTCATAGCTGTACCTACTCTTATGGCTGCCCAAAACTGGGATGACCATGACCGTAGCACCCGTAGCACAGCGCGCGCAGTGGGTAGAAACTACTTGTCAAGTGTAGGTAAAAACGGCATTTTAGTTACTTACGGAGACAACGATACTTTCCCCCTGTGGTATATGCAGGAAATGGAGAATTACCGTACCGATATACGTGTGGTAAACACTTCTCTTCTTATGTGCGATTGGTACATAAACCAACTCCGCAGTAATTTTTATGACGGAAAGGCTCTCCCTTTGACTATAAAACAAAAGGCTTACACTGGCAAAACCAACGAAACAGTTTACCTCAACGACGAAGTAGGGCTGGCAGACAAAGAGTTGGACATACGCACTTTCATTACCCTTATAGCTGCTGAGCGTCCTGCTCTTTTGCAGAAAGATATGTTCGGAAATTATGACTACATGATACCTACCACGCACATAGCCATACCTGTAAACAAGGAAAATGCTGTCAAATACGGCATAGTAGACCCTGAACAAGCTCCATTTATGGAAGATACTCTTCACATAACCATAGGTCGCGCCCGTGGCAAGAACGTTTCAATAGACAAAAAGACGCTCGCCTTTTTAGACTTTATGGCTTCATATCAATGGGACCGTCCTATTCATTTTGGCATAGGAGCTGCCTCTCGTGCTGATGAAAATATGTTTAACCTGAATGATTACGTCATCCAAGAGGGTCTTACATACAAACTTGTACCTTTCAAACTGAGTAATCTGGATGCCAATGACGGTGTCCGTTCATACGACATAATAACCAAAAACTGGGAATTTGGCGGCATGGAAAATCCTAAAACCTATCTCACCGAAGCCGACAAACGTTCTGCCACTCATATGCGTTCAGCTATGTTCCGCACAGCTCAGGCTTTGGTTATGGATGCAGACACCACACGTGCAGCCCAAATCATGAATCTTTCGGTAGAAAATATGCCTCTAAACGTTTTCCCTGTGGATTATTATTCCGTTAAAACCATAGAGACCATGTACAGCACTGGTCAAACAGAAAAGGCTGATTCGTTAGCTTCTTATGCTTTTGACCAAATGGAGAAAGACCTCGTTTATATGTATTCATTCCCCGACAGCAAGAAAACAGCCGTTTGGGAGGACGCATACACTACTCTTTCACTGTACCAATACTTAGCAAAAATAGTTCAACCTTACAACTCCACTATATACCAAGAAAAAGACGAGTACCTTCAAAAAATGTACCAAGCCTACACTGCTTTATTTCCATTTGTAAACAAAAAATAAAACTTAAAATGCTTATTTACCCTTTCAAGGTATCTAAAATAACGCAATTTGTACTGGGAGGCTTTATCTGGCGCATAAACGAAGGCGAAAAAAAGATATACTTGACCTTTGACGATGGTCCTGTACCAGAGGCTTCACTGTGGGTTTTACGCCAGTTGGAGCAGTACAACGCCAAAGCAACTTTTTTCTGTGTAGGACATAACATAGACAAACATCCGCGTGTGTACCAAAGAATACTAAAAGCGGGACATCTCACCGCCAACCACACGTACAACCACCTGAGCGGTCTTTCTGTATCTACGGATGAATATCTGGAAAATGTATGGAAAGCCGAAAAACTCATCGGCACACGCATCTTTCGCCCGCCATATGGGAAGATAAACCCTATGGAGTACCTAAGTCTTAAAAAAGACTTCAAACTAGTGCTGTGCGATGTTCTTAGTGGAGATTTTGACAAAAGCAAAAATGCCGATACACTGCGTGAGAAAACTCTCCGCAATGCTCAGGACGGTTCTATAATACTTTTTCATGACAGCATAAAAGCTATACCGCGCATTTCAGATATTTTACCTGTATTTTTGCGTACTTTTACAGAGAAAGGATATACTTTTTGCACGCTACCATACGGAAAAGTGGACTAAAACACCTCCAAAGGCAAACCATACTCACGTGATAGCGCACGGTAATCTCCGCCTTCTATCACACTGAGACCATTGCGACGCAAGACACGGGCGGCTATTCTGGTGCGATAACCTGACTGACAGCACAGAAGTATAGGCTGGTGCATATTTCTAAGCTCATCCAACGAAGATAAAATATTGTCAGATGGGATATTTATAGAGCCTTGAATATGCCCCATAGCATATTGGTCTTCCCAACGGAGGTCTATTATGCTACATTGGCATGGGTCTGTCATCATGGTTATCATAAGTCTTAGGATTTTATGGTTAGATAATTGAAGGTACGTTTTTTGCAAAACAAAGGCAAAAGAATTAAGAAATATAACATTTTCATTACAAGATAATTACACAAATATGAGCAACACGACAGATACCCTTTCATACCGTTTGGTATGCTCAGATATAGACGGCACATTGCTGGATAGCACACGAGATATTTCGGCACAGACGGCACAGACTATTTCAGCGTTAGATAAAAAAGGCATTCCTTTTGTTATGATTTCAGCCAGAATGCCTCGCGCAATGCGCCCTTTTCAGTACAAAGCTGGGATAAACCGTCCGATAGTGTGCTTTAACGGTGCTTACATAGAAAGTGAAATACGCCCAGACGGACTTCCTCGCGTACTTCGCAATAGGACTATAAACTATGAAGTTTTCATGGAAATGTTGCTGTTTTTGAGTAAATACGACATTCACGTTTCCACTTTTTACAAAGACTCTTGGTATGCCAACAGAATGGACCGTTGGACAGAACGTGAGATAAATAATACTCACTGCCAGCCTGAAATAATACCCAATAACGGCATGATTCACCGTTTTTCCTGCGAAGGACTTTCGGCTCATAAGGTACTGCTAATGGGCGAGGTAGATGTTATAGAAGAGGTATATCACAAGCTAAACAGTCTTTACTCAGACCACATAGACATATACCGCAGCAAGGATACTTACTTGGAAATAAATGCCAAAGCAGTATCAAAAGAGAAGTCAATAGGTCTTTTGGCAGAGTATTTTTCGGTAAAAGAGAAGGAAATAATAGCCTTCGGTGATAACTACAACGATATAGGTATGTTGTCCCGTGTAGGGCTGGGAGTAGCAGTAGGTAATGCCAAAGACGTGGTAAAAAGTGCTGCCGATAAAGTAACTGAAAAAAATATTTGTGACGGAGTTGCATGTTTTTTAAAAAGTTTTTTTGATATTTGACCCCACCTAAGAAATAGGAAACAATTTTTATTAACCAATAAAATAACATTTAAAATGGAAAACTTACTTAATCAAATCAAAGCACAGCTTGACGAATTTGTTCAAAATGCCGATGCGCAAGCAGAAAAAGGAAACAAAGCAGCTGGTACTCGTGCCCGCAAAGCATCTTTGGAACTGACAAAACTTTTCAAAGAATTCCGTGCTAAATCCATTGAAAGCTCTAAATAATCTGCATATTTTCAAAACACTGTCGTAAGGCCGTGTTTTTTATTGCACGTTATAAAATGTCCCAAAGATAATTTGGGGCATTTTTTCTTTTGTACCACCATTGACTATTTTTGAACAAAAAAAGTCCATACTACTACTTGTATTTACTATATTTGTAAGTTAGAATGAAAACGAAGTATCTTATGATAAGAAAAATATCCAAACTATACATTATAGCCGCAATGCTTTTGTGCGGAACATTTACATCTATGGCGCAGTCCAACCCATTGGACAGAGCAGAAGCGCTCATTTCTTCCAAAGAATACTCAGCCGCACTGGAAGAATTGAATAAAATATCCAGCATTTCGGTAGGAGAAAACGAAATAGCAGACTACCTACGTGTAGTGTGCAACATTCACATAAACGCCACCAGAGCCACTGTGGTAGTAGATGAGTTTTTAAAATCTTACCCTGCTTCCACCCGAAAAGTAGACTTGGTGATAAGTGAAGCCGACGCTCTTTGGCAGAAAAATGATTTTGCCAACGCACGCAAATACTACATCATGACAGACAAATTCTCCATAAAAGACCCTCAGCTGAGAAACACTTTTTCATACCGCAAGGCTTACTGCGCATACGCCACAGGCGATTACCAAATTGCCCGCGCTGGTATGTACTCTCTTTTGGATGACAAGGTGTATGGTCAGGATGCGTGCTACATATACGGACATATATGCTACACTCAGGGCGATATGGGAATAGCTCAGCAGAGTTTTGAAAAGATACAAGACTCGCCAAAATACGCCGAGAAAGCTGGTATTTACCTCACCAACATTTATTTTGCAAGAAAAGACTACCCTAAGACCATTTCTTCGGCTGAAAAAGTCCTGAAAAACACTAAAAACACAAATGAAGATATTGTAGGCGTTAAAAAAACTCTCGCCCGTGCATATTTCAACAGCGAAAACTACACCAAAGCTATCCCGCTTTTCAAGGAATCTTTTGCCTCAACTGTCCCTACCGCAGAGGAAGAATACCTTTTGGGATACGCTTACTACCGCTGTGGACAAAACGCACAGGCTGAATCATCTTTGAGCTCACTTACAGAAAAGAACGATATTTACGCGCAGAAATCACTGTTTATCTTAGGAGACATATACCTTAAAAGCGGAAAGAAAAACTTGGCTTTTGATGCGTTCAAGAAAGCATCTGCCATGGATTTTGACCCTTCTGTAAAACAAAACGCTTGGTACAATTATGCTCTTTTGAGCTACGAGATAGGCAACCCTTACACCAGCGTGTCATCTGTTATAAGAGAATATCTTTCTCTATACCCTGAAAGTCCATACGCTACGCAAATGTATGATTACCTGATAGATTCATTCATCAGTGCCAAAGAATACGAAGAAGCCATTTCCTGCATAGAGAGCATGAGACTGGACTCTCCAAAAGCTAAGCAAGCACATCAAATGGCTTGTTTTTACTTGGCAGGACAAAAACTTACCGATAGAGATTATGACGCTGCACTTAAATATTACACAAAGACAGCAGAAATAAATTTTGACCCTACAACTACCGCACGAGCGCATTTTTGGGCAGGGGAGACATACACTCGCATGGGGATGAACAGCAAAGCAGAAGAAGAGTTTACAGTTTTTTCCACATATCCTGCTAACACCAACACCGATGAGCATAAAAGACTAAACTATCAATTAGGATACCTCAGTGCTACGAAAGGCGATTACTCTTCTGCGCTAAATTATTTTTCTCAGTACAGTAAAAACAACCTTTCAAATGATGAAATAGCAGATGTTAATATGCGATTGGCTGACTGTTATTTTGCATTGGGACAATACTCAAAAGCTCAAAGTCTATACTCAAAAGCTGCCACCGGAGCATACGTTCCAAAAGACTATCTTTCATACCAAAATGCTCTCTGCATGGGTATTCAAGGACAGTACAAAGAGCAGATAAACGCCTTGACACGTTTTCTTAACACCTATACACAGTCTTCTCTGCGTGGGGTGGCACGTTATGATTTAGGCGTGGCATACCAAAAGACCAACCAAAATGCCAAAGCTCTGGAAGCATTTACTGCGGTGGAAAAAGAGAAAAACACAGGCGATATAGTGCCACAGGCTATGACAAAAGCGGCACTTGTTCTATACAATGACGGCAAGACAGACCAAGCTCTATCCATGTATCAAAAAGTGGTGGAAAAATACCCTTCGGCAGAGGTTACACCCGTGGCTATGCGTTGGGCACGACAGATTTTTGTGGAGAACGGCAAAAGCGACGAGTTCATAACATGGAATAACAGCATAGGCGCCACACCGATAGACCAATTATCTTTGGATTCGTTACATTATGAAACAGCTGAAAAGCATTTTTCAAAAGAGGAATATACACAAGCCATCACTTCTTATGATGAATACTTAAAGAGGTATCCTTCTGGACTTTTCACCCCAGATGCCTTGTACCACCGCGCTCAGTCTTATATTTTCATAAAAGACACAGCAAAGGCAAAAGAGGATTATAAAACTCTTGCCGATACTGACGCAGGCAAATACACCGAAAATTCATTGGTTAAGTACATAGACCTGATGTCAAAAACAGACCAAATGTATCAGGCTTTGCCTTATTTGGAAAAACTATACCAAACTGCCACATCTGAGGATAATAAAAAATATGCCCTTGTAAATATTTTGAGCGTATATGACAATGAACAAGACTGGGACAATGTAATAAAATACGCTGACATAGTACGCAATGATTACAAAAAAGACCTTGCCCTTTATGCCGATGCTTCCACTGCCATGTATGTGGCATTGGTGGAAAACGAACAGTATGACAAGGCTAAAAAGATGACCTCCGCTGTCAAGAAAATAGCGGCAGACCAAAACATGGCTCGGGTGCTGTATTATGAGGCTCAAATACTGTACATGGACCAAAAGTACGACGCTTCAATAGAAAACATAACAAAATTATCTACCTCTTATCCTATGTACAAATACATAGGAGCGCGTGCATTACTGCTTTTGGCTAAGGATTTCCATGCAAAAAACGACGAATACCAAGCTAATTACATCATAGACAATGTCATTTCCAACACCACATACGATGACGTTCTCGCCGAGGCAAAGGCTCTAAAAGAATATATCAACTCTAAAAAATAAAATAATGAACACATCTTTTATCAAAGTCTCTATGCTTTGTATGTCCTTACTGGCAGTGAGTGTAGAGGGCTTTTCACAAGAGAAAAAGAATCAAAACCCTTCTGAGGTAGTAAATGTTGAAAAAAACTACACCCCACAAGTAAAATCAAAGGAAAAAGTCAATTTCAACCCATCAGCATCCAATACATCTGAGAAAAAACTATCGGTACAATACATCACTGAACTGGAAACTCCTCAAGCAGGATTTACCACTCAGAGTGTAAACGGTATGCTTTTATCCAACACCCAAAACGAAACCCTTTACCCTAACTACATAAAAGCAGGCTACGGATATAACCTCTCTACCATGGCAGATGGTTATTACAGTGGCACTTTTGGCAAAACCACCCTATGGGCAAAACTAAACCATGACCGCAGTGAACGCGATGTAAAACCACTACCACAAAACAGCGTTTACTCACACACTGATGCATCGGTAGGAGTACGCGTGGATGCAGGTAGATATGATGTCGGAGGCCATGTGAAATACGCTTATAATAGTTTTACCAACAATTATATGCTCACTCTGTATGACGTTCCTGCCATAAATGCTGAAAAACTCAAAAACAGTATTTACAGTGGACAAGTATTTGTAAAAGCAAAGAAAAAAGGCGAAATATTTGACCATTTCACTCTTGACGCATCTTATTACGCAGGTAACGAAGCAGCCAAAGAAATGGAAGTAATAGGTAATACCCGCATCAATATACCAATAAAAAGTTGGACTATTGCCGTAGATGCTTCTTTGGGTTATTATGACACACAAATAGGCTACATAAACAACGCAGAATCTGAAAACCTACTACACCTTAACCTTCTCCCTTCCATATCCTACAAAAAAGGACACTGGGACTTAATGGCAGGCGTACGCATGGGTATCCTCACAGGTAATGGCGCCGAGGGCAGTAATTTTCACATAATGCCAGAAGCAAAAGCATCTTATGTAATAACAGACGGACTGATGACTATCTACGGAGCATTTACCAGCGGATACAAAGTAAACACTCTTGCCGAACTGGCATACCAATGTCCTTACATGGGACCTATCAACCCATCTTCATACACCCGTGAAAAATACAACGTCAAAATAGGATTATCAGGTGTCATATCATCTGCATGGCACTATGACGTTTATGTATCTTACGTAAATCAAGATTACAGTCCAGCATGGATACAGGTAATAGATGAAATTTCACAAAACATATTCTCATCTTATTACATGACAGCCCCTGACCACATAAAAGTATTTACCGCCAACGCATCAGCAACATACAAAATAAGCCATCGCCACAATGTAGGGGCATTCATTCAGTACAATTCTGCATCATCTGATTTGTTCTCAAAAGCTCTGTACACACCAGACTTCCGTGTAGGAGCATCATACCGTGGCAGTGTTGTACAAGACAAGATAGACCTTTACGGACGTGTAGTATTCAACGGAATATCAAACTCTGCAATGTACTCAGATGGGGTAGCAACAGAGCAAAACATAGAATCATTCGTAGAATATATGGGTGAGGCAAGCTATAATTTCACCAAACGTTGGAGTGTATTCGTCCAAGCAAAAAACAGCATAGACGGACGTATTCCCATGTACTACGGATATGAAGCACCCGGATTCCGCGGAATATTAGGCGTAAAATTCAATTTCTAAGACTTTCAAGGTGAGGTATTTTATAGAATTGGCATACTTAGGCACACAGTATAGCGGTTGGCAAGCTCAGCCCGAAGGACAAGGTGTGGGTATTCAGACCGTCATATCATCTGCCCTTTCCACCATTCTGCGCACCCAAGTAACGATAGTAGGAGCAGGACGTACCGACGCTGGTGTTCACGCACACCAAATGTACGCTCACATGGATTTGGAAAAAGACATTCCAGACTCAGAAATGTTCATCGGACGGCTCAATTCATTTTTACCTCAAGACATAGCCATACGGCGTATTTTCAAAGTCAAAGACACCGCACACGCACGTTTTGATGCTACATCGCGTACATACATTTACACCATAAACACCCGTAAAGACCCATTCCACATACCTACATCGCATTACTTTTTTCACCCATTGGACATAGAAGCAATGAACTCCGCGTGCGATATTCTTACGCAGTACACAGACTTTCAGTGTTTCTCAAAAGTAAATACCGATGTCAAAACATACATCTGTCATCTTAGTTACGCACATTGGGATTACGATGAAAAAAGTGGGACATTACTCTTTACCATAAGTGCCGACCGTTTCCTTCGGAATATGGTGCGCGCCATAGTGGGTACCATGCTGGATATAGGACGTGCGCGAATGATGCCTTGCGCTCTTCATGACATCATAGAGAGCCGAAACCGCTGTTCCAGTGGCATGAGTGCACCTGCCTGTGGTCTATCTTTGGTAAAAGTGAACTACCCGTGGGATGATATTTTAGCATAACATAGAAAAACAAAAAGCCGCCCGAAGGGCGGCTTTTTTATGCGTAAAGTATTTATTTGCGTTTTGAATTAACGTAACTCACCTGCTCCAATGAGCGGAAATAATTTTTATAATAAAGGTCATTCTCCGGGACAGGGATAACATCCATATTATTTTTAAGACGCCAAAAATTAGTAGCAGGAAGACTTTTTCTCTCCGATTCACTCATCTTGGCATACTGAGGATATTTTTTTTCATCCACATTTTCCAACATGGAAAACTCCACGTGTATAAATTCATCGCTCATAATTCAAGGCTTTTTATAACATTACCATCCATATCCACTATCTCCAAGCGTCCATCTTCATACCGTCCCCACGAATTTGGAAAACCACCATGAGGCAAAGACACCGAAGAAGGGTTAAAATATACCATTTCTCCCTTTTTCTCAGCAACCGGAAGATGTATATGTCCAAAGACAAATACGGTACCCACTGGCATTTCTGGGTGATTTTCTGGCGAAAAAACATGACCATGAGTTAGAAAAAACGTCCTTTGAGGCAAAACTATCTGTGTGCTGTCTGCCATCATTGGATATTTTACCTGCATTTGGTCCACTTCGCTATCGCAATTACCACGAACGGCTATTATTTTATCCTTATTTTCATTGAGCAACGCAGCCACGCCCATAGGGTCATAACCCTCAGGTAATGGATTTCGCGGGCCGTGGTACATGACATCTCCCAACACCGCTATCTTGTCTGCACCCCAAGCGTTGGCACACGCAAAGGCTTTCTCTGCCCAATACTTACTGCCATGAATATCAGATATAAACGCTATTTTCATTTTCTTGTTTTCTTTTCTGTAAAGATAATGCAAATGATATAAAATAAAAAAACCTCCCTTTAAAAAAGGAGGCTTTGGGGTGAAAGATGGGTCTCGAACCCACGACCTTCGGAACCACAATCCGACGCTCTAACCAACTGAGCTACATTCACCATGTGTGCAGTACCCTGCATTGCGGTGCAAAGATACAAATTTTTTGTTATATACAAATCCATGGAATATTATTTTTCATTTTTAGTGTGATTTAATGCTTAAATAGTGTACTTTTGTTAGTATCTGAAAAATTGACACAATGGAAAATAACTACGACATCATCATCATAGGCGCCGGTCCAGGAGGATACGTCGCTGCCATACGCGCTGCACAATTAGGACTTCGCACCGCTATCATAGAAAAAGAAAACATGGGCGGAGTGTGCCTTAACTGGGGTTGCATACCTACCAAAGCTCTGCTAAAAAGTGCATCGGTATATGAGTACCTACATCATGCATCTGATTACGGCATCACGGTAAACACTGACGCAGAAGCAGACTTTTCAAAAGTAATAGAACGCAGCCGAGGTGTAGCATCTGCTATGAGCAGAGGTATTGACTTTTTGATGAAGAAAAACAAAATAGACGTCATCATGGGCTTAGCCTGCCTTTTGCCAGACCACAAAGTGGAAGTTACAGATGTGGAAGGCGCCAAAAAAACATTCACCGCTCCACATATAATCATAGCAACAGGAGCTCATTCACGTTCATTGCCGTCTATACCACAGAACGGGCGAAACATCATAGGCTACCGCGAGGCTCTCACACTTAAAAAACAGCCTAAAAACATGGTCGTTATAGGTTCAGGAGCTATTGGCACAGAAATGGCTTATTTTTACAACGCCATGGGTACACAGGTAACCATAGTAGAATTTCTCCCTGCCATAGTACCAGTAGAAGACGCCGATGTTTCCAAAGAAATAGAACGCATTTTTAGAAAAAGAGGCATCAAATCCATGACATCTTCATCGGTAGAAAAAGTAACCGAAAACACTGACGGAACACTCACAGTGTATGTATCAACGCCAAAAGGCGCAGTAGAACTGTCCTCAGATGTAGTCCTTTGTGCGGTAGGTATAAAAACCAATATAGAAGGTATAGGACTGGAAAACGTAGGTATCAAAACAGAAAAAGACAAGATAAAAACAGACTCTTTCTACCAAACTAACGTTGAAGGATATTACGCCATTGGCGATGTTGTAGGCGGACCATCATTGGCACACGTGGCATCAGCAGAAGGCATCATAGCTGTGGAAAAAATAGCTGGTCTTGACGCTCAGCCATTGGATTATGGCAATATACCAGGGGCCATCTACACCACACCGCAGATAGCATCTGTGGGTATGACAGAAAAGAAAGCATTGGAAGCTGGATATGAGATAAAAGTAGGCAAATTCCCTTTCTCTGCATCGGGCAAAGCCAAAGCAGCCGGAACTTCCGAGGGATTTGTAAAAGTCATCTTTGACGCCAAATACGGAGAACTTCTGGGCGTACACATGATAGGCGATAACGTTACTGAGATGATAGCCGAAGCTGTGCTGGCACGCAAAGGAGAGCTCACAGCAGAGGAAATACTGCACACAGTACACCCTCACCCTACCATGAGTGAAGCATTTATGGAGGCTGTGGAGGCGGCTTATGACCACGCCATACACATCTAAGGTATGCGTTATTATCTTTCTCTTGGTGGAAATATAGGAGACACTACATCTATTCTAAAAAAAGCGATAGATGATTTAGCCGAAAAAATAGGTGCGGTGGAAAAGGTTTCGTCTTTTCTACGCACTGCTCCATGGGGTTTTCACGCAGAAAATGATTTTATAAACGTTGCCGTTATACTCGTTAGCGAAAAAAAACCTCAGGATGTCCTTAGTCTGATATTGGAAATAGAGAAAAAATACGGTAGAGAACGTTCTGACGCAGAAAAAGGGTATCAATCGCGCCCACTGGACATAGACATCATTTTTATAGATTACCTTTTGATAAACACAGAAACACTCACCGTGCCACATCCTTTGGCGCATAGGCGATGTTTTGTATTAAAACCTTTATGTGAAATAGCACCTGATTTTATTCATCCTACACTATGTAAAAGCATAAAATGCCTTTTGGATGAATGTCAAGACGTTTAGTATGTCTGATATTTGTAAAGGGCTTTTATCATAGCTCCTGGCTGTGGTGGTGTGGCTGGCGTTACCCCTACGGCATAATCCCAGAAAAAACCACCTTGGTAACGCTCAGGCAGATGTTTTCTATAAAGAGGGTCTGAGAGTGCTTGGTCTAATGAGACAAAACGGTAACCTCGTTGCCACATTATGTACATCATATAACCCAACATATCGTTATTTATTTCGCTACAACGAAGAGATATGATGTGTGTTATCTGCCGAGTGAAATTTTCTTTTGCCAACTCTTCATAATAATCCAATGTGCATTTCACGTACTCCAAATACCGTTCGCCTATATAACGAACAAGCATGGTGTCGCGTTCTATCTTAGAATTTATGTACGGAGTATTGAAAAGTTCATCTTCAAAACGAATGGTAGCAGTTACCGCAGTGTATCCTTGACTATTTAGAAAATAATTTACACTATCCAAACGCTCAGCTGGGACATTGACATCCATTTCTGGGTAACGAAAATATCTCAATGTGGTGTCATAATCATCTGCCAAACGGGAAAGTACTCGTTCGCCGTATTTTATATCTTGGATAAACCATTGAGCGCTTTTTGCCTTACTGAGAGGAACGGCGGAAAAAGTACCATTTCCCATTTCCATACCCGAATCCAACCAAGTACCTATCATTGCTTCGCGGATATTTTTTTCCTTTGGAGCTATCAGATTTTTCTCATTAGCAAAACCCACCATCGGCATTTTAGACTGTGCCAACGCTTTTGCTCCTGCATAGTTAAAACCTTGCACCCACATCACATTCACCTCTTTTCCAGCCACAGGCATATTATCCATAGTCAGCGCCGCATGCTTGATGACCGTAGGCTGAGCAAATAGAGCTAATTGAATAAAGGTAAATATAGATAGAATAAAATATTTCACTGTAATGTATATCTTCATTTATAGGTATGGAGATTTCAGGTAGCAAAGATAACTATAAATGCCTTTCTCCCGCCAATTTAAGATATATTTATGCCTTTTTAAGACATAGCTATTAAGATTTTTTCACTTCATTTTGAATTATTCCTTTCTCAAAATCTTTGATATTTTCCAATGTTGTTTCGGATATATTGGTCATGGCTTCACTGGTAAAAAACGCTTGATGAGATGTAACTATCACGTTATTAAAAGAAAGCAAACGCGCGAAGGTGTCATCATCTATCGGAGCATCGCTCTAATCCTCATAAAAATAGTTTCCTTCTTCTTCATACACGTCAAGTCCTGCTGAACCTATCTTTTTA
>JAQUTH010000124.1 GCA_028709885.1 Flavobacteriales bacterium
CTTGCTCTTAGGCGTGACTCTAAACTCTTTTCCAGCATCTTCCAACGTAAAATCAGCTGTCATATCCAGTCCGCAGAATTGAGCCAGATTCATCTTAGATAGAGCAATGCCGTCTTCCACACGTGTGAGTGTCATTTCGGCTTCGTTTAGTTTTACCTCTACCGAAAGTTCATCGGCGCGAGTGGCCAGCCCTCCCGTTTTTAGTTTGCCCACATCGCTTTTTAGTTTCAAGAGTAATGAATGGTAGCTCTCGGCTAATTTTTTCTTGCTTTCCAGAGAAACGATAGTCCAATACGCTTGGTCTACAGAAAGTATTATCTCAGTAGCTTTGGTATCTTTTTGATTTTCTGCCAATGTCTGTGCGTACTGTGTTATTTTGTTGTATGCACGTATTTTTCCGCCCATGTACACAGGCTGGGTGATGGTAAAGGCAGCAGCAAAGATGTTCTGCGTGTCAAAAGTAAGTGCGCTTTTAGGAATAATGGCGTGTTGTTTCCATAGAATTTTGCTTGGGTCTGTCTTTGGGTTAAAAGGTACTCCGTTGGCATCCAATGGTACTGGTTGTCCATCTATTACTGTCCATTTATTGTTTATTTGGTCTTGTGTAAAACCAAAACTACCGTCTGCCATGACAGTACCTATTGGCAAGTACATATCGTTACTGATTAAAGACAGATCCCTACTGTTGTACAGATATGTTCCGGTAGCCGAAACGCTTGGTAGGTATTTGGTTTTGGCAGACAAATGTTCTTGTTGGGCTTTGATGACTTTTTGTTCCATTATGCCCATCTGCTTGTTGTTTTGTAGGGCCAGTTGCCTGCATTTATCCAACGAATAAGTAACATTCTGTGCGTGCAAAGGGCTAATACCCAGTACAGCCAAGCTCAGAATTGCTAAAATGCTTGATTTTACTTTTTTCATATATATACACAATTATTTTTCTATGGATTTTATGATGTTGCGAATGAAAGATTCTTTTCTGTTTATGAGCATTTGGTTAAAAGATGTGTCATCAACATCAAATATTTTTTGCCACAGACCACGAGTAAGGAACGGATACATGCACACAGACTCTATATCCATAAAAAATTCCATCATGTTTACCGAGCGGATACTTCCTTTTTCAGCCTCTAAGTCCATTTGTCGTTTCAGTACAGCCATAGCGTCAAATACCATAGTGCGGTATTTGGCAAAACGCTGGTTTGGCTGTGATTTCTGTGCTATTTCGCTGAAAATGAAATTAGGTACGCGTGGGTTTTCTACCAGCGTATCTATGTAAATGCCAACTATTTGCTCTATTTTTTCGTTTATAGAAGCATCGGATGATAACACGCCCAGTATTTTGCCATACACGCAGTCAAAAGCACGTCCAAAGGCTATGTCAAAAAGGTTGTCTTTACTGCGGTAATAATAGTGGAGCATGGAGATGTTGATATCGGCTCTTTTAGCTATATCCCTCATCTTGGCTCCCTCGTAGCCGTTTTCCACAAAAGTGTCATAAGCGGCATCTATTATCTTTTGCTCTACGTTTTTACTTTGTTGCATATTCAAATAATTTATTGAACGTTATGTCCTAATCAAATGATTGGTGCAAATATATAGTTTTTTTCTGTTCTTATGAAATTTTTTTCAAATGTTAGGATTTTAATAAAAACAAATATCTCATTGTCATTTTCCTTATTTTCTTTACATTTGTCAAATTGTAATAATAAAAACTAACAAAGCAGCTTTATTAAAATGATAAAGAAGATATTTATTGTATTAGTGGCAGTTATGTCATTTTATTCTTGTTCAAAAAGTGGAAATACACAGATAAGCGGAGAAATACGCGGAGCTAAAAACGGCGTTCTCTATGTTATGAGTGAACAAGAAGACGGCACTATGAACGTGTTGGATTCTCTTAATATGAAAAAAGACGGTAAGTTCTCTTTCTCTTTGGATGTGCCGTCCACTCAGTTATGCTATTTAACATTTGATAAAAACATACCAACACTTGCATTTTTTGTGGAAGGAGTACCAGTGGAAATATTGGCTCAGGTGGACAGCCTTTCTTTTGCCGATGTAAAAGGTGGTGAAAACCAAGGCTTTTACAACGAATTTTTATCTTATCTGAAAGAATTTGAAGCCAAAAAATCTGACTTATATATTAAGGTGTTGAAACACTCAGCCGAAAATGGCAATAAAGACTCATTGGCAGAGTATTCAAGACAGTATAACACTAACATACGTCGTCAAGCTCAGTACATAGCCAATTTTGCTCTCACACACGCACAAAACGAGGTTTCTCCTCTTGTGGCTACATCATTCCTTACCCAAAACGGATATTCTCCAATATTGGACAGCATATCTTCCGCCATGACACCTCAGGTAAAAGAATCTATCTATGGAAAAGAGTACACAGATTTTATATCCCGGGCCAAAAAATCTTCCATAGGACAGGTAGCCCCTGCATTTGAAATAGTGAAAGACTCTACCACGTACAGCTATGACACCTACAAAGGCAAAAATCTTTTCATAGCAATGTGGACACCAGGACAAAACGCCAGCCGTGAATATATGCTTTCATTGGAAAAAGAATACATCAAATGGAGAGACAAAGGACTTGAAGTGTTGTCAGTGGCAATGACAAAAGATACTATGCAGTATGAGCATGACTCATATTATTTGAATATGCCATGGGTAGATGTGATTCAAAGCAATACCAAGACCAATTCAGTGATAAAACAATTTGCTTTGGTGGGCAATTTTCCTATGGGCATATTGATAGATAAAAACGGCATTCTACATGCTCGTTACATAGAACCGGCAGATTTGGAACTCATCCTCCCTGCCATAGAAAAGAAATAAATAACCAAAATTAAATCATTCATTCATGAAAAATTTATTTAAAACAGTCCTTTTCTGCTCTGTCTTGGCTTTCTTTGCCACAGCGTGCAATAGCGACAAATTTACCATCAACGGTAACATCACTGGTCTTGAAGACCAAAAAGCATTCCTTAGCAAACCATCCATGACAGGTCTTGAACAGATAGACACCGTGGAATGCAAAGGAGGAAAATTTACCTTTACAGGAAAAATGGATTTCAATGACTATCGTATCATAACATTTGAAAACCAAGCAGGGGAAATAGACCTTTATATAGACAACTCTACCATAAACGTAGAGGGTGACTATAACGACCTTGAAAATGTAAAAGTCACAGGTAGTGAAGCTATGGATTTCTTCAAATCATTCATAGATGATAACAAAGCCATGGAGACTTTCCGTCAGACACAAATGGCAGCATACCAAGCAGCTCAACAAGCTAACGATACCACCAAAATCACTCAGTTAGCCGAAGAGTTCATGGCAAAACAAAAAGAATATGTCCTTAAATCTTTTGAAAAAGCCGAAAGCCATCCAGAAGATTTACTCTCTTTCTTTGTTGCAATGAACAATTCAACATATGTATCTCCTGACCGTCTTGCAGCATTCTATGCTCAGGTTCCTGAAATCATCAAAAAAGACGAACGTCTTGCTCAGGCTGTAACACGTATGGATGAGATTGTAAAACTATCAGCAGGCAAAGAAATACCTGAATTTAGCCTTTCAGACTTCGCAGGTAAAGACTCACTAACCAAAGCATCCATAGCAGGTAAAAACACAGCTATGTACATCACCACACCAGACGTGGCAGACAACGAAGCTATATTTGAGGTTCTTAAAAATGTGAAGGCAAAAGGAGGAAACGTAGTATTGGTATTTATGATAATGTCTGGCGAACAGCTTTCATTTATCCAACAATACATCAAAGACAAAGGACTTGACCAATACACTGTAATGCAAGGAGATGAGACATTCGCTCAATCTTTCGGCGCATTGACACCACGCGTATTCCTTATCGGCGCAGATGGCAAATTTGTAGCCACAGCCATAGAAAAAGACGCTGTGAAGACAGAAGCAGAAAAATTTCCTGTAAAATAATATTGCAGACTATAAAAAAAGGCTCGCCTATGGCGAGCCGTTTTAGTTTTAAATATCTTAGTTTATTTTAATTCCACATAAAAAAGTTAAGAATAGAAACTATAACTACCGTAGTAATACCAGCAATACCAATAGTCAAACCACTGGTAGCGCCTATCTTTTCACCCATTTCCAGCGCCTTGCTTGTGCCAATGGCGTGAGAAGCAGAGCCAATACCTACACCCATAGCTATGTCGTTTTTTATGTGGCAAACCTTAAATACAAAAGGAGCTATCACTGCACCTAAAAGTCCCGATAAAATAATGGCTATCACAGTTATACCCTCTATTCCACCCACTATCTTAGTAGTTTCAATACCTATGGGGGCAGTAATGCTTTTCGCTACCAAAGAACGCTCTATAAGGCTATTCATACCCATTATCCGAGCCAATACCACTACACTTATTATAGCAGCCACCACACCTGAAAAAATACCACCTACTATGGCATAGATGTAGTGATTTAATACATTGCGATGTTTGTACAAAGGGACAGCCAATATGACGGTAACAGGTCCTAAGAATATGTTTATCACATCTGCGCCAGCAGCAAAATCATTGTACGGTATGTCAAAAACCAAAAGAACAGCTATAATCATCACTGAGGCTACTAAAAAAGGATTGGCTAAGACCGAACCAGTTTTTTTTCGTATTACCGATGCTGCCATAAAGCATACCAAGCACAGAAAAATGCCAAAAAGAGGAGACGATGTTATTTGGTTTGTCATTTTTTATTTTCTACACGGCGGTCTCTTCTACGGGCAAGTATTTCAGCTACTCCGCCAGAGACTACCATTATTATCACTGTGGTTACAAAAATGAGTATAAGACCAGATGCGAAGTAACCTTCTAAGTATTTGTACGATACCAAAATACTTACTCCCACTGGCAAAAAGAAAAATGTGATGTTTTCTAAGAAAAAATCAGCCACTTGGGATATTTGTTCCAGCTTTATCACTTTGGTTTTCAGTAGTGTCAAGAGGATTATCATGCCTATGATACTGCCCGGTACAGGTAAGCGAAACCATTTGGAGATTAATTCTCCAACGAATGTTATAAGCAGTATCAATCCCAACTGCGGTAATATTTTGACCTTGTCTTTCGTCTTTCTAACAGTTTTGTCTTAAAGGTAAAGAAAATTATTTCAAGTCAAACGGATTCTGCTTTTTGCCTATGCACCACCCGAAATAAAAAACGCTAATGCACATCATCACTATTGCTACACCTTCACAGAAACCTAGAGCAAAATCACTCCATCTATTTCTGAAAAATAGAGAAAAAAGGAATGCTATTTGACCTGTCAAATAACACAGTATAAAAAATAACTTAGAACCTTTGTTTTTCATATCTCAAAAAAATTAAAATTCAGAAGTGAAGTGCAGATGTATTGTAGGGTATTTTCCCTGTGCCATGGTTATTGAAAAAGAGCTGTCGGCTAAAAATACCTGTTTGCCGTCTTTGTCTC
>JAQUTH010000125.1 GCA_028709885.1 Flavobacteriales bacterium
AAGATGTTAGTGGGTAAGTTAAAAGAACAAAAAGAAGTTCAAAAAATTAAAATGGACCTTTCCACCAACATGGTTTTGGCTTTCCAAAGAAATTGATTTTTCACTAAAAAGATGTCTTTTTTTTGACATATTGAAATCAAAAACACCACAAGGGCTTTTAACTAAAAGCCCTTGTTTTTAAAAAGCCATTTTAAACCAAATAATGCTACATATAAAAAAACTACATAAGAAAAAAAACGAACATTATTCTATATCTTTGTAAAAGAATAGCAACGATAAAGATAATGAGAGTAGATAAATACATGTGGCATGTACGCCTTTTCAAAACCAGAGCCATAGCCAGCGAGGCGTGCCGAAAAAACCAAATACAGGTAAACGGCATGGAGGTAAAAGCATCGCGTGAGGTGAAAATAGGCGACAAACTGAAAATACGTAAAAACCAGATATATTACGAATTTATCATCCTCGGGATACCAAAAAGCCGCATAGGAGCCAAACTGGTGGAGGAAAACATCAAAAACATCACCAGCGCAGAAGAAATGGAAAAGATGGAGATGATGCGCCTTTCCAAAACCCAATATGTCAATGCTTACCGCGAAGGTCGCCCTACCAAAAAAGACAGACGAGAAATAGAAGGCTACACCACTACTAACTGGGACGATTTTTTCTCGGATGATATAGACGATGACAACACCGATACGGCATATAACAATAATATAGACAGTTTCTTTGACTCCCAAGAGGACGATGAAGAAAACGATGAAGATTTTTTATAATATACAGCACCATGAAAAGAATATTTTTTCTCCTTATTATATCTGCGATGAGCATACAAACTTATGCCCAGAGCATACATATTAGCGGAGAAATAAAAGATAGCGTACAGACAATACCATACGCCAGCATTTTTCTAAAAAACACCACCACCACTGGCACTATGTCTTCCAGTGACGGTATTTTTTCTCTGAACATACCAAAAGCCCAACTACCTGATACTCTTGTAATATCATTTGTAGGATACAAGCCATATTATACTATCCTGAATGTAGAAAAAGACACCGTAAACATTCACGCCACACTGAGTGAAGATGTAATAGAACTCAGTGATATAGATATATCCACCACTAAAAAGCACCGCAATAAAAAGGTGGAGATAGAGACCATTCTCAACATAGTAAAAGAACAAATGTCTAAGGATTTTTCGTCCATAGAAGCTCTCTACCGCATACAGACCAACACATCCATAGCTTCGTCAAATGATATTTTGGCATACCAAGAAGCATTGGTAGATACTTACGAAAAGAGTCTTGACGAAAAAGATATGACCCGCCGCATAGAAACCAAAGTGTATCTTGACCAAAGGGCAAAAGATTTAGTAAACAATGACAAAAACAATAAGTCATCTACCGATATAGACCCTACCACAAACATAAAAGGTCTCACCGTAACCGTTGGCATGATAAAAGACTACCTGAACGAAAAATCACGTAAGTGGGAATACTCAGGCCAGACCGATAAAAATTACATCATAACATTTCAAGACAAAAAATCCTTTCTTGGCATCTTTCGCTACACCAACAAATGTGTACTGTACATAGACAAACTAACGTACAGCATCATGCGTGCCGATAACCATTTTACCTTGTATCTCAACATTCCTTTTGGGAAAAAACTACCTGAGGAATATCTGGAACTGGTAAATGTCTTAAACGTAACATCGGACAAACAGATAGACAAATTCCGCCTTCGCAAAGTTGATGCTTCTTTTACCATGACATCAGAATTTGTGAAAAAAGGTCAAAGCCTGTATCGTTCCGACTCCTATTCATACGGTACAGCCTATATAAAAAGTACCAAAGACCAGCTAAATATAGCTCTTAAAAGTCAATTAAAAGTGCTTAACCGTACCACAGACCACCCTACACCCATTACCGAGGAGCAAACCAAAGCCACCCCGAGACTGGAAGTAATAGACAATATGTAGCAACATTTTTAGCAAAAAATTTCGTAATTGTATAAAGATGTATTACTTTTGCATCTACTAAAACAGATAAAACAAAAAAAACATATGGCAAGTTATCAAAAACCAAAAAACATTAAACCTAATCAAGCTGAATCTGCTGAACATTTAGTAAATAAACTGGACAAAAACGCTACCCGTGCCGAGCAATTCTTAGAAAAGAACAAACGCCCATTCACTATTGGAATATGCGCAGTGGTAGTACTATTTTTAGGATTTTGGGGATATCACACATGGATATCTACACCATCAAAAGCAGAAGCGACAGAAGAACTTGCATTTGCGCAGAAAGCATATGAAATGGACTCTTTGCAGTTGGCACTTAACGGTACACCAGCCAATCTCGGTCTTATCAAAATAGCAGACCAATTTTCCTCTACACCAGCAGGAAACATAGCAAAATATTTGGCAGGAGCAGCATACTACAAATTGGGACAGTATGAAAACGCTATTTCATACTTCAAAAAATACAACGGAGAAGACGAAATCACAGCTGCTGAAGTTCTCGGACTAATAGGAGATTGCTACGCACAACAAGACAACGCCGAAGACGCTCTTACATACTACGTAAAAGCTGCCAATGAACGCGACAATGATTTTACCACTCCTTTCTACTTGCTAAAAGCTGGTAACGTAGCCATGTACCTAAAAAAATACTCTTCCGCTGCAAAATACTACCAGAAAATAAAAGATAGCTACCCTAAATCAGCACAGGCTGCTACCATAGACAAATACATTGCCGCTGCATCAGGAGCTGCAAAAAATCTGTAAACCACACCAATGGCAACAGTGAACTTATCGGCATACGATGCCACCACTATTCCCCACATAGAGCATATCTGCGTGGGGATTATAGTATCACAGTGGAACACAGAAATAACAGAAGGGCTTTTTAGCGGAGCTAAAAAAACACTCTTGGACTTAGGAGTAGAGGAAAATAACATCATACGCTATGACGTACCAGGCAGTTATGAACTAATATACGCATCATCGGCTCTGCAAAGTGCCAAACAAGTGGACGTCATCATAGCCCTTGGCAGTATCATAAGAGGAGAAACACCTCATTTTGAGTACATAAGCTCCGCAGTAGCAGACGGACTGGCAAACCTTAACGTACGCGCAGGACGCAAAAACCTTGCACCCGTTATCTTCGGAGTCCTAACAGACAACAACATAGACCAATCTCGCCAAAGAAGCGGAGGCTCTCTTGGCAACAAAGGCGTTGAATGCGCCGTTGACGCAGTGAAAATGACAGCACTACGTCGTAAAATTTTTATGAATAAATAGACATATTTATATTTTGGGGGTGCCACAATAATGGCTGAGATTACACCCTTTGAACATGGACAGATAATGCTGTCAATGGACAAACGTATTTTTATCTCACACTTATTTATTGAAAGGAAAGGACAGGGAGAACGTCAATACCCGCTTTCCACGGTACGCCCTTGCTTAGTTTAACTTAAACATTATTCTAAAAGCAATGGCTTATTTTTTTAAACGCATTTTTTACACTGTCGCACTGTTGACAGTAACATCACTCACCGCCCTGACCGCGCAAAACAAGCTCACAGGACGTATCACCAACACCCAAGGCGAGCCTATAATAGGAGCAAACGTAGTCCTTACCACACAGAAAGGGCAACGCATAGGCTCAGCCAGTGATAAAAACGGCTTTTACACACTCAGCACAGCAAATGAAGGAACATTAACTGTATCGCATCTTATGTACCAAACAGAAACAGTAAAAAATGTAAAAGCAAACTCCAAAAACTCACAGTACAACATTCAAATGAAGGCAGATGAAACCCTCCTTAGCGAAGTAACCATCATGCCTACCCGCGCATCGCAAAACGCACCATTTGCTCAAAGCACTGTAAAAAAAGACCAAATCCAACGCGAAAATTACGGACAGAACATACCACAACTGCTTCAAAACCAGCTTTCTGTGGTATCAACATCTGATGACGGACTTGGCTTAGGATATTCTTATATGCGTGTAAGAGGTAGCGATGCTTCACGTACCAACGTAACTATCAACAACATAGCACTCAACGACTCTGAATCAGGAGCAGTCTTTTGGGTAAATATGCCAGACTTAGCCTCATCGGCAGCAGATATCAACATCCAACGCGGAGCAGGCACCTCCACCAACGGTTCAGGAGCATTTGGAGGAAGCGTAAACATTCGCACCACATCTCCCGAGGAAAAATTAGGTGCAGGACTGCACTACTCGGTAGGTTCATTTGGCACACAGAAATTTTCTGGTGAATTTTCCTCAGGACTTATGCAAAAACACTGGGAACTATCTGGACGTTTATCTCGTGCATATTCAGACGGTTACATAGACCGTGCCAGCACGTCAGCATCTTCATATTTTCTATCGGGAGGTTACTATGACCGCAGCACCACTGTCAAAATTTTGGCATTTGGAGGAAAACAAAAAACATACCAAGCATGGAATGGCATCTCTGCCGAACAACTAAAAACAGACCGTCGTTTTAACTCTTGCGGAGCTATTTACGACGCTTCATGGGAAAAAGTCATAGGTTATTATGACAACGAAACAGACAATTATAACCAAGACCACCTCCAACTTTTGGCAAATCACACCATGGGACGTTTTACGGCTTCTATGATACTGCACTACACTTTTGGACGTGGTTACTACGAAAACTACAAGCAGGAAGCCAAACTTTCTCGCTACGGTATAGACCCAGTGGTAATAGACGGACAAACCATAAAATATGCCGATGTGATACCTCAAAAATGGCTCTACAACCATTACTACGGAGGAAATTTCTCTCTCACCTATAAAGATACCAAAATCACATCCATTCTTTCAGGCGCATACAGCCGTTATGACGGAGACCACTATGGAAAAGTCATTTGGGCGCAGTACACACCTAACATACCAAAAGACTACCATTTTTATGACAACAAGAGCATAAAAGATGATTGGAACGTGTTTTTGAAAACAGAATACACACCAATAAAAGCACTTTCGTTATATCTTGACTTGCAATATCGTGGTGTTCAGTTCTCTATGAATGGAACAGAGGACAAAGGCACTATTTTAGCATTTGACCACAATTATTCTTTCTTTAACCCTAAATTAGGCGTCAATTATCAAATAAATGAAAGTCAAAGAGCATACGCCAGCTACTCTCGCGCTTCAAAAGAGCCTAACAGAAGCGACATAAAAGACTCCGATATAGAAATACGAGCTGAATATCTGGATGATTTTGAAATAGGATATGCTTTCTCTTCCAAAAATGTAAATGCCAGTGCCAATGTGTATTACATGAATTACACAGGCCAGTTAGTTCCTACCGGAGAGCTTAACAGCACAGGATATCTCATCCGCGAAAATGTGGAAAAAAGTTACCGTTTGGGTATAGAAATAGCAGTGGATTACACACCGGTAAAATGGTT
>JAQUTH010000126.1 GCA_028709885.1 Flavobacteriales bacterium
ACTCAGACTTTTACAGCAGAATGATATAGACCCACGCACCATAGGACGCATTTATATGGGAACAGAAAGTGCGCTGGATGCCGCCAAACCTACTTCAACGTACATGACTGAAATAGTGGAAAAAGTCTTGGAAGGAAAATATGGAAAACGTAGTCTTAAAAACTGTGATGTGCTGGATATGACCTTTGCGTGTGTGGGAGCAGTAGATGCACTTCACAATAGCGTGGAATGGGTACGCTCTGGTGAAAACAGACGTGCGGTGGTCATAGCTTCTGACAATGCCAAATACGCTCTGGCTTCTACCGGAGAATACACGCAGGGAGCAGGAGCGGTGGCTGTTTTGGTCAGTGAAGATCCTCGTATGTGTGAGATGAGTGAAAACGTAGGCGTTGGAATGCACAGTGAAAGAGATTTTTACAAGCCTCATCACGCTTTTTCAAAAGTGGAGATAGCCGAAAAATTGCTCACCGCTATGGGTTACATCGCAGAAAAAGAGCATTTGAAAAAGGTGATAGACAGTATGAACGATGATTTTTGGGGACACAAAGATGTAAATGTGTTTCTTCATCGCGATGAACCAGTTTTTGATGGGCCGCTGTCCAATGACTGCTATTGCGCGCGTATAACAGAGGCGTTGGAACATTTTTCTTCTATGCAAAAGACAGATGTGCTTTCAGACTGGGATAGAATAATTTTTCACCAGCCGTATGCTTACCAAGGACGCAGGATGATAGTTTCCAATTGGATACAGTGGTGTGAGCAGAAAGGACATCTTAGTGAAATAGAAAAAGAAGTAGGCTATGCCAAAAATGCTGAAAACAGCGCAGAGTTTTGCAAAGCAGCATCAAAAACTCCTCTTTACCGCTCATTTATAAGTCAAAGAGTAGAAAAAGGAGAACGCGCATCGTCTCTTATCGGCAATATGTACACCGGTTCGGTCTTTATGTCATTGATAAGTCTTTTGCGCAGCGAATGGGAAGAAAAAACAGACTTGACTGGTAAGACAATAGGCTGTTTTACTTATGGCAGTGGCAGTAAAAGTAAAGTGTTCACCCTTAAAGTAGAGCCTTTGTGGGGACAGATGATAGAAAAAAACGATATATTTGCATATCTCGCCCACAGACAAAAAGTAGATTTTGATACATATCAAAGCCTGCACACAGGGGAAAAAACATCGCCACTATTGGCGGGTAAAAGCATTTCTTTGAGTCATGTAGGTACGCGAGGAAATACCATAGGGTACAGATATTACAACGTGAAAAAACAATAATTATGTCTACCATACTGATAGTGGAGGATGAAAGTGCGGTGCGAAGAGTACTTAAAAACGTACTTGAACAGTCTTTTACCGATGTGCTTTTTTTAGAAGCCTCCAATGGTAAAGACGCTCTTTCTGCCATAGCCAATGAAAAAATAGACGCTGTGTTGTGCGACATCAAAATGCCTGCACCAGACGGTGTTGAGGTGCTTACAGAAACCATGAAAACGCATCCTCACTTGCCATTTATCATGCTATCGGGACACGGAGACATAGACACTGCCGTTGAATGTCTTAAAAAAGGAGCGGTAGATTATATCTGCAAGCCACCAGACTTGACACGCCTGTCTGAGGCTATTCGTATGGCGCTTTCTGGTAAAAAAGAAGAAGAAAAAACAGCAGACCAGACGCTACCACAGCCCTCAAAGTATAATACAGACAATACTTTTTTTGAAAAAATAGGAATGATAGGCAAAAGCGAGCCTATCCTTAGGATGCAGGATTTGATACGCCGAGTAGCGGTAACAGATGCCAAAGTGTTGGTACGTGGAGAAAATGGCACGGGAAAAGAACTCGTTGTCAAGGCACTTCATGCACTTTCAAAACGCAGAAATGAACCTCTGGTAGAGGTAAACTGCGCCGCCATACCTTCGGAACTTATAGAAAGTGAACTGTTCGGTCATGAAAAAGGGGCGTTTACATCGGCATTAAAAATGCACCGTGGACGCTTTGAACAGGCAGACGGAGGAACGCTTTTTCTGGATGAAATAGGAGATATGTCTCTTTCGGCGCAGGCAAAAGTGCTACGAGTGGTGCAGGAAGGACGTCTTACCCGTGTGGGAGCAGACAAAGACATAGAGGTTAATGTCCGTTTGGTGGCAGCCACTAATCAAAATCTTAAAGACCTGATAGGCAAAAATATGTTTCGTGAAGACCTTTATCACCGTATATCGGTGGTAGAGATATGCGTACCACCACTTATAGAAAGAACTGGTGATGTTCCTATTTTAGCTAAGCATTTTTTAGACCGTGCAGTCAAAGAAAATGCCCTTAAAGACAAAAAAATATCTGAGCAAGCCATAAAAGTATTGGAAAAATACCAGTGGAGTGGCAATGTACGTCAGTTGCAGAACGTTATGGAACGCCTTGCCATATTGTGTGCCGATGATGAAATATCGGCAGATGATGTAACTCTTTTTGGAGGTATTTAATTCATCTGAATATCCTCAGGAGCATTGTCCCATGTTATTTCGGGAACATCGCCACCACAGAGATATTCGCTCCACATATTTTCATTGAAATGCGTTATAGGGTTCAGAGGTGTAGACTCTATGAGCCAATTTTTTTCTTTCACTTCATCGTCTAACTGCCCAGCATCCCACCCGGTATATCCTAAGAAAAAGCGCACGTTTTCTCCTTTTGCTTCACCAGAAGATAAAAGATTTTTCAATGTCTCAAAATCACCTCCCCAATATGCGCTTTCATCTATCTGTATGCTCCCTGGTAAAAGGCTCGGTATGTTGTGAATGAAAAAAAGAGTGTCCGTATCCACAGGACCTCCTTGGTAAATGGGGATAGTCTCTTTTATCTGTGGAAAAAACATACCCATGTATAGTTTTAGCTGTCTGTTCAGTATAAAACCGAGCGATGAAGCATCATCATGCCTTGTGATGTAAATGACACTTTTTCTGAAAAAATCATTGTTAAGCATAGGGGCAGCTATCAGAGCTACGCCTTTTTTCAATATTGGTTCTTTTTTCATCTGTTGAGCATTTTCTAACATTTAAAAATAATAATTAAATGTGAAAGAAATGTGAAAGGTAGGCTAAAATAGTCAAAAAAAAGAAATACATACCCGTCAAGAAAAATGTAAGTGTTATCTTTGTGTGTGTTAAAAGTTACTTTAATCTTTCATCATGAACCATACTTTTAAAATATTACTTCTTTTGTTTTTCTCTGCGGTAGCTATCAACTCCCGCGCGCAGGTGAAAATAGACACTTTGGAAGTTAAAATGGCGGTTTTGAAAACGCCCTATGGAATAGAAGATGCCCGTATAATAGACTCTATAATCATATATGACGAAACTCATTACTCAGTAGTAGAAGACACGGTTGAAAAAATAATATCGCCTATCATAGAAAAATACGCCCAAATAATAGGAGTAGAGCCATCCATGTTGGAAAATGAAAAAATATACGAATTTATAGACCAATGGATAGGTACACCATATAGATACGGCGGAACATCCAAAAAAGGTATTGATTGCTCAGGTCTAACCCGTGAACTATACACCAATGTGCAAAATCTGCTACTACCGCGTTCATCTCGTGAAATGTTCAGCAGTGATATGGTAGAACGCCTCACATCTGAAAAAAAAGATATATCTTTGCTTCATGAGGGAGATTTGGTCTTTTTTCGCCGAAAAGGCTATATATACCACGTAGGAGTATATCTGTGCGACGGTAAATTTCTCTCAGCTAACCGTTCAGGCGTAGAAATAAGCGATATCAATAGCGTTTATTGGAAAAAATACTATTATGCCGCCGCCCGTATTATGGATGTATATTTAGATAATAAAACAGCAAATAACTAACAATATGAACGATACAATATCTTCTCTACCTAAAATACACAACAAGGACAGCCATAATTTTTTCCTTATGGCAGGACCATGCGCCATAGAAGGGGAAGACATGGCACTGCGCATAGCTGAGAAAATAGTAACTATAACAGACAAACTATCAATACCTTATATCTTCAAAGGTTCATATAAAAAAGCCAATCGTTCACGAATAGACAGTTTCACAGGCATAGGCAACGAAAAAGCCTTGAAAATACTTGAAAAAGTAGGGCAAACCTTTGGCATACCAACAGTAACAGATATACACGAAAGCCGTGATGCAGGCATTGCAGCACAGTATGTGGACGTTTTGCAAATACCAGCCTTTTTGGTACGTCAAACAGATTTAGTGGTAGCCGCAGCAAAGACCGGAAAAGCAGTGAACCTGAAAAAAGGACAATTCATGGCACCTGACGCTATGCAGTTTGCGGTACAGAAAGTACTGGACTGCGGTAACGAAAAAGCGATAATAACAGACAGAGGCACCATGTTCGGTTACCATGACCTGATAGTGGATTTTACAGGAATACCAGTGATGAAGCATTACGCGCCAGTAGTTATGGACGTAACCCACTCATTACAACAGCCTAACCAGTCATGCGGAGTAACAGGCGGACGTCCTGAAATGATAGAAACCATAGCACGATGCGCCATAGTATCAAAAGCAGACGGAATTTTTATAGAAACACACCCAGACCCTGCCCATGCGCTATCGGACGGAGCAAATATGCTCCAAATAGACCGTTTGGAAGGTCTTTTGACACGTCTTTCGGTGATAAGAGAAACGGTACTTTCCTTGAAATAAATTTATATTTAAATATACATATCCCTGCCTTTCGGTGGGGATTATTTGTTTAAATACTTTTTTACAGTACTCCACTGAGCGTCTTTGAGAATGACTTTTTTGTCCTTATCCAAAAGGTACATAGAAGGAATAAGACGCAGGCTGTATAACTCTTGACCGTCTATTTTTCTACCGTCGTCCATAGCTATAATCCACGAAGAAGGGTAGTCTGAAATATGCTCTTTCCACATCTGAGGCTCATCATCCACGTACATAGATAGAATGACCAGTTTTTTATCTTTTATCATCTGTTCTAAAAAAGCATTTTGTCTCATGTCCTCCAATGTGTTTTGACATTCCTCGCAGAGAGGATTGTTAAAATAAACCAAGGTCAAAGGACTTTGGATACTACTCATCTGTGCTTTTTTACCCTCAGGCGTAGTGTATGTAAAATCCGAAGCGGTAGAACCGAAGCGGTTTTTCATGGTGGAGGCAAGGTGCATGGAAGGGCGTATCTTTTTATCAGCGTCTATTTTGTTATTTGCTATGTAAGAACGGAGAAATTTTATGTATAATTCCTCGGCATACATAGGCGAATGGGGGTTGTATAGGTATTTTTCGGTCATTGACATAAAAGCATCCGAAGAAAAAACAATCTCCGTGCCACGCTGTGTGAAAATATCTATGGCTTTTGCAGCAGATGTGGTATCCACATTTACCAGTACGTTCAAAAAATCGACAAATGCTTGTTCTGCAACGCCTTTTTTTGAAAATAAAG
>JAQUTH010000008.1 GCA_028709885.1 Flavobacteriales bacterium
AAAAGCGACCCTAAGGTATCTATCAGCAATATTCACGGCGAAGGTTTCCGCTTGGTGATAGAGGAATAGTTTTCCTTAAAAAAACATCTCTTAACGGGACGATGTGTGGCGAGAAAAGAAAACTCGCTTACAAAGACACATCGTTCCGTTTTTTTATTTATTTTTATGTCCCGAAATAAACATAACGTTATGAAACATTTTTCAGACCTCAAAAAGGTAAAAGACACATTGGAGGACAAAAAAAACGCCCTTGCCGATACACTTATATACATACCGTCTCTTTGGGTCAATCCCGAAAAAACGACCGAGGACATCAATGTCCCAGCTGGCAAGTTCTATGCACATGTGGTATCTTCCATACTCAAAAAAGCAGATAAAAACACCAATTATTCTCAAAGCATATCGCAAAGTGAAGGCAAAAAAAGCCAATGGACACAGCGAGCAGTCATTTACAACGCCTTTGTGCGCCTGACCACAGCTTATGACCATGACGGCAACCATCTGATAGGTTCAGAGCAGATAGACCTCACCATAAACGGAAAAGGAATAAGAGACTGCGGTACTTTTTTGAAGATGATAGCCATTTTGCCATATATCAAATCTTTGGGAGTAAACACTCTGTATATGCTTCCTGTGAACAAAATAGGCAAAGACCACCGCAGTGGCAACCTTGGCTCACCATACGCCACAGCTGACCTTTTTGCCTTTGACAAACGCCTATCTGACCCTCTGCTACCATCTATGAGTGTGGACGAGCAGTTCAGTGCATTGGTTCAGGCGGCACACATACTGGGCATACGTGTTGTCATGGAGTTTGCTCTGCGGACAGCTGCTTTGGACTGCACCGAAGTAGAAAAACACCCTGAATGGTTCTACTGGATACACAAAGACAGACTTTCATCTTTTGGTAGCCCTGCTTTTGCAGCAGAGGAACTGGAAGAGATAAAAAAAGTACCCATTGGCTCAGGTGAGTACATAGCTCCTAACACAGAATACAGAAACGCTTTTACAGATGTGCCAAAAGCTTCTTCTATAAAGAAAAAAGGAGACAAATACACAGCCACTGTTAGTGGCGAAGAAGTAGTAATACCGGGAGCTTTTGCAGACTGGCCCCCAGACGATGTACAGCCTGCTTGGCGTGATGTTACATATCTCCGTATGTACGATTTTCCAAAGAACAAAAAAACAGATAACGACTATAACTACATAGCGTACAACACTATACGTTATTACGACCCTCTTTTATCAAAAGACAAATACGCTGTTGGTAGTCTGTGGGATTATCTGATTGGGGTGATACCCTTTTACCAGAAAAAATACGGTATTGACGGTGCTATGATAGATATGGGACACGCCATACCTAAGAAACTGATAAAGAAAATAATAGAGTCCGCTCGCAAGATAGACCCTGCTTTTGCTTTTTTTGAGGAAAACTTCTACCCCACTCAGCAAAGCAAAAAAACAGGATACAACGCTTCACTTGGTTTTGGTTGGGAACTGACTAATGATACCTTGGGACGTGTTCTTCATTACTGCGAACAGAAAGAGTCTGTTTCTATGTTTGGCACACTGGAAACACACAACACACCACGCGCTGCTACCCGTGGAGGTGCCGAATTTTCACGCATGGGTTATGCTTTTATGGCATTTTTACCAAATGTAATACCGTTTATACACAGCGGTTTTGAGCTTTTGGAAACTATGCCTGTAAACACAGGCGTTGGCTTCAATGCAGAACAGAGTATTTTTTACCGTGCATTGGCTTTACCTCTTTTCAACGTGGGAGCTTATAATTGGTTGCCTGAGGAAAACATCATAGGTTTGATAGCCAGAATAAATGCTCTTCGCAAAGAAAACGAAAAACTAATCACGTCCACTTCTACCGATAGCATTGCTACGTTGCACGTGGAGGATTCTTGCGGATGCGTGATAGGTTACGTGCGCAAAGACCCTGAAAACCCTAAGAAACAGATAGTTGTTATAGTAAACACAGACCTTACTGCGTCTCATAAATTCTATGCCAATGTTCCTTACAGTGGTGATAGTGCGGTAAATGACTTATTGACTGATTTTACTCATACGTTTACTTCGGATTGGTTTTCCTATGAAATGAAACCTGGGCAAGTGATTATACTGAAATTTTAGACACTTCATTGAGTATAAGATACATAATATAAAATGAAAAAAATACTTAAATGGGTGGGGATAGTCATAGCATCCCTACTTTTGCTGGTGTTGGTATTTACACCTGCCGTTGCGCTACATTCTATGTTGGATTATCATGTAGATTTCCAAAGATTTTGGGCAGCTGAGGATTATGGGCTTAAAGCAGACACTCTTCACCTTAAAACAGCGGATGACTTTACTGTGGAGGCTTACCAGATATGCCCTACCGAGCCAAAAGCTGTCATTATTTGCATTTCTGGCATACAAAATCCGTCTGTTTCAGCATATATGGGACACGCAAAAATGTTCTATGACAAAGGTTACGCTTCTATTTTAATGGAAATGCGCGGACATGGTGCCAGCAGTGGAGATAGGATTTGTTTGGCATATAACGAAAGTGAGGACGTTCGCGCTGTTACAGACTACATAAAATCACAATCGCAGTATAAAGACATTCCTGTGGTTATAATGGGTATGTCAATGGGGGCTGCGGTGGCTATCAATTCTATGGCTATAAATGATGATATTGACATTCTGGTGTCTCTTTCATCTTTTTCATCATGCGAAAACACGCTGTGTGAAATGGCTGATGCGCAGATAGGTTATTCGGGTGCTTGTAGTGTTTTCCGTCCTTTTATCATGCTTACCTGTGCTATAAAATACGGTGTAAATCCTTTCGTTACCCGTCCGTTGAGTAGTATAAAACATCTCAATGGTCGTCCTGCTCTTCTTATGCACTCCCAGGGGGACACTCAGGTTTTCTTTTCAAATTTTGAAGCTATAATGAAAAATGAGCCTTCTACGGTGGAGACTTTTGTCCAAAAGGGAGATGAGCATTTCATTTCTCTGGATTTTACTCATCCGCTAAACGATACTCTGTATTCTAAGACGTTGCTTGACTTTTTAGACAGAAATATAAAGTAGTGTTCATTGAAGAAACAAAAAAGCGTCTTGATTATCAAGACGCTTTTTTTATATATGTAATGTATAGACATAAAAAAGGCAAGCTACCCACATCGCACCGCTACGACCGTCGTACCCTTGCTGCGTTCCCACCCTGGGGGGTTGGACAGGAGCTGGTCGTGTGGGACTTGCCGGGTGCAAATATATAAATATTTTTTCATTTGTCGACGCTTTTCTGCATTTTATCGTATATGAAAAGAAAAAAAGTTTTTTTATAACCTACATTTGTATCACGATAAGGTGAATAATGAAAAAAAAGAAATAAAACCATGAAACTAATAAAAAACATTCGCGTTGTGTCTCCCGATGTGGATTACAAATGCGCCAACATAGTCATAGATGGTGAAAATATAAAATCTGTAATAGAAAAAGAGGTAAACCCTGAAAACTTTGACGAGATAATAGACGGCGAAGACCTGATAGCTGTTCCTGGTTTTATAGACCAACACGCTCACGGTGCTGTGGGACGTGATACCTGCGACGGTACAGCAGAAAGCATAGACATGATAGCCCAAGCACGCCTTAAAGAAGGTGTTACCATGTGGCTCCCCACTACCCTGACCGTTCCTTACCCTGTTATAGAAAAAGCAGTAAATGCAGTAGCAGAGTACCGTAAAAACCCTCGTTGGTTGGAAGTGCCTGGTATGCACATAGAAGGTCCTTTTATCAACGTAGCGATGAAAGGTGCTCAAAACCCAGATTACATCAAGTTTCCAGATGCTTCTGAGATAAAGAAACTGAACGACATAGTTCCTGTCAAGATAATAACCGTCGCTCCTGAGGTGGAAGGCGCAATACCTTTTATCCGCGAAATGAAAAAAATAGGTGTGGTTACTTCTGCGGGACATTCCAGTGCTACATACGCTGACTTTTTGGCAGCTAAAAAAGCCGGTCTTACCAACCTCACTCACTTTTTCAACCAAATGTCCCCACTTCACCACCGTGAAATAGGACTTGTGGGAGCTGGTTTTGCAGACAATGACGTAAACATAGAACTCATCTGCGATAAACTACACGTCAAAGCAGACATCATCAAGATAGTGTTCAACACTAAGTCCGTTGACCAAATAATACTCATCACCGACGCACTGCTTGCCTCTGGTCTTCCTGACGGAGAATACGAAATGGGAGGTTTGAAAATGATACTGAAAAACAGAGAAGCACGTTTGGAATCGGGCGCACTTATGGGTAGCACCCTGCCTTACCAATACGGACTTAAAAACGTGTACGAGATAACAGGACTACCATTAGACCAAATAATCAAATGCACATCATGGAACCAAGCCAATAGTCTAAACATAGACAATGTAGGTAAAATACAAAAAGGTTACCGTGCCAACATAGCCATTTTAGACCATGACTTCAACGTTATGGGTACAATGGTTCGCGGAGAACTCCGTTACAAAAAAGAAGGAGTTTTAGTAGATTAACACACACATTTTATACTCTACTTAAAAACCACCGAGATTAGTCTTGGTGGTTTTATTTTTAGTATTGAAGAGGTTTATACGCCCGGGCTTCTATCACGGTGAGGCTGTCCTGAGTGAAATCCCTGCGGTCTATCATGTATATGCGCTCCTGAAAATGCAATTCTGTAAAGAAGAGGTCAACCTCTTTCTTTGTCTTACCTGCTCCTACTGCGTCCCAATCCACATAATCTATGGTAGATAGCCAACTGAGTGGCTTTTTATATATTCTAAGTGGGTTTGGGTCTGATTTAAGGTTTTTATGATACATATAATGGTTATAAAAATCATCTCCATTATTATTATATTCTCTCAACATTAAAAAGCTTGTTCGTGGATAATTTTCTTTATCCTTGTTATACAGCTTAGTATCATTTTCCGATACAGTTCGTCTATATATTCCTTCTGTATTGTTTTTACTTATACTTGTGAAAACTATGTACGTCTTATTTTCTTGTGCTTCTATCATACCACATATGACAGTAAAAGCAATAAATAAACATTTTTTCATATAAATAAATTTTTATAATTCTAAATCTAATAAATAATCTTGTATTTTAATTTTATAATCTCTTGATACATTTGTTGTATCATTAAAATACTTTGTTTTAGTCAAACTACCACATGACAAAGCATCTATAAAGTCATTGTCATTAGCCCTTGCCGGGTATAATGATTTTAAGAGTTGCCGTATAAGTTCACGATTCAGAGCGGCATACTCATGATGTGCTTTATTATAGTCATATTTGGCATTCTTTTTTTCATAATCATTGGTATCATACGTTTTAGTGTCATCTAAGCATTTGGCTAAGGCTGGATTTGTTTTATTCAGGGCTGCCACAGTTCCTGCCGCCCATTGCAATTCAAATGGATAAATATGTACTTGGAGTTCATGACCTAAGACGGTTTTGAGTTGTTCGTCTGTGAGCCATGGTTTTACTGTAACTACATATTTTGTTACCTTTCCGTTTGCATCTCTAACTATTTGTGTTTCAGCTATGTTGCCGTCAGATGTATTTCCCTCTTTATACTCTATCACAGCGTCTTTTATTATACTTTGTATTTCTGGTGGTAGCAGTTTTTTTACGCTGTCCGATAGCACCATTATTTTCATTTCATATGGTGTTGGTATTTTTAATCCACTGACTGCACCGTCTGTTGGCTCTGTTTCTCCAATAGGAGGAATAAAACCATCATTACCTCCTGGTAATCTTGGTGTTATAGTAACATCACCATCGCCATTATTACCACCACCTCTTTTTGGAGGGTTAATAACAACATCGTCCAAATTATCTGACCTTAACCAACACTCATCACCACTAACATCACTTCTCATTTCGTCTTTATAGAAATCATCTAAACCTGTGAGTGTTATAAATGATATTTTCTCCATATCAGTATAACATGTTTTACCTAACACACTCGTGGTATTGATGACTTGATACATTTTTTGAGCTTGATTATCATTCTTTCCCTGATAAAACAGCATGGACACTACTTCTCCTTTTTTGAATACGAGAGCGTGTGAAGGCTGTCTATCCAGTTGGAAATAACTGATGTTTCCTGTGAACTCACCTATGTTAGCATAGGTTATTTCGTTGGCATTAATACTGCTTTGATGTGGTGTTATGTACATCAACCGCGCATCTATGGCATTTTTCTTGACCTTTACCACCATACGTATAGGGTATTTGTTGACTGCTTGCGGTGTCAGAAACGGCAGGTCAATGCCTGTTACGGGCGTTTCCACATAATATGCGGTGTCGCTACGGTGAACGAGTGCTTCATTCCAATGTATTTCAAAGGACGCTTGGCTGTAATTTTCTTCTACATACCCCTGAGCGGTAGCCATAGCTAACTCCCTTGGTATATCCATAGGAGAGATGCTTTTCTCTTGCCGCACCAATTCTCTGGTGCATGAGGCTATTATTATCACCACCACGGATGACAAATATAGCATTTTCTTTTTCCACTTAATTATTTTGTGCTTTTTATCCCATATATTTATTTCTCTGTTATATATAAATAATTTATATATTAACAAACACTATCATCTGTCAAACATTAACATTAAATAATAAAAGTATACGTAGAGATGTATTTCAAATGATGAAGTCAAATTTTACCGCTAAAATTTTCGTATCACCAATAGTTTAAGTATTTTTGCAAACGTACAATGTGTGTTGCGCTTGCAACACCATATATACTTTATATACCTCATATAGGCGTATATAGATAAGCATAATAACTTAAATAGATGATAATATGAGTCTAAAAATCGTAGTATTGGCAAAACAAGTGCCTGACACCCGCAACGTGGGAAAAGACGCCATGAAAGCCGATGGAACTATTAACCGAGCAGCCTTGCCTGCTATTTTCAACCCAGAAGACCTTAACGCATTGGAGCAAGCACTTCGCCTCAAAGATGCTCACCCTGGCACCACCGTTACCATTTTGACCATGGGTCCAGGACGTGCAGCTGACATCATCCGCGAAGGACTTTACCGTGGAGCTGACGGTGGATATCTACTTACAGACCGTGCATTTGCAGGAGCAGACACATTGGCTACCTCTTACGCCATAGCTACTGCTATCAAAAAAATAAAAGACTATGACCTTATAATAGGTGGACGTCAAGCCATAGACGGAGATACAGCACAGGTAGGACCTCAGGTAGCTGAAAAACTTGGACTCACTCAGGTAACATACGCCGAAGAAATACTTTCCGCCAAAAATGGCAAAGTAACCATAAAACGCCGTATTGACGGAGGTGTGGAAGTGGTAGAAGCTCCTATGCCAATAGTTGTAACGGTAAACGGTTCGGCTGCACCATGCCGCCCACGCAACGCCAAATTGGTTCAGAAATACAAACGCGCCAAAACACCTACCGAAAAACAAGCAGGCGATATGGACTACACAGAACTATATGACAAACGCGACTTCTTAAATCTGGTAGAATGGAGCGTTGCCGATGTCAATGGAGACTTATCTCAATGCGGTTTGGCTGGTTCTCCTACCAAAGTGAAAAACGTAGAAAACATCGTTTTCCAAGCCAAAGAAAGCAAAACCATTACCGCTGCTGACACAGAAGTAGAAGCATTGGTAGTAGAACTTTTGGCAAATCACACCATAGGATAACCTTTAACAAGCAGAAAAAAATGAACAACGTATTTGTATATTGCGAAATAGAAAGCGGCATTATCTCTGAGGTAAGCCTTGAACTGCTCACCAAAGGACGCTCGCTGGCAAACAAACTCGGCTGCAAACTGGAAGCCGTAGTAGCAGGAACAGACCTCAAAGACATAGAAAAACAAATCCTGCCTTATGGAGTAGATACCCTGCACGTGTTTGACGCACCGGGACTATACCCATACACATCACTACCACACACCTCTGTGATAGTAAACCTTTTCAAAGAAGAACACCCACAGATATGCCTAATGGGAGCTACCGTCATTGGACGCGACCTTGGACCACGTGTATCATCAGCCCTTACCAGCGGACTAACAGCAGACTGCACCGCTCTGGAAATAGGAGACCATGAAGACAAAAAAGAAGGCAAGACATACCAAAACCTTCTATACCAAATCCGCCCAGCCTTCGGAGGAAACATAGTAGCAACTATCGTAAACCCTGAACACCGCCCACAAATGGCAACAGTACGTGAAGGCGTGATGAAAAAAGAGATTTTAGACGTAAACTACAAAGGAGAAGTCATTCGCCACGACGTTAAAAAATACGTTCCTGACTCTGACTTTATAGTAAAAGTAATAGAACGCCACGTAGAAAAATCTAAAATAAACATCAAAGGTGCACCAATAGTTATAGCCGGAGGTTACGGAGTAGGTTCAAAAGACAATTTCAAAATGTTGTTTGAACTGGCAGAACTACTCAAAGCCGAAGTAGGAGCATCACGTGCAGCAGTTGACGCAGGTTTTTGTGAACACGAACGACAGATAGGACAGACAGGTGTTACCGTTCGTCCAAAACTATACATCGCTTGCGGTATATCAGGACAGATACAACACATAGCAGGTATGCAGGAAAGTTCTATGATTATTTCTATAAATAACGACCCTGCTGCCCCTATCAACACCATAGCTGACTATGTGATAAACGGTACAGTGGAAGAAGTAGTACCTAAGCTCATCAAATATTACAAACAAAATTCAAAGTAAAAAATGGCTAATTTCTATATAGATACACCAGAACTAAAATATCACCTCACTCAGCACCCGCTGATGAAGAGAATAGTTGAGCTAAAAGAGCGCAACTATGCCGATAAAGACTCCTTTGACTATGCTCCTATGGACTATGAAGACGCCATGGACAGCTATCAAAAAGTATTGGAAATAGTAGGTGAAATATGCGCCGACACCATAGCACCAAATGCCGAAGGTGTAGACCACGAAGGACCACAGGTAATAGACGGAACAGTAAAATACGCCAGCGGAACAGTAGAAAACCTTGACACTTGCGTAAAAGCAGGAATGATGGGAATGGCTATGCCTCGCCGTCTGGGTGGGCTGAACTTTCCTATCGTGCCTTATATCATGGCTGCGGATATAGTATCCAGTGCCGATGCAGGTTTTGAAAACCTTTGGGGACTGCAAGACTGCGCCGAGACTCTTTACGAATTTGGTACAGATGAACAGCGCGAACGCTTCATCCCTCGTATATGCGCAGGTGAGACCATGTCTATGGACCTTACCGAGCCAGATGCCGGTTCTGACCTCCAATCAGTACAGTTAAAAGCCTCTTTTGACCAAAAGAACAACTGCTGGCGCCTAAACGGAGTAAAACGTTTTATCACTAACGGAGATGCTCACGTTCACCTTGTATTGGCTCGTTCAGAAGAAGGTACAAAAGACGGACGCGGACTTTCCATGTTCATCTATGACAGAAACGACGGCGGTGTTACCGTTCGCCGTATAGAAAACAAACTGGGTATCAAAGGCTCCCCTACCTGCGAACTTGTGTACAAAAACGCAAAAGCAGAACTATGCGGAGACCGCAAATTAGGACTTATCAAATACGTTATGGCCCTTATGAACGGCGCGCGTCTGGGTATTACAGCACAGGCTGTTGGTATTAGCCAAGCGGCATATAACGAAGCTCTTTCTTATGCCAAAGACCGCAAACAGTTCTCTCGTGCCATAGCAGATTTTCCTGCCGTGTATGAACTTCTTTCCAACATGAAAGCAAAACTTGACGCTTCACGTGCCTTGCTATATGAAACAGCACGTTATGTAGACGTTTACAAAGCATTGGATGACATTTCACGTGAACGAAAACTCACCCCTGAGGAACGTGCAGAGAGCAAACTTTACTCAAAATTAGCAGATGCTTTTACTCCTCTTGGAAAAGGTATGGGTAGTGAATTTGCTAACCAAAACGCATACGACTGCATACAGATACATGGTGGTTCAGGATTTATGAAAGACTACGCCTGCGAACGCATATACCGCGACGCTCGTATCACTTCCATTTACGAAGGGACAACACAGTTGCAAGTAGTAGCAGCCATACGTTACGTTACCACAAAAGCATATTTGGCTCGCATACGTGAGTTTGAGGCTATGGAGGTAAAAGACGAATACAAATCTCTGAAAGATACTTTGCAAAAGATGGCAGACTCTTACGAAGCCACTTTGGACAAAGTTTTGGAAGCAAAAGACAATGAGATGATAGATTTCTTCTCTCGCCGTTTGGTAGAGATGTCTGCTTACATCATCATGGCTCACCTTTTGGTACGCGATGCTTCTAACGATGATATGTTCGCTGCTTCGGCATCGGTATTTACTCGTTGGGCAGAGGGTGAAGTGGCAAAACACACCACTTACATCAACAATTTCTGCGCAGAGGGATTAGCTGCTTTCCGCAAATAATCATCATCTGATAAAACAAACCCCCGTGATGTTCTCACGGGGGTTTTTATTTTAAACCTGTTTTTTTCTTCTCATTAGTTTTGTTTGTTGTTATTTCTGAACAAACAAAACTTTCATGCGACGTGAAATACTCCACCGCCCTTTTTCATCTTTTTTCAGAGAATAAGTATCATCATCCTCCACGTTCCACACAGACGAGCCATTTGGCAGAGTCCTTTTTTCAAGTATTGAGTATTCGTTTTGCTCCACATCAGGCAAAAAAAGTTCTACCCGTGATGAGTCCTGCGCAAAAACCGCATACGCTGCCAAAACAGCGGTAGATGAGTCCGTTTCCACTGGAAGCATCTGAACACCGCTTTCCCACAGACGAATACATTCACCCGATACTTCACTCCATGTATAACCAGCCGAGCCTTTGCATCCGTGTTCATCGGTATCTGCACCTGTGATAGTTACATCGGCTTTTTCAGGCTCTTCATCTTGTGCTTTTTGGGTATTTTTACATCCTACCAATGCTAACACGGGTAGCAGAATAAATATAAAATTTCTCATTTTTTCTTATTTTTAAAATAGTCGTTATGTATTTTTATTCCAAAAATTATGGCACTCATAGTGGTGGTAAGGAGATTGGTCAAAAACAAAGGTATGTTCCCAAGTAAAAAACCTTGCAGAGCAAAGAAAAAACCGCCTATTCCCATAAGCAGAAACGTTCCCATGGCTATATCGTCTGTGCTACGTGTGCGTATGGTGCGCACCGTCTGTGGTAGATAACCTAAAACCATACTCACAGCTGCTATTGTTCCTATTATATTTATAAATGTAGAATCCATTTTATATCTTTTTATGCAAACTTAATAAAATTTGTCTAATTTAGCATTGAAATAAAAACAAAATAAGATGAACGAAAAAGATTATATGAAAATGGCTATTGAACTGTCAAAAAAAAGTGTCGCTTCCGGGGGAGGACCTTTTGGTGCAGTGATAGTAAAAGACGGAAAAGTGATAGCCACAGGACATAACTGCGTAACTCAACACCACGACCCTACCGCTCATGCCGAAGTATCTGCCATAAGAGAAGCCTGCCAAAAAACTGGCGATTTCAAACTGGAAGGTTGCCAAATATATTCCTCATGCGAACCTTGTCCTATGTGTCTGAGTGCCATTTATTGGGCAGGAATAGAAAAAATATACTTTGCCAACACTCGCGAGGATGCCAAAAACATAGGTTTTGATGATTCTTTCATCTATGACCAAATACCGCTACAACCATCCAAACGCTCTATCCCTTCTGAGGAAATAATGCGCAATGAAGCTCAACAGGCTTTCCGTATGTGGGAAGACAAAGATGATAAAGTGGAATATTAGTTTTTATTTTTTCTGAAATAATCGTTGTGTATTTTTATTCCGAAGATGATAGAACTCATTATTGTGGTAAAAAGTTTGACGAAAAGCAATGGATAATTGTTCAACATATAACCTTGGATAGCAAAAAGCAGACTTCCTAATCCCAAAAGTAGGAACGTTCCTGTGGCTATATCGTCTGTGCTACGGGTTTTTATAGTGTGTATGGTCTGTGGTAAATAACCCAACACTAACATCAAAGCAGCTAAACTACCTATAATATCTGTCAATGGTGTTTCCATGTTTTTTCTATTTAAAATAGAAAAATAAAGTGTTCATAGTTTCTTTTTTAAAACATTTTTTGTTTAACTTTAAGAAAGTAAACACTTTGCCATGAACCTAACAAATATAAAAACTATGATTATGTTCCTGCTTTTACCAGCGATAGATACCGATGTGGATAACGCACCGCTGGATTTGAAAAAATACATGGGAACATGGTATGAAATAGCCCGCTACGACCACTGGTTTGAGCGTTCACTCACTGGCGTTACAGCGCAATACTCATTAAATGAGGACGGCACCGTAAAAGTCATCAACAGCGGATACAAAGACTCTCTGTATGGAAAGAAAAAAACAGCCTACGGACGTGCCAAGATAGCTGATGAGAAATGCCAACGATGCCTTAAAGTATCCTTTTTCCTGTGGTTCTACTCGCCGTACAATATCTTGGAAATAGATGAAAAAGATTACTCATGGGTATTGGTAGGCTCTTCGTCTGATAAATACCTATGGATACTCTCACGCACACCACAGCTACCTAAGAACACTCTTGACCACATTCTGCACTTAGCACAAAAAAGAGGTTACGATACCGAAAAACTAATCATGGTGGAACAAAAAACACGATGATGTCATTTTTATCCCTTTTAATAGAAAGATAGCATATTTTTCATTATTTTTGCAGATAAATAGCATCATTTATATTCAAATGAGAATAAAAGCATTAAATAAAATAGCGTTACTACTGGTGAGCATAGCCTCGTTGCTTATGTTCTTGCCTACCGTACTGCCCCACCACCACCATGGGGACGCTATATGTTTTTGCTCTCACCCGGAAAAACACGACACCCATGAGCATCACTGCGCCACTCACACTGACACAGAGGCTTCATGCACACTCAACATAAACTATTTCACCCCTAAGGGAAACGACACAAAAATAGTGATAGTCTCTACCCAAGAAAAAGACTCTCACCACTTAGAACATCATACAGAGCCATTTTCTTGTGCGCAGTGCAGCACCGTTTTTTCAGCACTTCATCTTTTTCACAAGAAAAACGTCTCTTTTTTCATAGGTAAAAAATACTCTTTTTTATACTCAGAAAAAAGCTCAGGACGCGCACCACAGTATTTTTCATAGCTTAGTTTTGCCCTCTCAGAGGGTTGATTTAGCCTATTTTAAGGGATTATATTTTACATTTAAATAATAACAAGCGATGAAAAAATACATACTTTTTATAACATCATTAGCTGTAATATCTTGTGGTTCAGACTCTTCACAAGACCCACATGACCACCAGAGCGAAGAACACGAACACGCCATTGGCGCAGCAGATGAGCATGAAGGACATGAACATTCAGAGGATGAGCACGCCGAAAAAACGGTAGCTGGTGAAATAACATTCACACCACAAATGGCAGCCTTAGGTACTTTTGCGGTAGAAAAAACAGAAAAATCACCATTTTTTTCCATAATAAAAACATCGGGCAGAAGCATATCATCACCCGTGGGCGAAAGCATAGTGGTAGCCCCATCGGACGGTATAATAACATTTATCGGCACAATGAGCGAAGGAGCAAATATTGGTTCTGGTGTTACTCTGATGAGTATTTCATCTAAAAAAATAGCAGAAGGAGATACTTACTCTCGCATTACAGAACAATACAACTACGCTAAAACCCAATGGGAACGCGCCGAAAAACTCATCAAAGACCGCATCATTTCCCAAAATGAATACGATGCTGCTCATTTGGAGTATTTGAACAAAAAAAATGCTTTTGACGCACTTAGCGCAGATAAATCTGGTAACATCAGCGTCAAGACTCCTTTTGCTGGGTACATAAAAAACATTGCAACCTCTCAGGGTGCTTTTGTAAACAAAGGCGATGCTCTTTTTTCAATAATGAAGAGCAACCGTGCGCGTCTGGAAGTAGATGTTCCTCAGAAATACTTTACAGAGCTTAAAAACGTTGTGTCAGCTACTTTTACCTCAGCAGACGGAAAAACATACGATACAGCTACGCTAAACGGCAAGATTATTTCATACTCAAAATCAGTATCATCGGCTGGTATGTTGTCTATGACAATAGAATATGACGGTGTTGCCGATATGCCCGAAGGTGCTTTCGTAAAAGTGTCCCTGCGCTTAAAAGACAATGCCGACGTACTGACAGTGCCTCTTTCTGCTATAACGGAGGAGCAAGGCGAATACTTCGTGTACGTGCAGTTAGATGAGGAATGTTACCAAAAACGCCCTGTTACTTTGGGTGGTAATGACGGCATTAGAACAGTTATTGCTTCTGGTATTTCAGAAAACGATATAGTGGTAACACGTGGCACTTACCGCGTAAAATTAGCTGGCAATACAGGTGCTATACCTCACAGCCACGAACATTAATGCCTTAAATCATCTGAAAAATGCTTAACAACATAATACATTTTAGCATACGCAACAGGGTATTTATCCTTGTATGTGCAGCACTTTTGGTGGTGGCAGGTGTTTTCACATCCAAAAACATGGACGTGGACGTTTTTCCAGACCTCAACGCCCCGACAGTTACCGTGCTGACCGAAGCTCGTGGACTTGCCCCTGAGGAGGTAGAACGTTCTGTCAATTTCCCGATAGAAACTGCCATGAACGGAGCTACCGGTGTACGCCGTGTACGTTCCAGTGCAACAACAGGTTTTTCTGTCGTCTGGGTAGAATTTGACTGGGGAATGGACATATACCGCGCCCGCCAAATAGTATCCGAAAAACTATCCACCGTAACAGAATCTCTACCTAAAAACGTAGGACAGCCTACTCTTGGACCTCAGTCTTCTATTTTAGGAGAAATGTACATAGTGTCTCTCACATCTGAAAAAGGAGAAACTTCCATGGAGGAACTTCGCACGCTGGCAGACTGGACATTGCGCCCACGCCTGCTCTCTACCCGCGGAGTGGCTCAAGCTACTGTCATAGGTGGTGATATCCGTGAATACCAAATACTTTTCTCACCAGAGAAAATGAATTATTACGGAATAACATTAGATGAAGTGATAAGTGCCACCGAAGATTTTAACCAAAACTCATCGGGAGGTGTGCTGTATCAATGGGGCAACGAATACATAGTACGTGGAGTTGTGGCTACCAAAAACACAGAGGAAATGGCTCAGTGCGTTGTAAAAACACGTGGCAACCAGCCTATAACACTTGGAGATATAGCCACAGTTACCATAGGTGCCAAAGTACCACTTTTAGGACTTGGTTCTGAAAAAGGACAACCCGCTGTTCTTTTGACCGTAACCAAACAACCAGACACCAACACTCTGGAACTAACCGACAAGATAGACGCTGCCATAGCTGAACTATCTGCCAAACTTCCTGCCGATGTACACGTTTCTACCGACATTTTCCGTCAGGCTAATTTCATAGAAAACTCTATAAACAACATTCAAAAGTCTCTTTTGGAAGGAGCCATATTTGTGGTGATAGTGCTTTTCATCTTTCTAATGAGCGCACGCACCACTGTCATTTCCCTGATAGCATTGCCTCTTTCTCTGCTCACCGCTATTTTGGCACTCAAATGTATGGGACTGACCATCAACACTATGAGTCTTGGCGGTATGGCAATAGCAATAGGTTCTTTGGTAGATGATGCTATCATAGACGTGGAAAACGTGTATAAACGTCTCAAAGAAAACCACCACTTGCCAAAAGAAGAACGCCTGCCGGTAAAAGATGTCGTTTTCTCTGCATCCATAGAGATACGTTCATCCATAGTGAGCGCCACGGTGATAACGATAGTAGCTTTTTTACCTTTGTTTTTCCTTTCTGGTATGGAAGGAAAAATGTTGGCTCCGCTGGGAATAGCGTTTATAGTAGCCTTGGGAGCATCTATGGTAGTAGCTATGACGGTAACACCTGTACTATGTTCATTTTTGCTTTCAGGAGAAAAAACGCTGAAAAAAGGAGAAAAAGAACCTCCTGTATCTGCTTTTTTACGTCTATGGTGTCAAAAAGCATTGGAATGGACTCTTCTACATAAACGCATGGTGCTAACATCTATGTGTGTGCTTTTGGCATTAACACTGGGGGTTATGAGTACTTTGGGACGTAGTTTTCTACCTGCTTTTAACGAAGGCTCACTCACTATCAACACCAGCACTGTACCTGGTATAGACATACACCAGAACGATAGTCTCGGTCTTATAGTAGAGAAAAAACTATTGGAAATACCAGAAATACAGACAGTAGCCCGCAAGACTGGACGTGCCGAACTGGACGAACACGCTTTGGGTGTAAATGCCTGCGAATTGGAAGCTCCTTTTGTCCTTTCAGACAGAAACCGCGATGAGTTCTTTGCCGATGTGCGTAGCCGTCTTTCGGGCATACCGGGGCTTAGTGTTGAAATAGGGCAGCCTATCTCACACCGTATAGACGCAATGCTCTCTGGTACCAAAGCCAATATAGCCATTAAACTATTTGGCGATGACCTCAACACTATGTTCTCCATAGGTCAGGATATAAAAAACAAGATAAGCAGTGTAGAAGGCATTGCCGACCTCACACTGGAACCGCAGATAGAACGTGCCCAGCTGACCATAGTCCCCAAAAGGGAGATGTTGGCAAAATACGGCATCACTATGGCTGAATTCAAAGAGTACATAGACGTTGCTCTGTCTGGAAAAGTGGTTTCTTCCGTATATGAAGGTAGCCGTATATACGACGTTACCCTTAAAGTGGATAACGACCAACGCTCTACCATAGAGAGTATTTCGTCCATGTACATAGACTCCCCTGTGGGAAAAGTACCTCTTAGCAATGTTAGTGAAGTGCGTAGCAGCGCAGGTCCTAACACTATTTCCCGTGAGAATGTCCGCCGAAAGATAGTCCTTTCTGCCAACGTTTCTTCGGGAGACCTCCGCGGAGTTGTAAATGACATTCAGAACATTATAAACACTCAGGTAGATATGCCTCAGGGGTATCATGTGGAGTACGGAGGACAGTTTGAAAGTGAACAAGAAGCATCCAATATACTTTTGATTACTTCTTTCTTTTCTCTGCTGGTAATATTCATTCTCCTTTTTCAGGAGTTCAAAAACCTTCGCATGGCATCTATCATCATGCTCAATATGCCTTTTGCCCTCATTGGCGGAGTGATAGCCATACGAATGAGCAGCGGTATCATAAGCATACCTGCTATCATAGGTTTTATATCTCTTTTTGGTATAGCAACACGCAATGGCATACTTCTTGTATCTCGTTATAATACATTGCTAAGTGAAGGTCTTTCACTACATCAAGCGGTGGTTCATGGCTCTTTGGACAGGCTCAACCCTATCCTTATGACAGCCCTTACATCTGCATTGGCACTTATACCACTGGCAGTAGCGGGAGATTTACCCGGCAATGAGATACAGAGTCCTATGGCGAAAGTCATACTCGGTGGACTGCTAAGCTCTACCGTGCTGAATGGTTTTATAATACCGATAGTTTATATTCTCACACATAAAAAACAAAAAGAACAATGCGTAAATACATTATAGTCATTCTTGCAATATTATATTGCAGTGTGGCGCATGCGCAAATATCACAAGAGCAGATACTTCAAGCGGTGGATAAAAGTAGTTCCAACCTCATCATAGCACGTGCTCAGGCGCAGAGCATGAAAAAAGAGGCTCGTGTTGGCAATTCTCTTCCCAACCCAGAGATAGGCTACACCCACCAGTGGGGCAATTCCGCTACTGCTGGGACTCAGGATGAATTTACCGCTTCGCAAAGTTTTGACTTTCCTTCGGCATATTTTCAGCGTGGAAAGATAGTCAAATCAAAGACTCTCACTGCCGATGCTAACTATTCCAACATCAGAACCAATGAGCTTCTCAGCGCACAGCTTCTCATCTTGCAGATAAAATACCTCCAAGAGCAGATGCGGATAGATAGTATGCGCTATGCCGATGCTCTTTTTGTGGAAAACCTCAACAAAAAACGCGCCGAAGCAGGACAGACCACCGCTTTGCAGGAAAACAAAATATCTATGCAAAAACTATCTGCCAAAAGTGCCATCACACGCACACGGGTGGCTCTTTCCACAGCCTGCACTCAGCTGAACAATATGTGCAACATGGGCATTACACCTAACACAAAAATAACTACACCGCCAATTATCACTCTATCTACTTTGGATGAGCTTTTAGCAACAGCAAAAGAAAAAGATATGTACCTTTCTTCGGCAGGATTTGCCATAAACACGGCCAGTAATGAAAAGTCTTTGGCGTACTCTTTGGCTTTGCCAAAACTGAGCGCTGGGTATAAATTTTCCAAGACTGACGGAGCTAATTTCAACGGTTTTACTGTCGGTATGTCCATTCCTCTTTTTCAAAGTCGCAATACTGTAAAGGCGGCAGTGGCTAAAATATCTGAGGCACAAAGCAAAAAAGATGACATTTATCAAGACTTAAAAAGTGAGATAACAGCTCATTACCAAGAAGCTATGGAACTTCAAGGTATGATAGCTGAATTTCAAGCTGCTACCTTCGGAGCAAAGAACAGCACTCTTTTGCACAAGGCTTTAGATGCTGGTAAAATAAGCATTTTGGAATATTTTGTAGAACTGGATATAGTGTACCAAAACATGAGTCAATACAACGACATGATGTATTCCTACGCCAGTGCTTGTGCCAAACTAAACAAATATTCTCTCTAAGATACGCAAATGACGTTTTTACCTTACCTTTGCACGTAAAACGAATACAATGGACGCTAAATGGACAGATAGAGAACGCCTTTTGATAGGTGATGACGGGCTGAAAAAACTCTCGGATGCTCATGTGCTGATAGTAGGCATGGGAGGTGTTGGGGCTTTTGCTGCTGAGTTTATAACCCGTGCAGGCATAGGGCATTTAACCATAGTGGACGCAGATACCATTTCTCTTACCAACATAAACCGACAGTTGCCTGCCACCCACTCTACCATAGGAGCGAGCAAGGTGCATACTATGGCTTCTCGTCTGTTGGATATAAACCCACAGTTAGACCTTCACGTGGTAGAGAAATTCCTTTTGCCTGAGAACGCTTTTGAGATAGTGAACACCGAATATAGTTTTGTCATGGACTGCATAGATAGCATTTCTCCAAAACTATCTTTGATATATTCCGCTACGCAAAAAGGAGTGCCATTAGTTAGTTCTATGGGTGCAGGCGGACGTTTAGACCCTACTGCGGTGCGGGTGGCAGATATTTCAAAAAGCCACAACTGTCCTTTGGCTCGCAACATTCGCAAACGCATAAAACAGGAAACGGGTAAAAATGCACGTGGTTTTGCAGCTGTGTACTCCGAAGAGTTGGCAGATGAAAACAGTATGGAAATGGTATCGGGTGAACAGTTCAAACGTTCTTATTATGGTACCATATCTTATATGCCTGCTACTTTTGGGCTGGTGGCGGCGTCTTATGTTATAAGAGAACTTTTGAAAAAAGAATAATGTCATGGATAAAAAACAAAATGAACAGGCAGTAGGCGAAGACCTAAGCATGGAACGCAGAAGTTATGAAAAATATCATCTTGACGAAGCGTCAGTAACGGATAACCCTATGGACCTTTTTCAAGGGTGGTACAACATAGCCCACAGCAGTGCCGATATAGAAGAAGCCAATGCTATGACTTTATGCACCATAAGCCCCGAAGGAACGCCTCGTGGCAGGGTTGTTCTGCTAAAACGTTTTACATGGGAAGGTTTTTACTTTTACACCAACTATAACAGCACAAAAGGCAAATCAATAGAAGCACATCATGATGTATGCCTTTCTTTCTTTTGGGATGCGCTGGAACGTCAGGTGATAATAGAAGGCGTAGCCGAAAAAACAACTCCTGAGGCATCAGATGGATATTTTGCCACTCGTCCGCGAGGTTCACGTCTTGGTGCATGGGCATCGGCACAGAGTAGCGTTGTACCATCAAGAGATTTTCTGGACGCACAGCTGGACTCTTACGAGAAAAAATTTGAAGGTAAAGATGTAACGCGACCTCCACATTGCGGTATGTATCTGGTACGTCCGCGTGTTATAGAATTTTGGCAAGGCAGACCCAACCGTATGCATGACCGTCTTCGCTTTACCCTAAACAAAGAGACATTTGAATGGAAATTGGAACGTCTGGCACCTTAGTCATTTTTTGATTATCTTGGCAGAATAGAGATGACCTGATACACCTGCCACACGGACAATGTAAACTCCGTGTGGCAGGTTTTTTATGTCCCCACTACCCGTCTGACCTGACGTTACCTCACGGGAAGACATATCATACAATTTCCAATGCTGCACAGTGTCATCTTTTATCCGTATATAAAAAACGCTGGATGTAGGATTGGGATACACTGACATTTTTTCTTCTTCACTCTGTTTTTCATTTTCCTTAGAAAAACGAAATAACGAAAGCCCTCCGGCGGCATTACCCACTGAAATATACTGAGCGCCTGTTTTGGTTATCATATATGCAGGCGTGGCATTCTTACCTATTCTTTGTCCTAAAAGGTTTTCTGTTTCAAGGAGTAGATGCTCATCCTTGACCTCATAACGGGACACATAACCGTCATACCTACCCAAAAGCATATACCTTTTTCCTCCATAAGAATAAAACGACGGACTAAGTGTACTGCCCTGAGCTGCGTATCTGGAAAAATCTACTCCTGACCACATAGCATTTGACAGAGTAAAGCGTGGTTCTACGCGTGTGCCTGTATTTTTATAGTATTGCAAAAAACCACTCTCGCCACCTATTACAATATCTACAAGACCGTCTGCATCCACATCAAAAAGAGCAGGCATAGCATTTCTTCCCACGTCTATACCTCCCAAATAATAAGTCTTAGCAGAAAAAGAGCCGTCTTTCCTGCCATAGAAAAGATGAATATTTCCGTCCGAATCACCCACTACCATATCGGTAAAACCGTCGGCATTTACATCTGCAAACGTAGGGTGAAATCCTGTCTTTTTAAGTGCTGACAGACCTGCCATGTCTTCCTCCACCAGAGTAAAATACGGCGAAGATGCGCTTCCTGTGTTTTTGTAAAAAGATATTTTAGACACATAACTACCCTTGCCTTTTTCATAATAACCATAACAAGAAACCACCATATCTGTAAGACCGTCCCTATCCACATCTGTGAACACCACACTTGACCCCTCTCCTACATCTATCATCTCATTTTGGAGAAAACCACGGCTCTGCAATGCAAAACGTTTTTCTTTGGTGGTGCTGATGTCTTTGTACAAAAGAATGCTGTTGTAGTTTTCACTGCCAGTTACAGCCGGAGCAACTAAAAGTTCATCACTTCCGTCATGGTCTGTGTCCACCGCAAAAAAAGCAGGTAAGTTCTCTAAATCAACTGCCACATCACCGCTTGGAAAACGTGCATCAGCATTACTCATATGGGCATAAGTAGCTGTACCTGTGTTATAAACAACGGTAGCATTAGAAAAAGAAAGTTCTCCTATTATCAAGTCTTTAAGCCCATTTCCACTCACGTCCATAGCCAAAAGTGCCGAGCCTAAGTGCATCATCTTGGTTTGTACCATCGGCACTGTTTTTTCACTACGGCACACATCCAAATAAATGTCGTTTGATGTGTATGCCTGCACAAAACCACCCCAGCAGTAGTCCTCACGCGTAAATTTCAAATGTCCCGTCTGACGAAAATACTCCAATGTAACGCCTTGTGGCAGTGCTGTTGTCAGTCCAAAACAAAGAATATCTGCCCTGCCATCTCCGTCTATATCTGCTATGGAGGGTATATCTTGGTAATTTACATTTATGTTTATATCCCACCCAGATGTACCTATCGTTTTAATGGCATCTTTTTCCACCTTTCCTTCGGGTGTGTTATACGTAAAAAACTCTTTTTTCCAGCTATGACTGCCGTTACTGCCGTTATATGTCCACACCTCTATTCCCAATACGTTATATGCAAAAATGTCTTTTTTCCCGTCAGAATCATAATCTACCATAAGAGCCCAATTTTTCACCTTCGGAAAAATAGAAGCATACTCAGGACTATACACATAACGCCCCTCTTTCCACAGAAAAACACGAAAAACGTCCCCTTCACGCTCAAAGACAACCAAATCATCACTACCGTCTGCATCTACATCAAAAGATGAAAACTGAGGGTAGTTCATCCCCCCTGCCCATGCATTTTTTAGGATACTGCCATTAGCATACACAGGTATTTCTTGTGAAAAAAACCATTTTTCCTCTTGTGCATACGTTTTAGCACAGAGCGAGCAGAACAGGATAAATAGTATCTCATTTTTCATTTTACACTAAAATAGGCTTTTTTTTCATAGTTTTTCATTATGGAGTGATGTATATTTTTGATGTTTTTACTGCAAAAAAGCGGTAAAATGAGTACCTTTGTAGCCTAATGAAGAAAAAAATAAAACAATAATATCATGGACAAAAAAGTACTCTTAATGATTTTGGACGGTTGGGGCATAGCACCTGACAAAAGCGTCTCTGCCATAGACAAGGCTCGCACGCCATTTATGGATATGGTAAAAGAAAAATACTCATCTACCACACTGGACGCATCAGGTTTGGCGGTAGGGCTTCCTCAGGGACAAATGGGTAACTCAGAAGTAGGACACATGAACCTTGGAGCAGGACGCGTGGTGTACCAAAATTTGGTAAAAATATCTCTTGCAGCCCAAGACGGTTCATTGGCAAAAGACAATACTCTGGTAGACGCATTTAACTACGCCAAGAAAAACGGCAAGAAAGTCCACTTCATGGGACTTCTTTCTGACGGAGGTGTACACTCACACATAGACCACCTAAAAGGTCTTTTGGCAGCAGCCAAAGATAACGGAGTAAAAGACGTATTCGTTCACGCATTTATGGACGGACGCGACTGCGACCCTAAAAGCGGTAAAGGTTTCGTTGCAGAACTGTTAGACTCTATGAAAGAAAACGGAGGCGAATTAGCCACTATCATAGGACGTTACTACGCTATGGACCGCGACAACCGTTGGGAACGTGTCAAAGTAGCTTATGATGCCATGGTCAAAGGTATAGGCAATGCCAAAGCTACCGACGCTGTATCTGCTGTTCAAAAATCTTACGATGGAGATGTTACAGACGAGTTTATCCGTCCTATAATCATGACACAGCCAAACGGCGCACCTATTGCCACCATAGAAGCAGGCGATGTAGTTATGTGCTTTAATTTCCGTAGCGACCGCGGACGAGAGATAACCAACGTTCTCACTCAGCAAGACCACCCAGAACAAGGAATGCAGAAAATGCCTCTTCATTATATCACCATGACCACATACGACGAAAAATTCCAAGACGTTCATGTGGTGTACAAGAGCGAAGACCTCAACGAGACTTTGGGTGAATTGGTATCAAAAGCCGGCAAAAAACAAATCCGTATAGCCGAGACCGAAAAATACCCACACGTTACTTTCTTTTTCTCTGGGGGACGTGAAAAAGAGTTTGACGGAGAAAAACGCATCCTATGCCCTTCTCCAAAAGTGGCAACTTATGACCTTCAGCCTGAAATGTCAGCAGGAGAGATAAAAGACAAAATCATACCAGAACTCAACGCAAAAAGCGCAGACTTTATCTGTCTTAACTTTGCCAACAGCGACATGGTAGGACACACCGGCATAATGGAAGCTGCCATAAAAGCAGACGAAACAGTAGATACTTGCGCAAAAGCAGTAGCCGAAACAGCACTTGCCAACGGATACACCGTGCTTATAACAGCAGACCACGGCAATAGCGAGATGATGGCTAACCCTGACGGAAGCCCTAACACCGCTCACACTACCAACCCTGTTCCTCTTTATATGTTAGACAACGAATATCAGCCTTCTCTTCACCACGGAAAACTGGGCGATATAGCTCCTACTATTTTGGAACTTATGGGTATCAAAAAATCTCCTCTTATGACCGGAGAATCACTCATCAACCACTGATAGCATACCCAAAGGATGAATTATCTGGAATACTCTTTTTCGGTAAAACCATCTGTCCCGGGGCTTGAAATAGCAGAGGCAGCTCTTTCAGAGCTGCCTTTTGAGAGTTTTACCATAGAGGACGATGTACTGAAAGCCTACATACAGGAAGACCTTTTCTCTTTGGAGGACTTTAACGATATGTTCCTATGGACCTTGGACGGTTTTACCATTTCTTATGAAAAGAAAATAGTACCTCAGCAGGACTGGAATGCTGTGTGGGAGAGTAATTTTTCCCCGATAGACATAGAAGGGCGAGCTATGGTACGCGCACCTTTTCACCCTGTACCTAAAAAAGGCATAGACATCATCATAGAACCACGAATGTCATTTGGTACTGGACATCATCAGACTACCTACATGATGATGCAACACCTTTTGAGTACTCCATGTCAAGAAAAAGACGTATGTGATATGGGTTGCGGTACGGGAGTGCTGGCTATTTTGGCAAAGAAACTGGGAGCAAAAAACGTCTTTGCGGTAGATATAGACCAATGGGCGTATGACAATACTCTGGATAACATCAAAGTTAATGACACACCTGATATAACAGTTAAATTAGGAGGTGCCGATGCTCTGGATGATAAAAAATTTGATATATTCGTAGCAAACATAAACCGCAATATTCTGCTTTCTTATATGGACAAATACGCCAATGCTATACGTCCCAAAGGAGTACTTCTACTGAGTGGTTTTTACGTCCCTGACGCTAAAATCCTTATAGCCGAAGCAGAAAAATACGGTTTTTCACTACACACAACACTGGAAAAAGACCATTGGACGGCTCTTAAATTAGTGAAAGAGTAACCCATTTTTCCAACACTTGAAAAAACAAACAGCGTTTTTTCTACTTATAATCATCCCCTTTCTGTACCTTCGGGCGCAGAGTGGGGATTTTGTTTTTGACCCCAAAAAACTCCTCCCCACCACCACCGCACAGATAGACAGCACCGCATCCAGAGTGTACAATGCAGGCATGACATCGCGCAGTACGATAGGACTTTTCAAAGAATCAATACCTTTTATAGGACAGATAACACGTGGCAAAGACAGTCTTATAACATCCTACTGCCAAGGCATAGATACCATCATCACCAAGGTAAACACCTCATCTTTGGAAAAGATACTCCGCCAAAATCTATCTTTTTTAAAAGACCACGCTCTGTGTACCAAAGAGGGAAATATAATTACCTACACCTGCGATACTGTCCTCCTTTCTCCCTCACAAAAAACTATTTACCACCTTAAAAACGCTTCGTTACACATAAGAAATGGAGCTGACAGTCTGACATTTACGCATTTAGACGGGTTATATTCCCCAGTAGATGCCTCTTTGGAAATACAAAAAGCTACCCTTTGTTACCCCATAAACGATACCGACAGCATAACATACCACATAGCATCATGCACCATGGGTACGGATTACGGTTCTTTTGTCTGCCAAAGTGCATTGGCATCTTTCCCTTTGTATAAATTAGAAAAAACGAGTGGTGTTTTCTCATTATCCCAAGCCAATAAAACGGATATAAAATTTTCATCTCACCGCACAGACATACTCATCAAAGACACATCCAACTACTGGACTGCGCGGGGGCGTTTTACCATGAAAAACAAAGAATTATGGGTAGAAAAAGACCAAACTCACCACGCACGTCTTTTTATTCTGAGAAATGACAGCCTCAGTGCCAAAATACTATCCGAAGAAATACTCATCACCGACACCACTGTAAGAGTCCCATCGTCTTCCGTTGTCCTATATGTAAAAAACGACAGCATAACCCACCCTATGCTCTTGTCTGTATATCGGAGGGATACACGCACACTCACCCTATATCAAAGCTCCGACCCTCTGTCATCTGCACCATACTTTGATTCTTTTTCTGCCCTTAAACTATTTGCCCGTGCAGTACAGCTGGACGTTCCTACCGCAAACATAGCATTTGCCTTTGACCCGCGCACCCGCCCACTGGTAATATCGGACAGATACTTTGAAAAAGAGATATACAAATATTTCCAAGGTACTTCACTGAAAAATCCTCTACCTACCATTCTTTCAATTTGCGGGACGTACAGTCCAACGCCAGTAGATGTCTTAGCACAGAGAATGGGCATACCCACCGCCAC
>JAQUTH010000127.1 GCA_028709885.1 Flavobacteriales bacterium
CAAGAAACACTCATGGGGCTGATAGAAGAAGGAATGCCACCTACCACATGGGACACAGTGGCATCTACCGTTACAGATATCATAAGCATTAAACGTGGTGGACTGCTATCGGTGTCTTTCATAGGTGTGATATTCTTTACCACCAATGGAGTGAATGGGCTGGTGGCTAATTTCAAAACATCTTTTAACAAGATGCAAATGCGTTCATACATAAACCAATATCTGGTGTCGTTAAATCTTGTGTTTATGCTCTTTATGATATTAGTGATAACACTTTCGCTCATTATATCATCGCAGGTGTTTTGGGATAATCTTGAAAATAAACAATGGATAGGCGTAGATGTTACAACGTTTATCTCGGTGGGTAAATATGCGTTGATATGTTTTTCACTGTTACTGGGAGTGTCTCTTATATTTTATTTTGGCCCTAAGGCAAAAGGTCTTCCCTTTTTCTCTCCCGGGGCTATTTTGTCCACAGTTTTGATACTTATATCTTCATACGTATTTGCTTTTTACATAAATCATTTTGCACAGTACAATAAACTATACGGTTCATTGGGAGCGGTGCTGATATTTATGTTTTGGCTGTTTATAAATGCTTTTTTGCTTTTGGTGGGGTTTGAGCTAAATGCTGCGATAGTCAAGAGCATAAACCAACTCAAACGTCAGAAAAAACAATGGTAAAATGTATCATCATTGACTCGGACTCATCTGCCCGCCGTGCTTTGTCTCGCCTTTTGGCGCAAGACGCTCAGCTAAGCATAGCTGGTATGTATGACACGCCCTATGATGTGCCTTTTGATGTAAACAAAAACACGGTAGATGTGCTTTTTATAGACGTGGTGCTAAACGGTGCAGACGGTTTGGAGTATGTCAAACATCTCACCCACAGCCCTCAGGTGGTTATAACCACAGCGTTTAGGGATTATGCGGTGGAGTGTTTTGAGCTGGATATATTGGATTATCTTGTAAAACCGATAGAACCTTCCAGACTTCTTAAAACTCTAAGCAAAATACACCGCATGGTAGATATGGCAGATGTATCATTTGCTGGGCAAATAGGTCAGGCGGATTATACATTTATCCGTGTGGATAAAAAGAAAGTAAAATTACCTTACTCATCTGTGCTGTATGTAGAGAGTATAAAAGATTATATCTGTATTCATACCGTTTCTGAACAATACATCATACACCAGACTCTTTCTGGTTTTACGGCATCGCTGCCACAGGATTCTTTTGTGAGGATACACCGTTCATATACTGTAAACTTACATCATGTGGAGGCTCTTTCGGGTAGTTCCATATCCGTATCAGGTAAGACGTTGCCAATAGGTAGAAACTATCTTGCCGATACTCGTGAGCGCATCATTCACGCTTAAAGTGTCATTTTGTCATATATAACCGTTACTTTTTGTCATTTTTTCTGCCAAAAGAACTTTGGCACGGTATATGCTATGTTTTATGTGAACAACAAAAATAAATCAACTAAAAATATACATTAAGACAATGGCAAATCTAAACATTACTCCATTAGCCGATAGAGTGCTTGTAGAACCTCTTGAAGCAGAAACCAAAACAGCCTCTGGTATCATCATCCCAGATAGTGCAAAAGAAAAACCACAACAAGGTGTTGTAGTAGCAGTGGGTGCAGGCAAAAAAGATGAACCAATGACTGTAAAAGTAGGTGATAAAGTCATTTACGGTAAATACTCAGGCAATGAGTTTTCTATGGACGGCAAAAAATACCTCATCATGCGTGAGGCTGATATTTTCGCTATCATCTAATCATTTTTTCCTATCTAAGAACAATTAAAAATCAAAACAAAATGGCAAAGGATATAAAATTCAATCTTGACGCACGTGATGGACTGCGTCGTGGAGTAGATCAGTTGGCAAATACAGTAAAAGTAACCCTTGGACCAAAAGGTCGTAACGTTGTAATAGACAAAGCCTTCGGAGGACCACACATCACCAAAGATGGTGTTACAGTGGCAAAAGAAGTAGAACTATCAGACCGCTTGGAGAATATGGGCGCACAGATGCTAAAACAAGTAGCATCTAAAACCAATGACTTAGCCGGTGATGGTACTACCACAGCTACCGTTTTGGCGCAAGCAATAGTAAAAGAAGGACTTAAAAACGTGGCAGCAGGTGCTAACCCACTTGACCTAAAACGCGGTATAGACAAAGCTGTAACAGCAATAGTTGAAAATCTTAAAAAACAAGCACAGCAAGTAGGCGATGACTCTAACAAGATAAAACAAGTAGCAGCCATTTCTGCCAATAACGACGACACAATAGGTGAACTCATTGCCGAAGCATTTACCAAAGTAGGAAAAGAAGGCGTCATTACAGTGGAAGAAGCCAAAGGTATGGATACTAATGTTGAGGTGGTAGAAGGTATGCAGTTTGACCGCGGATACCTTTCTCCTTACTTTGTAACCAATACCGAAAAAATGAATGCTGTGCTTGAAAACCCATACATCTTGCTTTATGACAAAAAGATTTCTTCTATGAAAGACCTTTTGCCAGTGTTGGAACCAGTAGCACAAAACGGACGTTCACTGCTCATCATAGCTGAGGATGTAGATGGAGAAGCATTGGCTACATTGGTAGTGAACAAGATACGTGGAACTATCAAGGTTTGTGCAGTGAAAGCTCCTGGTTTTGGCGATAGAAGAAAAGCAATGCTTGAAGACATAGCCATACTAACAGGCGGTACCGTTATTAGCGAAGAAAGAGGTTACACATTGGAAAATGCCACTCTTGAAATGTTGGGTACAGCCAAAAACGTAACAGTGGATAAAGACAACACAACAATAGTAGATGGTAATGGTACACAAGCTGAGATAGCAGAGCGTGTAAAACAGATAAAAGCACAGCTTGAAAATACAACATCTGATTATGACCGTGAAAAACTCCAAGAGCGTCTTGCCAAATTGGCAGGCGGTGTAGCTGTCCTTTACGTTGGTGCAGCCAGCGAAGTGGAGATGAAAGAAAAGAAAGACCGCGTAGATGATGCTCTTCATGCTACCCGTGCAGCAGTAGAAGAAGGCATAGTACCAGGAGGTGGTGTAGCTCTTATACGTGCCAAAGAGGCTGTAAAAGCTGTCAAAGCCGATAACAAAGACGAACAGACTGGTGTTGAAATAGTTCTCCGTGCCATAGAGGAGCCACTTCGTATCATTGTAGATAACGCTGGTGGTGAAGGTAGCGTAGTGGTAGCCAAGGTAGAAGAAGGAAAGAACGATTTTGGTTACAACGCTAAAAATGATGAATATGTCAATATGTACGCTGCAGGTATCATAGACCCTACTAAGGTAACACGTGTTGCTCTTGAAAATGCTGTTAGCGTGGCAGGAATGATACTTACTATGAATTGTGTTGTAACTGAAAAACTTGAAAAACAACACGAGGAGGGTTGTACCTATGGTCAATAGTTAAATTTTCATTTTTTGAATGTTAATATGGGACAAATATAAGGAGAATTAATTTACCTTCCAAATATTTGTCCCATAATTCATTTATAAACAAAACCACAATGAAAAACAAATATCACATTCCAATTCTTGTCATTATATCAATTACTTTGATAGGAACAGTTCTTGCTGTATTGATTGAAAATCATAAGCAGAAAATTATTGATACTGAGATTGAGTATGTAACACAATCTCCTATTAAAGACACACTACAATTTGAAGACAGCGTATATACATACATCTTCAAATTGAGAATACAACACCCACACATTGTGTATGCTCAAATGGTACTTGAATCGGCAACATTTAATTCCAAGCTGTTCCACGAAAATAACAATATGTGCGGAATGAAAATTGCAATGCAACGACCAACGACCGCAATAGGGGTTAAAAATAATTACGCTGTTTATCACAATTGGAAAGAATGTATATTAGATTATGCAATATGGCAGTCTATATACGCAAGAAACTTATCCGAAGATGAATATCTTAAAAAACTATCCTCTCTATATGCCGAAGATAAAGAGTATGTAAACAAATTAAGACAAATTTATAAATAATAATATGGATAAATATCAAAAAATCAATACCATCTTCAAAAGAGATGAGTGTGGAAAAATTATCTTAGGAGAATATTCGCTTCCTGAATTTGAATATCTATCAAATCTAAAATGGGTAGCTACTGAAAAAATAGACGGAACAAATATATCCATTCAGCTATTAAAAATAAATGACACAGAATGGAATATGGAATTTCATGGGAAAACAGAAAGAGCAGAGATTCCAAAAGGAATTATTAATAGACTTTCTGAAATAACCAAAGACATAGATTGGAATTATATATTTCCGAAATCACAAGTAGGAGATTGTATTTCTATATTTGGAGAGGGTTATGGAACGAAAATACAAGCAGTTGGTTCAGATTATATAAAGGACGGAAATGATTTTATAATTTTTGATGTTCTTTATAATCACAAATATTGGATTGACTATACAAATATTAAAGACATAGCCAATAAATTAAATGTAGGTGTTGTTCCTTTTGTTGGAGAATTTACTCTACATAAAGCTGTTGATTATGTAAAAGAGAAACACACTTCTTCTATTTCAGAAAATAAAAATTTGATAGCAGAGGGTTTGGTTTTACAACCTGAAATTCCTTTATACACAAAGAAAGGAGAACGAGTAATCATTAAAATCAAATATAGAGATTTTTAAGAATTAATTATTATGTACCAAATAAAGAAATCAAATATATCTAAATATAATAGATATAAAATTTTATATAACACTAAGTACGCTTATTGTGAAATAAAGGAACATTTACCTTTTGATAAAGTTAAAGTAGCTATATATCTATCTGCTTTGAGTAATGGTTGTATTACATCATTTACTCAACCTATATTAACAGATATAGTATCAACAAAGGATTTAACTTATATTGACCTTTATAAAGACTCAATTCCTACAACTACAATAATATTACAAAGACACGTTCCTAAAGATGTTCTAAAACTCTATATCAAAGCCATAGAATCTTGTTCTTATATGTGTTTTGATAAAAATAAAGAAACAGGAGAGTTTTACTTTAATAAAAGTAAAAGTAAAAGAATGAGTAGGAAATTCAAAGCCAAACAATTAACACTTAAATAAGTTGCTATTATGAATAAGTTAGAAATAAAAGACCTCACAGGCTATTTGCCTTATGGATTACAATGTGAAAGATTTGACGGCAAGATAGAAATATTTTGTATAGATAATATTCCAACAGCTTTATTAACAAATTACAAGCCTATTCTTAGACCTATGTCTGACCTACTACATATTGAGATTGAAGATACCCAATTTGCTCTTTCTGAAATAAAGGATATTCTTAGCTTAGATGAAGCTGAAGGAGTGTACTCTAATGTG
>JAQUTH010000128.1 GCA_028709885.1 Flavobacteriales bacterium
TTTTGGTTATAAGTCCCACATTTTTATACACTGTGGTCATATTTTCACTGTGCTGTATGATAAGAACGTTGCCTGATGATGGTGTCCAGTCTTTATACAGAACAGTGCCTTGATAAACGGCAAAAAACGGCATATTTGGTTTTGCTGAAAGTCCTATCCATAGATGGTCTGTTGAGTTATCAAACGGAGCAGACACCACTGCTCCACGTATAGGCTCTGTTAGAGAAAGAATATTTCTGACTATTGTGGCGGTGTTTTTCATTGCGTCCATCTGGCGCTGTTCCACTTCATGCCTAAACGTACTGTCCTTTGAAGATGCCATGAGGTGTTTTCTTGCTATTGCCGATATAGAATCCACATACATAGAGTCTTTTATTCTTTCTGGTTTTATTTCCCCTGAAAGGACTTCTCGCAGGGCAATAATATAGTTTTCATTTTGGGATTGTTTTTCAGACATAGCCTCCAACTGAGATAGCAAAACCGTTGTCTGACGGCGTAACGCAGGGGCGTCATCCGTTACCAGATAATATCTAAGTGGTGTGTAACGTATCAAAAGTACCGTGCCTGCTATCAGCAATGTTGCCACAGAAAGCACAGATATTAAAAGATTGACCGGGCGCATCCGTGCGGAAAAGATTTCATGAAACTTTTCCTCATCAAAAAGGATGAATTTAAGGTGAGTGGTGAGTCTTTTCTTTACTGCTTTGTAAATATCTTTTCTTGATTTTTTATCTGCCATATATTTATAAATATCCGAAGGTGGTTCATTGGTTTTTTATCTCTACAAAGGTAATGATTACTGCCAAATATATTTCATAAAGATAATATAAAATATGTCAGTTCATTACCGTGTTAGAGCCTACCAGCCCCATAATAGTAGCTGTTATTACATCTTTTGAAAGGTCAAGTCCGCGGGCAGGAGAATATTCACGTCCGTAATATATTATTTGTAGGTGGAGGTCATTCCATTTTTCTCGTGGAAAAATACGTTTGGCATCTTTTTCTGTCTGAACAACGTTTTTTCCCGATGTAAGTCCCCAACGCGTCATAAGACGGTGTATGTGAGTATCTACTGGGAAGGCTGGCACGCCGAATGCCTGAGACATGATAACCGATGCTGTCTTGTGTCCTACTCCGGGCAAGGATTCCAGTTTTTCAAATGTAGAAGGCACTTTGCCTTCATACTTTTCCACCAATATTTCAGAAAGTTCCTTTATGTGCCGTCCTTTGGTAGGAGAAAGTCCCACTGGACGTATTGCTTCTATGATTTTGTCTGTTGGGAGGCTCATCATTTTTTCTGGTGTATCTGCCAAGGCAAAGAGCGAAGGTGTTGTTTTGTTTACTCGTGCGTCTGTGCTTTGTGCCGAAAGGAGTACTGCTATCAAAAAAGTGTAGTCCGAATTAAAATGTAGTGGTATGGCTGGGTTTGGATATAGTTTTTCCAAAGTCTTCATTATAAAACGGGCTTTTTGTTTTTCTGTCATAGATAGCTGAGTTTAGAAAGATTTACGGGCGCGGTCTATATCGCGGGTGGCGTCTTTTTGTTTTAAACTTTCGCGTTTGTCATACAGTTTTTTGCCTCGCGCTAACGCTATTTCCATTTTTGCAAGTCCGTCTTTGTTTATAAAAAGGCGTAGTGGCACTATGGAAAGTCCTTTTTCTTTTACAGCACGTGCCAAACGGCGTAGTTCTATACGGGTGAGAAGAAGTTTTCGTTCACGACGGGCAGCGTGGTTAAAATAAGTGGCGTGAGAATATTGGTCTATGTTCATATTGATGACAAAGAGTTCTCCTTTTTCGCTCATTTGGCAGAAACTCTCGGCTATGCGCCCTTTGCCCAGTCTGAGTGATTTTATTTCTGTACCGTAGAGGACTATTCCTGCGGTATAGCGGTCCATAAGCTCGTATTCAAAAGATGCTCGCTTATTTTGTATATTTATATTATTTGGTTTAGATTTCATTTTTCAATGGTTTACACTGCGGTAAAGATACAAATTTTAATACTCTGTGGAGTTTTTATACGCATCGGTCTGAGCCAATTTTTTGGCATGACGACGGTCGCGATAATTATTGAGCAGGGCATTGAGCACCACTGTAAAGAGAATAACCCCCGCTCCTATGTAGAAATGACCAGACATTCTCTCATCCGAGAAAAGGATAACTGCCATTATCATAGAGTACACAGGCTCTATATTTATGTTCAGCATCATGGTAAAAGGCGAAAGGTACTTGAAAAGCTGTATCATACGCACATTTGTATAACTGGTACATACCAATGCAAGGAACAAAATACCCAAGGCATCTGTCCAGCTCACCTGCGAAAATCCTTGATAAAAACCATCCATACCAGAGAATATGATACTTACCACCACTACCGAGCCTATCATTTCATAAAAAGCCACCATGACAGTATCATCAGGTAGTTTTTGGCTCCATTTACTATTGATAATGGAATAACCAGCCGAAAGGAAAGCGGCGCACAAAGCTATGATGATGCCACTTTGAAAACTCTCATTGTGCTGCGAATCTGCAAAAATGATGTACACGCCAACCACTGCCAAAAGTCCAAAAAATACCTCGTGAAGTCTCAAACGGCGATGATAAAATATAGGTTCTAAGAAAGATGCAAAAAGCGCACCTGTGGATAGCATAGCCATGGTTATGGAGACGTTGGCTGTTTTTATGGCTTGGAAAAAAAGCACCCAGTGCAGACCTATCACACCTCCTGATAGCAAAAGCAGTATGATATTTTTCCACCCAGGGAAAAACTTATAGCCTTTGTACCACATATACAGCCCCAAGGAGATAAACGTAATACCCGTTCTGTACACCGTAAGTGCCGTAGCTGGTGTTTCTATATACTTACCTAAAATACCTGTAAATCCGAAAATGAGTATTAAAAAGTGTAACGAAAGATAAGGTCCTATTTTTTTATTTTCTTGCATTTCTGTATGTGTAATAAGCTATAAAAGCGAATATTATATTAGGTAACCACACCCAGAAAAGAGGTATGGAGTCTGTTCCTTTGGCTGCTGTGGCTTCAAATACGCGGAGCATAAACAGATAAGCCGCCATCAGAACTATTCCCACAGCTATGTTTATACCTGTTCCTCCTCGTTTTTTGCGGGAGCAAAGCGTTACTGCCAATATTGTCAATATGATAGTTGAAAAAGGCAATGCTACACGTTTATACCTTTCGGTGATAAGCACACGGGTGTTTGGCGAGCCTCGTTTTTCTTCCAATTTTATAAGACGGGATAGCTCCACCGTATTTTTCTTTTCCGCTATACGGGAATCCATGACAAAATCCTCTGGTGTAAAGGCAAAAACAGTGTCTTTGGTATAACCAGATGTCAGCTTTTCTGTACCGTCAGGATGTATTTCTCGTTCAAAAAAAGTAGAAAGACGAAAACGTGCCGAATCCTTGTCATAGGATATGTAATCGGCATTGAGTTTTTTGACCAAAAGACCAGTGGAGTCATACGTTTCAAAAGAGAATTTGTTGCCACTTCCACTGCCCACTATCCACTCTTGAATGTAGATAATCTGCCCTTCGCCTACTTGTTTGTGAATATCGTTGATATATTCTTCTGAAAAATCCTTGTTCTTTACGTATTTATCCTCAAAGGCAAGACGTTGTACATTTGATGACGGTATGATAAAATTATTGACCAAAAGAGATACAACTGTCAAAAATATAGCTCCGTATATGTATGGGCGGAGTAGTCTTTCATAACGCACACCAGCACTTAGAATGGCTATTATCTCACTTCGCGCAGCAAATTTTGAAGTAAATATTGTCGCTGCCAAAAACACAACCAACGACATATACATATTGCCGTAATAAAGAGCAAAATTGCCGTAATACGTTGCTATTTCGTTACCCGGCGCGTTGTTCCTGAGGAATGGTTCTATTTTTTCCGACATATCCACCACCATGGCAAGAATGAGGATTACTGCTTCGGTAACAAAGAATGTACCCAAGAAGTTTTTGATGATGTATTTGTCTAATATTTTCATTGCCTTAGATTCTGGTATCCAATTTTTTAACCATCATGTTTTTCCACTGCGTAAAATCACCTGCTATGATATGCTCACGCGCCTGTCCTACCAGCCATAGGTAAAAACCTAAGTTGTGAATAGAGGCTATTTGTTTTCCCAAAAACTCATCTGCTGCAAATAAGTGGCGAAGATACGCGCGTGTATATGCGGTATCTACCCATGTGATGCCCATAGGGTCAACGGGAGAAAAATCATCAGCCCATTTTTTATTCTTGATATTGATAGTGCCTTCACTGGTAAAAAGCATACCGTTGCGGGCATTGCGGGTAGGCATGACGCAGTCCATCATATCTACGCCCAATGCTATGTTTTCTAAGATATTAGATGGTGTGCCTACACCCATGAGGTAACGTGGACGGTCTTTTGGCAGTATGCCACATACCAAATCCACTATCTCGTACATTTTTTCATGTGGTTCTCCTACCGAAAGTCCTCCTATGGCATTGCCGTCAGCTCCAACAGATGCTATTTTTTCAGCAGAAATGGTGCGTAGGTCTCGGTATGTTGCTCCTTGTACTATCGGAAAAAGAGACTGAGGATAGCCGTATTTTTCAGGGTGTGTAGATAGATGAGCCACACAACGGTCTAACCAGCGGTGTGTCATTTCCATAGAGCTTTTGGCATACGAATATTCACATGGATACGGTGTACATTCATCAAATGCCATGATGATGTCTGCTCCTATGGTGCGTTCTATGTCCATTACGCTTTCAGGTGAGAAAAAATGCAACGAACCGTCTATATGAGATTTGAATTTTACACCTTCCTCTTTTATTTTTCTGGTAGCGGATAGTGAATACACCTGATAACCACCACTATCGGTAAGGATAGGACGGTCCCAGCCTATGAACTTATGCAGTCCGCCTGCTTTTTCCAATATCTGTGTACCAGGGCGAAGATATAAGTGGTAGGTGTTTCCAAGAATGATACGGGCGTTTATTTCATCTTTTAGTTCACGTTGGTGTACTCCCTTGACACTACCTACCGTGCCTACTGGCATGAATATAGGAGTCGGAATGTCCCCATGAGCGGTGTGTAGTACTCCTGCACGTGCCGAAGATGATGCGTCTATATTTTGTATATCAAATTTCATGTATTTATCTGTATGTTCCAAAGATGCAAAGATAAGCATTTAGGCTTTACTTTTCATATTTTTAGCAATATCAAGACATAAAAAAAGGAAGCTGTACACTTCCTTTTATCTTTTGTTTTTTGACAAATACTATCCTAATTCCACCTGACGGGAAAGGAT
>JAQUTH010000129.1 GCA_028709885.1 Flavobacteriales bacterium
TAAAAATATTCCTGCCGCTATCAAAGCAGCGTTGGACGAAGCAGGCATAGGTCTTGAAGATACATCCAAGATGCTCATTCACCAGGCTAACGAGAAAATGGACGAGGCAGTATTTATTCGTCTTCGCCGTTTGTACAAAGGCTGCACCATAGAGAGCAAGGACTTCATGCCGATGAGCCTTTCTTTCCTTGGCAATTCTTCCGTGGCTACCGTTCCTACATTGTATGATTTGGTAAAACGCGGTAAAATGGCGCCTCATGCTTTTACACCTAATAGTAATATCATAATGGCTTCTGTTGGTGCTGGTATGAATATCAACGCTTTGGTGTACCGTTTTAAGTAAGATAATTTTTAGTCTTAATATAAAAAACTCCCCATTTTCATGGGGAGTTTTTGTTTTAAATATCGTTTTTAGAGTATCAATACAGTGCGTATATCATTCCTCATTACTATCTGTATGATGTCTCTGCTGCACCTCCACCAACGCACCATCTTCTATACGAAGAGTACGGGCAGGAAACTTCAAAATCATGGTATAATCATGAGTAGCCATGACCACAGCAGTACCATGTTCGGTATTTATCTTGCGGAGCAGGCGCATTATCTCTACCGAAGTGTTAGGGTCAAGATTACCAGTAGGTTCATCCGCAATGATGAGGTCTGGACTGTTGAGCAGTGCGCGAGCAATTACTATTCGTTGCTGTTCGCCACCAGAGAGTTCAAAGGTGTTTTTGTCCTCACAGCCCTCCATATTGACACTTTTTAAGACTTCCTGTATGCGCTCTTTGATTAGTTTTTCATCTTTCCACCCAGTAGCTCGCAGGACAAAAGAAAGGTTGTTATACACGTTGCGGTCTGAAAGGAGCTGAAAATCTTGAAAAACTACGCCTAATTTACGACGGAGAAAAGGAATATCCTTTTCCTGCAAATTGCGAAGTGAAAAACCTGCTACCTCGCCGTGTCCAGTTTTAAGAGGTAAATCTCCGTAGAGAACTCTCAAAAGAGTACTTTTACCACTACCAGTCTTACCTATGAGGTAGACAAATTCACCTTTTTTTACCGTTACATCAACGTCATGAAGGACGGCTTTGTCTCTTTGCCCTACTTCCGAAGAGCAGATGTATAGAATAGAATCTTCATTCATAATTATTTGTCTATGATAGATTTATAACATATTTCTTGTATAGATGAACGATATCCACCACTTGAAAGGATATTGTTATTCATGGACTGGTAAGTACGGTTGGAAAGGAAAATGTACACCATGTCAGCCTCAGGGTCTATCCAAATGGCTGTACCTGTAAACCCTGTATGCCCGAAAGTCTTAGCCCCCATGACTGTGTTTGAAAAAGAAGGACGGTCAAAACCCAGTCCACGGTAATTACCCTCATTGCAATAATAGCAAGACGAAAAAAGGTCTATCGTCTCCTTTTTAAGAAAACGCTCTCCACCATAAACCCCACCCCAAAGATACATCTGGCTCATTTTAGCCATATCATCAGCCGTGGAAAAAAGCCCCGCATGACCGCTCACACCGTCCAGAAAAGCAGCCGCCATATCATGAACATAACCTTGAACAGTGGTATGACGCCAGTAAGTGTCTTTTTCAGAAGGCACTACAATATCATTTGGAAAACGTTTTAGAGGATTATAACCACTTCTCCACGCTCCCAAAGGACGGTAAAGCTCTTTTTGTACCAATGAATCCAAACCTAAACCGTAGAACTGTTCTGACATCTGACGAAAGATGAAAAAAGCAAAATCGGAATAAACGTATTTCTTATCGTTTTTAACTGGTGAAGCTATCATCTGAGCGTCTATGGTATCCGTTATGCTGTCTATGGCGTACATACCGTCTACCACTTTATGAGAAAAACCATCTGTTGGAATATTGCGGTAATATTGAGAAAGAGGCTCTGTCTTAGAGTCCAATGTTTGCAGGTAAAAAGGAATCCACGCTTTCAGACCAGCGCGGTGTGTCAGTATATCTGCCAATACCATGTTCTCTTTGTTGGTACCTTTGAACTTAGGCATCACATCGCCCAAACGGTCAGTGAGTTTTATCTTTCCCTCTTCGTACATTTTCATTACAAAAGGAAGAGTAGCCATCACTTTGGTAACCGAAGCCATATCGTATATCATGTCGCCTTCCACAGGGCGAGAATCAGGGTCATCGCCTGCTGTGGTGCCTACATAGCGGTCATAAACTACCCTCCCATGACGCGCCACCAGAACGTGCGCCCCAGGAGCAGCACCACTGCTTACCACTTGCGATAAAAGAGTGTCTATCTTATTCAACGAATCTTGACTCATACCCACTTGTTCTGGGTATCCGTATAGTAAACGTATAGGTTTTTTGGCATCTCCTGCAAAAATCCTTTCAGCAGCTGCTATTTGTGAAAAATATGAGTCTGACGACGTGTACACCACATTGGTAAAAGCTTCTTCAAGCTTTCTTTTAACGAAATTGGTCTTTTCTCCAAAAGCCACCGCTATGGTATTAAGATGCGCACCAGCCTGAATAAGAGCAGATACATCTGTATGCTGATGGGTGTAGGAGAGAATCAAAACATCATTGGGACGAAGTTTTTTCATCTCGTAGAGCGTTATGGGCAAAACCTGAACATAACGAGATAGGTACTGCTCAAAAGTAGGTAATTTGTCCCCACAGCGAAGGTAGAAAAAACGCCCTTGATTTAGCTTTTTCACAGGTATCATACTGCCTGTGGAGCGTATGTCTTTTTCTGCCAAAGACATGACTTTTGCCGAATCTTTGGTACTTTTCAGATGACGAAGAGCCGAAGAATAAGCCTCGTCAGTCTCCTCTGCGCTAAGTGAAAAAATAGATAAAAATAGAAGTAATAAAGTAGGATATATGTGTTTCATTTTATGGAGGTAGAAATGTCTAATCTATTCGTTTGCCGTCTTTTAGTGTTATGATAAATGCCGATGGATAACCGTTTACCTTTGCTTTTTTTAGTAGTGCAGAAGCCTCATTTTGAGTAGCGAAACCACCTGCGCAGTATTTTATGTAGCCGTTGTGGTTGTAACTGGTTATCTTTCCCAATGCACTTTGAGCCTTTTTTTGTGCTGCTGTATCTGGGTTTTTGGAGTAAAAAAGTTGAACATAGTATAGCGTTTGTCCGTTTTTTACTTCGGAGGTATTTTCTTTATTGACTTTTTCGGTACTATCCGCGTGGCTGTTTTTTGGAGCAAAAGCTGTTTCAAGATTGGCTTTGAGACGCTCATTCTCGTTGCTTTGAGCCATGGATATCCCACTGCTTAGTAGCAGAAAAAGTATAGCGAGTAAAATGCTGTCTTTTTTCATGGTTCTTATATTTGCTTTTAAAATATAGGCAAATATAATCATAACCCATGTAAATATGTACTAAAAAATGTTTTTTAAAGGCAACTCGCTACCAATGTCGCAATATCTTCCACCTTAGGACTTTGCGAAAAAGAGTTTGCACAGAGCATATCTCGGCATATAGGGCAGGTGGTAATTATTTTTTCTGCTCCGGTGGCTTCCAGTTCCATTATTCGCATTTGGGCTATGCGCGATGGTACATCTGAAACAGTCAAGGAACCACCACCTCCACAGCACATAGACATCTTTCCGTGATGTTTTGCCTCACAGACTATACCGCCTAACGTTTTGATTATCTCTCTGGAAGGTTCGGTTTTGCCTATTCTGGATAGGCGGCAAGGGTCATGGTAGCTTATTTTCTGACCACTTAGGTTTTTTACAATGTTAAGTCTTCCACTTTTAAGTAGTTCCAATATAAAATCTGTGTGGTGATATACCTTAAAATGTCCCCCGAAGTCTGGGTAATATTTTGTAAAAACGGTGTAACTATGAGCGCATGGAGTTATGATATGGGTTATTCCAGCGTCGTTTAGTGCTGAAATATTCTTTCTGGCTATGCTCTCAAATGTGTATTCATCGCCCATGGAACGCAGTTCATCTGCCACGTCGTACTCATTTTCAGCTTCGCCGTATGAAATATGAGCGCAGTCCAGTATCTTTTTTAGAGAAGTGAGACTCTCGGTACTATTAGTGCGTTTTGCAGTGCCTTTCCATATGGTAAAATGTGCCGAAGTATCCATGGTGTTATCAGTTTTTGGTTAAAAAAGGTTGTCCTGTTCTTATGGTGCATTGTGCTGCAGAGGTGTATTCGGGCGGAATGTTTCCATCTTCCAGTGTAGCGTAACGCCTTATTTGCAAAATTATATCCATGGGGTTGATGCCTATTGGGCATGAAACAGCACACCCACCGCATCCTATGCAGGAGTATATCTGTTCTTGTGTTATGTTCTCGGGGTACAATGCTGTTCCATTCAATGCACTTTTTCTCAGTTGGGCCATTATTTGAAGAGGGGAAAAATCAGCGTTTACAGTAGCTACGGGGCATATATCATCACAACGTCCACATTGGGTGCAAGCAAAAGCGCTGAGTATTTGTCTTCGTGAAAAGTCTTTCGGTTCTAAGGCACCCATGCGTGTGGCGGGCATTTCTACATCTTTGCCCTCCAAAAGGTCAAGACCTTGACTAACAGCTTTTATTGGTGCAATGTCAAAGACCTCACTACGAGTATTGCTCACCATGAAAGGCAGGGCTGTTATTATGTGCAAGTGTTTGGAAAAAGTGATGTACATAGCAAAAATCATCATCATGCAGTAATGTACCAAATGCCATTCTGACGGAGAAAAGTACGCTATGATGTATGTAATGGCAGATGCCATTTCTAAAAAAAGAATGAAATAAGCATCATTGCGTTGTCTGGTGTTAAGGGTATAAAATCTTTTTACCATACCCGAAGCGCGTCTTATCATAAAACCTAAGGCTGCTAACACGGCTGCTATGGACGTGTATAGTGTTATGTCTGCTATTATGGTGTAAAAGGCAGATAGCGTTATTGGAAAAATAAAACCTGCGGTAAAAACGGCTGTCTCTATCAGCATCATAAGAAGTGCTAATACCAGCACTGTGTGCAGTGTTCCTGCTATGATTTTTTGGAAAAAGGCTTCGCAACTACGCATACTTTTCTTTTTTAAGAAAGTGCCGAGTAATGCTGTGCTGAAAAGAGGCTCGGATGTTTTTTTTCCAGCGGAGATAGCTCTAAATATACGTGCAAAACGCCATATCACACCTGCTGTTAGCAGGATGAAAAGAATGACCGATGTCCACATTATAGGGCTTTTCATGTTTTGTCATTTGCCCTCAACGTAAAAGAGAGGGAATTTATTTTTTGCTTTTAGCACGCAGGGAAGCGGCTTTTAT
>JAQUTH010000009.1 GCA_028709885.1 Flavobacteriales bacterium
AAATGGTATGTAGGTATGAGTGAATTCTCTGTAAATGAGTATAATATGTGTTTTCTAACATCGTATTCCCATGTAATCATCTGTGCGCTGGTGGTAATAAATTCCATTTTAGTCTTGTAATCGGTAAGACGTTTTTGAATACTAAGTTGAGATGTTACATCCTTATGCGTGCCGATGATATTTATAGGCGAACCATATACATTCTTGATACACATTATTTTATCTTCGTAATAACGGTATGTATCAGGTGGTTCTATCAATAATCTGAAATTAATAGTTGCAGTTTCTTCTTCGCCTTTTATTATTTTTCCAAATATTTTTTCAAATTCATTGCGGTCATTTGGATGAATTATCTTTACTAATTCAACATAGGTGTAATTGTTAAAAAAAGTACCATGTCCATAAATAGAGCTAAAAATGCTTTTATCTATATCATAATGCCACGCTGAAATATTACCAGCACTTATGGCAAGCCCCAACTGACGAAGAGTGCGTTGTAGTTTTTCTTCGGAAGCAGTGCGTTGCTTGTTTTCTTCTTTGAGTTCCTTGGCAGTTTTTTGGAGTGAAGCGGTAGATTTTTTTATTCTATCTCTTAGTAACATAATGAAGCTAAAAGAAATAATCGTTAAAATAACCACTATGGAAACTATAATCCAAATGATATTAGAAAAATCTTTTTTTTCATAAACAGAAAACCATTTGTCATAAATACGGTCATATTCGCCACTTATTTTCAGTTGGAGAAGACCTGAATTTAACCGATAAAGCAATTCGTCATTATCTGTGTTTACAGCAAAAGAATATTTCTGTGAGTCTAATGAAATACTTTTAATTATTTCAATATTGTTTATTTTGTTTTTTGCAATAAGATAAGAAGCCAAAATATCACTACATATTACCACATCGCCTACACCATTACTCAAAAGAGATAAACCTGCCTCGGTTGAGTGTGTGTAAATAATAGAATCATAGTCCATGTTAAGTTTCATAAGTGACTCAGCAGCACGGTCTTGGTCTTGGATAATGATTGTTTTACCCTGCAAATCACGAAGTTTCTTGATAGAGGAACCGTGCCTTACCACCAGCACTTGACTTATGTAACTATGTGGAATACCGAATTTTGCGAAAGTGGAACGGTCATAAGAATACATAAGCCCACCAACCATATCTATCTTTTTCTGCTCCAAATGCTTCATCACATCGCTCCAATTATCCAGAGTTAGCTTGTAATGAAGACCAACTTCGTTCATCAAAGCTTTTATCAAATCTACGTTGAAACCATCTGGAACGCCATTTTCATTTATGAATTCATATGGAGGAAAATCTCTGTCAGACTCTATAATTATAGTCTTTTGAGATAGAGAATCTATGTGAAAAGGCTTTGCATTGAGAGTTAAAAACGAAAATAAGACAGATAAAATAAGTGCAAAAGCTTTGTATATTTTTTTCATTGTCTTAGGATTTATTATGCTAATGGGAGCATAAAATATTAATATTTACAAATATAGACTATATAAATATTTTTTTTCAAATATTATGCAAATATTTTTTTTGTTATCTGTATTATTTAATGAGTCTATAATTCATAATATTGGCTCATACATATATGTAATGTACTTTTTACTAAATATTGTTAAATCAAAATAATTATGAATATTGAGTAAAAAATATTTCAGCATTTATATAAAAATAGATATAGCGTTTTTGTATTAAAAAAAATATGTATATTTGTATATTAAATAGAATGCAAAACAAAGAAATTACATAAAAATATCATGAAAAAGCGTATTTTGATAGTTGATGATAAAGAAACAATAGCAAAATTGGTGGCAATGTATCTCTCAGATTTTGATTTTGTGTATTTTGACAATCCTATAAAAGCTATTTCGTGGTTACATGAGGGCAATATTCCAGACCTTATCATCTCCGACATAAGAATGCCAGAGATGATGGGAGATGAGTTTTTGGCTTATCTCAAAGGTAACGAATTGTTCAAGTCAATACCTGTGGTGATGCTTTCTGCTGAGGATAGTAGTAGTGCAAGAATAAAATTGTTGGAGAGTGGAGCAGCAGACTACATAGTCAAACCATTCAACCCTATGGAATTAAAAATAAGAATAACGAGAATTTTAATATAATGCAAAAGGTCTTTTTTCTGTATCAAGGAACTACATCTGAAAAAGTAGTAATATTTGAGGAACTAACCGGGGAAAAGGTAGAGTATATATCTTCATCTGAACAGGCAAAACCATTGTTGGATAGGATAATACCTTCTGCTTGCGTTATTTTGTTTTATCAAAAAACAGAGAAAGACAAGGATATCAAAGAGATAAAACATCTCAAAAGTATCCGTAAAAACATTTATCTGGTGCTGGTGGCCGATGATTTTGATTCCAAGGAAGATGCGTCTGAGTATCTTAAATGTGGCGTTAATGATGTCGTTCCATTCAATGTTCAAAAGGAAAAAATAGATTCAATGGTCTCTTTTATAAGTAGAAACCATTATTATCTATTCAGGGAACAGTCCCGCAGTACAAAGACCAGCATGTTCAAACTCCCACTATGGAAACGTCTGTTTGATATATTTTTTTCGTTTATGGCTTTGCTGGTGCTTTCACCTTTATTTATAATAGTGTCTATTTTAGTGTTCATAGAATGCAGAACTAATCCTATTTATAAATCAAAACGTGTTGGTAGTAATTATCGTGTGTTTAATTTTTTCAAATTTCGCTCCATGTATGTCAATGCTGACAAGTATTTGGCTAAGTTCAAGGATAATAACCAGTATAGTAAAAAACACAAGATACATGATGTATCTATTTTGATAGGTGATAAAATAGAAAATACAGAGCCTTTTTTAGATAAATTAGATTCTATATCTGACGATGTAGTCCTTATTTCCGACGATTTTGAAGTTCCTGAAAACGAATTTATGCTTCAAAAAAACGAAGAGCAGAGTAAGGCTTTTGTAAAACTAGCTAATGACCCACGTGTTACCAAGGTTGGTCGTGTTATAAGAAAATACAGCATAGATGAACTCCCCCAACTCATCAATATTCTGCGCGGTGATATGTCAATAGTTGGAAACAGACCATTGCCTTTGTATGAGGCAGAAAAACTCACTTCCGATGAATACATAGACCGTTTTATGGGACCAGCTGGTCTTACAGGTCTGTGGCAAGTGGAACGCCGTGGCAGTGATGGTGATATGGATGCGGAAGAACGTAAAAAATACGACGTTTTCTACACCAAGAATTTTTCTTTTATGATGGATATGAAAATAATATTCCGCACTTTTGGCGCGTTTGTCCAAAAGGCTGATGTGTAATATTTTATATATGAAAAATATTTTTTTATACTTTATAATCGTTTTGTTTTTAAGTATAACAAACGTCTATGCTCAGCAAGAAAGTACAGATACTAATACTGTAAATTCTACTGGGGTATTATTTTCTTTATCTGATTATAAGAATATTCCTATACCGACATTGGATGTTTTACTTAAAAACGCATCTGAAAACCCAGCTGTAAAATATTACAGCGAAAGAGTAGAAGAGTCTCACCAAAATCTTCGTTGGAACAACAGAAAATGGACAGACCATATTAAATTGAACGCTACATACCAGTATGGTCAAGGACTTTATACCACAGTGGCTGATGGCGGAGTGTCAATAGTTGATGATAGTGGAAAAATAGAAAACCGTTGGGCAGTAGGTGCTACCATGGCATTGCCATTGTCTGAAATATTTAACAGAGGTCCGCGTTCTAAAATGATAAAAGCACAGATGAGAGAGTCTGAGTACCAAGCTCAGAATGCAGCAGATAATATTCGCTTGCAGATAATAGATGCTTACACAGAGGTTCAACGCTGTATGTCTTTGATAAAATCCGTCACTGAGGCTAAAAATCTGGCAACAGGTCAGTACAAAGTAACAGAAAAGGAATTTGTCAATGGACGTGTAGATGCTAAAGCACTCAGTCAGCAGAAAAATATTGAAGCTGTGGCTGTAAGAGAATATGAGCTTGTTAAAGCCCAGCTAAACAATGCCTTGTTAAAACTTGAACAGCTATCTAAAATAAATATTATAAGCCATGAGTAATTCACTGTTATCCATATTTAAATTTTTATTTAGAGCAAGATTTTGGTTGTTTTTTACACCTATAATCACAGGACTCATAGCTGTATTTATGACCAGCCATATGCGCCATATGTATCAGACGAGTATGGCTATTTATACAGGTGTGGTATCTGGTTATGACGTAGAAACTACCGGCGACAGAGCAAATATTGCTACCATAAATAGTACAATGGATAACATTACCAATGTTATCATGGCAAAAAGTACCCTAAAAGAGGTATCTATGCGTTTGTATGCTCAGGATATGATGTATGGCGATCCCAAAAAAGACAACCAGTACATAACAGCATCCAATGCTCGTGCTATACAGAATCATGCTCCGGCAGAAGTTAGAGCACTCATAGACAAGACTTCGGAAAAAAAAACGCTTGAAAATCTAAAAAATTACGAAAAGGCGAATAGAGAAAACTACATTTACGGTCTTTTTAACTATACACACCGTCATTATAGTTTCAATGCTCTAAGTAAAATACAGGTAAAACGCCTTTCTAATTCAGATATCATACAGATAAGCTACACCAGTGATGACCCGGGTATAGCTTATAATACTCTGATTTTGCTCAATGAAGAATTTTTAAATCAATATGAAATAATACGTTACGGACAGACCAATGACGTTATCAAATTTTTTGAACATGAGCTTGATAGTTTAGGCAAAAGACTTCACAGAGCCGAAGATAGCCTTATGTACTACTCAGTAGATAAAAAAGTAATTAACTACGGAGAGCAGACTAAATACATAGCGTCCCTCACACGAGATTATGCCTTGGTTTACGAGGCAGTAGCGCGAGAATACAACGGTAGTTCAAAACTTATCACTTTATTGGATAGCCGTGTTGATGACAATATTAAAAGTTTGGTAAACAACAGCAATTATGTGGATAAAATGAAGCAGATAACAGATTTGTCTGCTAAAATAGCCGCCATAGAGCCTTTTTCTGACTCATCTGTTGTAAAAAGTGACCCTGTTCTTATAAAATACAAAGAGCAGTTAGCCCGTGCTGAAAACGAATTTAACGAAATAACAACTCAGTTGGTAGCTTCTCAGGCAACAAAAGAAGGTATTTCTACTGATGCTGTGGTAACTGAATGGCTCAATGCATTGGTTAAAAACAAAAAATCAGAAGCAGAGTTAAAAGTAATAGAAGGACGAATAAAAGACCTTGATAAAGATTTTGAATTTTATGCCCCAGTTGGTACTACACTGAGCAGAAAAGAGCGAGAGATAGGTTTTTTGGAAAACTCTTATCTTTCTATTCTCAATAGTTTAAATGCTGCACGTTTACGTCAGAAAAACTTAAAGATGACATCTGCTTCGCTTAACCTTATTACACCGCCAACATTTCCTATAAGTTCATTGCCTACAAAAAGGTCTATGATATGTTTGATGGCCGCCGTAGGGTCATTTATATTCATATTAGTGTTTTTTATATTATTGGAAATATTGGATAGAACACTTCGTGATAGAGTCAGAGCAGAAAGAATAACAGGGGCAAAAGTGGTAGGCTCTTTCCCAAATACAAATGTTTTTCGTTTTCGTGCTTATATTAAAGATTGGATAGTTATTAGTTCCAAATTTATGAGCAATACTCTTCTTAGTTTCTTCAAACCTGGTAAAAGTAATGTTATAAATGTGGTCTCCACATCACCTAAGACAGGAAAAACGTATGTTACTGAAAATTTGAAAAACTATATGGAGTCCATAGGTCTTAAAGTTAAGAAAATAACTTATGACCAAGATTTTGAAACAGAAGGCCGTGAAATCCACAGAGTCAATAATTTGAAAGATTTGGTATCATCTAAGTCTGATGTTCCGTTTTCAACAGAGGATTACGATGTTGTGATAGTAGAGTACAAGTCTTTAAATGATAGTTTTGTACCATATCAATTATTAACGCAAGGAGCTGTCAATGTGGTTATTGCAGGAGCAGATAAAGTGTGGTCAGATACTGACCAAATGATATATGAACGCGTCAAAGAAAATGCACCAGATGTACCAATTTTTATGTATTTGAATAAAGTAGATAAACTTGAAACAGAGAGTTTTGTTGGTATGTTGCCTCCATATAATATTTTCAGAAAATTCAGTTACAAGATTTATCAACTTGGTCTTACTTCAAAGTAGTGAAATAGAGCATTTTAACGTCTCTTTTCTATTATGCATAAAATAGAAAATATATTTAAAAACATATCCTATCAGACATATTTGCATTTGCTTGTATGTCTGTTAGCTTTATGTATAGGGTATATTTTTGCAAGAAAAGGTATGATGTACGGTATTATATTTTCTCTTTTACCTCTTATACTCTACGTTTTTATTTGGGTGGTAACAAAACCATTCAACGCTTTTTTGATGATGTTCGTGGTAAATTATTTTATCATGGGTGTCATGCGTTATGTTCCGTCATTACCAGCAGGTGTAATTTTGGATGGGATGATAGCTTTTACTATTTTTACATTGCTGTTAAAAAAAGTTATACAGCGTGAAAGCATAGGTTTTAAGCGTGCATTTAATGGTATAACTATTTTGTTTCTCATTTGGGCAATTTTTTGTCTATTTGAAATAGCAAATCCTGAATCTTCTGTTTTGGCATGGTTAAGGTCTGTGCGTGGAATAGCTCTATATCCATTTATTATCAGTGTGTTAACATCTATTGTATTGCATAAATATGAGTATGTTAAAAAAATTATAGCTGTATTATCAGTTTTGACACTTTGTGCTGTGCTTAAAGCTCTTATACAGAAATATGTAGGTTTTGACCAGTGGGAAAATTATTGGCTTTTTGTTCAAGGTGGAGCTGTAACTCACGTTATATGGTCAGGTGTGAGATATTTTTCATTTTATTCCGATGCTGGTAACTTTGGTGCCTCTATGGGTTTTGCAGCCATAGTATTTTTGGTCATTTCATTTTATTACAAAAACCAGAAGATAAAGATATTTTACATTTTTGTAGCTATAGCAGCTACTTACGGAATGATGATTTCAGGTACGCGTGGAGCCTTGGCTGTACCAATAACGGGAGGAATATTGTATTTGATACTATCCAAAAAGATAAAAATTCTTTTGGTAGGTTTGATTCTATTGGCAGGAACATTTATTTTTTTAAATTTTACCACAATAGGACAGGGCGTGCCAGAAATTCGCCGTATGCGCAGTGCTTTTAACAAAGATGATGCTTCGCTTGTGGTACGTTTGGAAAATCAAAAAAAACTCCGTGAAATAATGTCCGATATGCCGTTGGGTACAGGAATAGGATTGGGTGGAGGAAAGGCAAAGGAGTTCAAACCAGACGCAGCTCTCTCTCAGATACCAACCGATTCTTGGTTTGTGCTTATATGGGTGGAAACAGGTATAGTTGGTCTTATATTACATATATTTATACTTATAACTATCTTATTGGTAGGTAGTTATAATGTCTTGTTTAGGCTAAAAGACCAGCATCTAAAAGGTATTTGTGCAGGTATAACATCGGGAGTATTTGGCATTATGGTAGCATCTTATGGTAATGAAATATTGGGACAATTACCTATTTGCGTTATAATATATGTTTCGCAAACTTTTATTTTCCTAAGCCCTCGTTATGACAAATACCTTATAGCAGAAAGAAAAGAAAGAGCAGATAAACAGATACTTAACTAATACTTTCTATGAAACTATCTATCATAACTGTAAACTACAACGGGTATCAAGATACCTGTGAACTTATAGAATCATTGACCCAAAACGTAACATTGGACTACGAAATAATAGTGGTTGACAATGGTTCAAAACGTGATGAAGCTGTCCTTTTGAAGGACAAATATCCTCACATAATATCTATTCGCAGTGAAGAAAATCTCGGATTTGCAGGAGGAAATAACATAGGTATAAAACAGGCAAAAGGAGATTATATTTTCCTTTTGAATAATGATACTTTTGTCCAAGATGACACTTTCGGATACCTTATAGAAAGGTTGGAAAGTGATAAAAAAATAGGCGTAGTATCTCCAAAGATACGTTTTGCATTTGAGGACAGGCATATACAGTTTGCTGGATACACAGACATGACGCGTATCACTCTTAGAAATTCACTCATAGGTTATGACGCCAAAGATGACGGAATGTATGACACGCCTTGCCAGACGGCATACACGCACGGAGCTGCCATGATGCTAAAAAGGGAAGTGATAGAAAAAGTTGGACTGATGCCTCAGCTGTATTTTCTGTATTACGAGGAGTTGGATTACTGTCAAATGATTCACCGAGCAGGTTACACCATGTGGTATGAACCTAAATGTACTGTTTTTCACAAAGAAAGTCGCAGTACAGGCTTCAATAGCCCTTTTAGAATGATGTACCTCACGCGAAATAGGCTACTTTTCGCATATCGCAACCTCACTGGAATAGATAAAAATTTGAGTATATTGTACCAACTATTATTGGTATCACCAATGAAATTTTTTGTATTTTTACTAAAAGGAAAAACCGACTATTGTAAGGCTATTTACAATGGATGCCGAGGCTTTTTCAGTATAAAAAATAAAATGGAGATGTTATGAGCGCGATAATAGATGTTGTTGATACAGTGGTGTATGCACTGATGTTTTTATCTGTGCTGTATCTTTTAGTGTTTGCTTTTTTCTCTCAATTTCATAGAAATGTAGATTTATCTACCGTCAAGACAAAGAAAAATATAGCAGTCCTTTTACCTGCATATAAAGAAGACGCAGTGGTTAAAACGTCTGTTGCGTCGTTTTTGCGTCAGCAGTATCCATGTGAAAATTACGATTTGGTAGTCATTGCAGACCGTTTTCAGACATCAACATTGGAAGAATTGCGAAAAGAACGCATCATTCTTTTGGAGGTCAACTTTGAAAACAGTACCAAGGCAAAAGCGATGAACTATGCTATGGATTATTTGAATGGAACTGAAAAAAAATATGATATAGTAGTAGTTCTTGACGCTGACAATGAGGTAGAAACGGACTTTTTGGAACGTATAAATGCTGGTTATCAAAAGAATTTTATGGCTATGCAGACACATCGTTGTGCTAAAAATATGGATACCGATACCGCTGTTTTGGATGCTGTGAGTGAGGAAATAAACAATTCTATTTTCCGTAGTGGTCATGTAAGATTGGGCTTTTCGTCTGCATTGATAGGTTCGGGTATGGCATTTGATTACAAATGGTTTTCTGAAAATGTTAAAAAAACGTTTACCGCAGGTGAGGATAAAGAGTTGGAACGTTTGCTTCTAAGTCAAGGAGTTTATGTAGCATATTTGTCCCAAGTGTCTGTGTATGACCAGAAAACAGCCAAAGATACTAATTTCTATAACCAACGCCGAAGATGGCTTGGAGCGCAGTTTGATATGTTTTTTCGCTGCGCAAAGGATTTGTTAGGTTCTATCCTTAGCGGTAATATTGATTACACTGATAAATTATTGCAGTGGATGATGTTGCCACGAGTCGTTCTTTTGGGTTTGATTTCTATTTTTGCGGTTATTTGGACTGTTTTTAGTTGGACTTATTCGCTCAAATGGTGGTTTTTACTGCTTTTGATATCATTTGCATTGGCTTTTGCCGTGCCAGATTATTTGGTGAACGAGAAGTTCTATCGGGCAATGAGGAAAATACCTTATATGGCTTTGATGATGATACTCAGCATGATGCACCTAAAAGGTAGTACCAAAAAATTTATACATACACAACACTAAACTACACATAACCATGAAGATAGCAATAGAAGCGCAGCGTATTTTTCGCAAGAATAAACATGGAATGGATTTTGTGGCATTGGAAAGTATCCGTTGCCTGCAAAAAATAGACAAGACTAACGAATATTTTATATTGGTGTCTCCCGGAGAAGACCATTGTCTGGAAGAAACGCCAAATATGCACATAGTGGAGGTAAAATGCCCTTCTTACCCACTTTGGGAGCAGGTAGCATTGCCTTTGGTGCTAAAAAAAATAAAGATAGATGTTCTACATTGCACCAGCAACACAGCTCCTATTTTTGGTTCAACACCGCTAATAGTTACTCTTCATGACATCATTTTCTTGGAAAAACAAACGCAGTCCAATCCTTCGTTGTATCAGAAAATGGGGCGAATATATCGCCGATTGGTGGTGCCGAAAATACTTAAAAAATGCAGCAAGATAATAACGGTATCGCATTTTGAAAAAGAGAGAATAAAAGAAGGACTCAAAGGCATAGTATCTGAAAAAACAGAGCTTTTAGCTGTGTATAACGGTTATGGCAAGCACTTTTTCCATAGAGATGATTTTGAAAACGTTGTTAAAAAATATATTTCAGCCCCGCGTTATATTTTCTTTTTTGGCAATACAGACCCAAAGAAAAATACAGTTCGCACACTAAGGGCTTACGGACATTATGCCAGAAAATCTTCTGATGCTGCGCACCTTTTGATAGCGGATATACCAGAAAATGTCCTTGATGGGATAATAAAAACAGAAGGATTGGAAGATGTTAAAAACATGATACACCCTTCTGGATATATCTACAACGCCGATATGCCTTATATTTACTCAGGCGCGCAGGCATTTTTGTACACGTCGCTTAGGGAGAGTTTTGGCATTCCAATATTGGAAGCTATGGCGTGCGGGGTTCCAGTGGTTACTTCTTCCACTTCGGCCATTCCAGAGGTAGCAGGAAAGGATGCTCTTTTGGTAGACCCTACCGATGAAAATGAAATAGCGGAAGCTCTTTTGAGACTGGAAAATGACGAGGAATATAAAAATTCAGTAATCCAATATGGACTTTGCCGAGTGAAAGATTTTTCATGGGAAAATACAGCAAAGGCATTATTGGACATTTATGAAAGTATGAAAAAATAAGATAATGGGACGCAAAGCAACTTTTTATTTATTGCATTTGATAATGGTGGTGATGACATTCATTTTGTCGGTACTGCTCATTTTGGGATTTTTTGCATTTAGGGAGGAAGGAAATGCTTTTTTATGGGCATTGAGTATGGGTCTGATGTTGTTGGTGGTGTTAAATGCGGTGTTGGTAGTTTATTGGGCAGTGAAGAAAAGAATATGGTTTGTTGTTCCTTTGGTGGCTATTGTGCTTAATTTCAACTTCATAGGTTCTATGATTCAGCTGCGAAATGTTGATAAAACTGACTGTGAACTAAAAATAGCAACGTATAATATTCATGGTTTTCGTCATGGTGAATATGCGCAGGTGATGACTGAGATAGCCCATGAACTGATAATGGAAAACGCATCGGTGGTATGTATGCAGGAATTTGTGTTGAATAAAAAATACTCTTTCTCTGAAATGAAATCTCTAATGGGAGCGTATAGATACGGATATTTACCTACCGACGGCAATTATAATCCGGGAGTAGCCATTTTTAGCAAATATCCAATAATAAATGTCGGTTATATGCCTTTTGAAGATACTGACAACAGCGCATTGTGGGCAGATATTGATGTTAAAGGAAAAATCATAAGGGTGATAAATGCCCATTTGCAGACCACAAATCTCAGCCAGAGCGGTTATGAATTGGCAGAGCTTAAAAATGGAGCTTTTGTTGATTCGTTAAAGATAAAGACATTTAATACTCTTAAAAACCGTTTGATGAACAACGAAGAACGAAGAATTTTTCAAGCAGAAAAAATACTTTCTGTGGCAGATACTACCAAAACACCAGTTATTTTATGTGGCGACTGGAACACAACGCCAGCATCTTATATTTACAGCCGTATGACTGAAAACTACACAGACGGTTTTAAAGAGTGTGGCGGGGGCTATGGCTACACTTTCAATAGTTTTCTTAAAATGTTGAGAATAGATTTTGTGCTGTACAAAGGAATTATAGGCAAGTGTTATTACTCACCTAAAATGCCATATAGCGACCATAATCCTGTGCTATTCGGTTTTTCTCTTGGGAACTGAAAAACTGAAAGTACTACCTTCGCCTTCTTTTGATTTGAACCACATACGACCGTTGTTTTTCTCGGCAAAGTCCTGACACAGAAGCAGTCCCAATCCTGAGCCTTCTTCGTTACCAGTGCCGTAAGTGGTAAATTTACCTTCGTTTTTCAGCAGTTTTCCTTGGTCTTTTTCGGCAATTCCTTTTCCGTGGTCAGCTACATCCACTATGACAAAATCTTCATCTTGACTAAGATTTACCTCAATGGTTGAATTAGGATAGCTGAATTTTATGGCGTTACTCAAAAAGTTTCTAACTATCGTTTTTATAAGGTCAGAATCCGCATAAACAGTCATTTCTTTTTCTTGGGAATTGATACTTATGTTTATGTTTTTTAACATAGCTACAGTGTTAGATATTTCCACAGTAGAGTGTATCAAACCAACGATATCATGCTCTTGGAATGCAACATTGATACGGTTTTGCTGGCTTTTTGTCCATTTTAAGAGATTATCCAAAAGATCAAAAAGACCTTCGGTAGTCTCGTTTGCCATATCGAGCATCTCAAACATATCCTTGCCAACTTTTTCTTTGTCCAGACTGAGAACCAGTAGGTTAAGTATCATTTTAAGTGAACCCATCGGTCCACGAAGGTCATGCGCTATAACGGAATACATTTTGTCTCGGCTGTTAAGAGTCTGACGCAGCATTTCGCGCTGTTCTATAATGACACGGGTAGTGGCTATCAGGGTTATCTGGTGGCGAATACGGGTACGAAGTTCGTCCTGTTTGAAAGGCTTGGTAACAAAATCGGCACCTCCCACCTTGAAACCTTTTACTATGCTTTCGGTATCGTCCAGTGCAGAAAGGAATACTATCGGTATGTTTTTAGTTTTAGGGTCATCTTTTAATCTACGAGCCACTTCAAAGCCATCAACATCGGGCATCATGATGTCCAAAAGGACAAGGTCAGGCTTGTTTTGATTTACAGAGGCTAACGCTAATTCACCACAGTTTGCTGTGAAAATCTGATAACCACTTGATTTTAATAGGGCTTTTAGAAGTATTACATTAGAATCAACATCGTCAACTATAAGTATTTTATAATCAGAAGGATTAATAACTATATCTGCTACCTCGTCATTCATTTTTGTAGAAATTTATTTGTACAAATATATTGAATATTTATCACTAAAATTAGTGTTTTGATAAAAATGTTAAGACCTTTTAGCCTTCTCCCAAACGCCAGAACCACGATGTGAAATCAAATATGGCAAACCTTTGAGAACATTTACATTCATCATCAAAAAATAATATGGGACAAATAATATTTTATTCTTTAACTTCCTTAGAGCCAATGCATAACCAGCTATTCCGCACGCATAAAACAGTATTTGCAGAGCTAAAAAAATACTGTAAAGAACCGTGTTTTCAGCTGTGAAAAGCAATATAACATTTACAGGTAAAAGAGCAAAAAACAATATCGGAGTAAGTGTCCAGCGCAGAACGCGGTGTGAAATGTACTGAAAAGAGAGTGTTCCATACTTGAAAACGTTGAGTAAAGAACCAAGACGCCAAACAGATTGCAATCCGCCTGCACTGATGCGCACTTTGCGTTTTGCTTCTTCTTTTATATCTGCCGAAGCACTCTCCACAGCGTATGCATCTTTGTTATAAGCTATTTTATAACCCTTTTGCGCTATTTTAAGCGAAATAATGAAATCGTCCAGTAGAGTATCGGTAGGCAGAGTTTCAAACATGGCTGTGCGTATAGCAAAAAGCTCACCAGCTGCTCCCACGGCACTGTACAGACGATAATCAAGGCTTTTAATAGTGGATTCGTATTTCCAATAAATGCCTTCACCAGCAGTAGCACCTTGTTTTTCCTGCATGGCAACGCGTTTTTCACCAGCAACACATCCTACTGTCTGGTCTGAAAGTTCATAGGCCATCACTTTTATAGCCTCAGGACAAAGCATTGTGTTAGCATCTGTAAAAACAGTTATCTCAGTGTGTATCAGTGGAATAGCACGGTTTATGGCGGCTGTTTTTCCTGCGCGAATATTGCTGTGAAGAACAGTTGCCTGAGGATATTTGGCTAAAAATTCCACTGTGCGGTCATTACTGCCGTCTGTTACCCAGACTATGTGTTTTTTCTCTTCTGGATAGTCCAGAGCAATGGTATTAGCCATTTTTGCATCTACAACGTTCTCTTCGTTGTACGCAGCTATCAGTATTGTTACATCGGGTAAAAAGTCTTTATTTTTTTCTTTTTTAGTATGAAAAAGAGCCTCTTTTATTTTTACCAAAAGGTATAACAAAATACCGTAGCCTATGTATGTGTAAAAAACTACGGCTACCATAGCCCAAAAAACTATTTCCAGAGTGGTCATAACGTTATTTTTTTGATACGGTGTCTATTATTTTCTGCATTTGAGCGTGCCAAGAAAGGGTATTGATAATGCTGTTTCTTATTTGCTCAGGCGTCATTTTAACATTTTGGTAAAAAGATATCAAACTGCGAATATCTATCGCACTTTCGTCAGCAGGAGCTTTTGTGATGTATGGCATAGCTTCAAAATCATCATCTATTTCTGAGTAAACAAAAGGAATACCGCGGGCAGCGTATTCTCTGTTTTTCAGAGTTTTAATGCGCGTATTGCCACTTCTGTGGCGTCCCAATGAGGCTATTCCCATGTCGTTTATTTCAAACATACGGGTTAGTTCATCGCCACTTTTGTTTCCCTGAAAAATGACTTTATCGTCCAAATTCAAAGCCGAAACTTGCGCTTTTAGTTTGTCATATTCACTGCCAAAACCAGTTCCTACTATATTGAAAGCGACATCTGGTTCATCAGATTTTTTGGTGGCATAATACTGCGCCATACCAGCTATCATGCGGTCAAACCCGTGCCAGTAGTGCAGTTCGGCTACACCGATGAAATTTATTTTTTTTGTGGTGTCGTTTATTTGGGTCTTGACAGGAGTTTCGTTGAAATCTATTCCGTTGGAAATAGGGATGTTAGGTACGCCTAAAATGGTAGGCAATTCTGTGAAAGACACCATGTAATCCAAATATTTAGCCATGGTATCTCGGCACAAAAGGTCTATTCTAAAACGTATTTTAGCCTCGCGTGATGCACCTTTGAACTGTCCTTCGTATGGATATGTGGGTATTTCCATGGCTGTTTTTATGCCATTTGAATGTACTTTTTTCAAAAATGAATTCAGAAAAGGATTGGCATTGTGTGCGCTACGGATGTACAAAAAGTCAAAATCGTTTTTCAAGATGTAATCTGCTAATGCTCCGTAACTTATACGTTTTTTTATCTTTGACATAAAGCCATTGCCATAGTCTTCTAACACAATGTCATCTATCATTCGGCGATGCGTGTGGTCTGGCAACATATCCAGATAGCATAATTTGGTATCTATGCCACATTCACGCATGGCATTTACTTGATAATGTATTTTTTTGCTTATCCCGTTGTGGGCAGCAAAGCCGTGAAATATGAGAAAAAGAGCTTTTTTCATGACTATATTTTTTTATGGTGTATTTTATTTTTTATTTTACCTATTATGTCTATCTCGTTGGTTTTCTGTACAAAAGCTATCCAAATGACAAGTGTTATGATACCTTTTATGATAAGGGAAACGAATAGAGGCATATTTTCAGTGAGAAAACTTATGCCAAATAAAATTACTCCTATTATTATAGACAGGATTATAGGTCTTAGCATTTGCTTCCAAAAATCGCGCATCGGCATGTGAAAAGTGGTGCGGTATAGAAGTATGAAACATTGAAAGAAATTGATGGCGTATGTGATGAGAATACATACCGCTATGGCATTGAGTGTTTTAAAAATGAACAAACCGATTAAAAGACCAGCTACATTCAATATTGTAGATAATACTCCGCTGATAAATAATATTTTGGTTCTGTTTGCAGATTGGAACATGGCTCCCGATGTAGATAAAATTATCTGCACGCCCACCGAAAGTGATAGTATCTGGAAAACACTGACTGACTGCACCCAGTGAGGTCCAAAAAGTATGAGTATTATTTCCTCGGCAGAGAAAAATAAGAAAATAGACAGCGGAAAACCTATCAAAGAGAGTACTCTCACCACCTTTTCATAAGCCGATACCATTTGTTTTATATCGTTTTGCATGGTGGCAAAAACGGGGTGCATTACTGGTGTTACCACAAAAGTGATGTTTTGCAGCGGTAACATCATGGCGCGATATGATTTTTCGTAAAAACCTAATGCTCCCATAGTCAGATATTTACCTATCATTAGTTTGTCAAGGTTTCTGGAAAAATAGTTTATGATGTTAAAGAGCATTTGGTACACTGAAAAGGAAAGAATTTTCTTAACAGAAGAAAAACCGAGTGTAAAACGTGGATGCTGAGGGTATTGGCTAAAATTTATGATAAATAAAATGATAGCCGAGAGGATAGGATTGACCAAAAGAGCGTACAGTCCAGCTCCCATAAAAACAGCCACCACTGCTATTGCGCCACAGATGCTCTGCACCGTAAAACTTCGCATGGCAATGAAACGGAAACGTCTTTCTTTGGTCAAAAGAGCGCTTGGGACAACGTTTATGGTAGCAAAAAACAGATTGATAGACAGCAAACGGCAAATGGATACCAGTGTATCATCTCCATAAAAATGCCCTATTAGCGGTGCAGATAGAAAAAATACAGCGCTGAGCAGCACACCCACCCAAATGGTAAATGAAAAGATGTTGCCGAGGTCTTTTTTTGTCAATGTATTGTTCTGCACTATTGCAGGGGCTATTCCCATGTCTGAAAATATAGCGAAAAACGCTATCAATACCGTTGCTATTGCTACTACTGCAAAGTCATTTTCGTTGAGCTGACGTGCAAGCACAGCAGTAACCAAAAGAGAGATTATTATCCCCATGTATTTGGCTATGGCAGTGTAAAATACGCCAGAGACTAACTGTCTGTTGGTACTGTTCATCTATTTTCTTTTAAATAATGCTACTGCTAACGTTTTGGTATCAATGTATTTATGATACTTAGTAACGGCTATCCAAACAGCTTTTATTCTTTGCGAGTAAGGTAAAAGGTGCGCTTTCCATATAGCTGCACGCAACATTCTGGTGAGAAATCTATCGGCGGTGTCTTTTATTTCTTTTGTCTTTGTTTTGGAAAAAGACAATAAAGCATTGGTAACATTGAAGTAACTCTGCAAGTTAGCAAAAGCAAATGAAGTGGTCATGGTAGAATTTTCGCGCATTCGGCGGTGGAAAAATGGCTCGTTTATTATGCCTACTCTTTTAGCCTGCAAGAAAAGAAGTGCTGTAAATAACTCATCTTCATGGCGTTTACCGGGGTAAGAACGCAGTGATATATCCAAAAGAAAACTTCTTTTAACCACATATAACCACATGGGTACGCGTAGTTTCTGTATATCCATAAGGATATTGAGCAGTTCATTGCCTGTGTAAATGGTGTCTTTTAGCAAATGACACCTTTTATAATGGTTGTCATCAAAATAACCGCTTTTTCCAAAAGTCAGCGCATCAAAAGTAACGACATCAAGATTGTTTTCTTCGCATTTTGCAAAACATTTTTCAAGAGCTGTGTGTTCTAAAATATCGTCGCTATCCATGAAATACACGTACCGCCCAGTTGCAATATCAAAGCCTGTGTTTCGGGCCGTTGACTGTCCAGCGTTTTTCTGAGAAAGAACCTTTATTCGTGGGTCTTTTTCTGCCATTTCATTCAAAATAGAGAGGCTACTGTCTGTGCTACCGTCATTGACAGCTATTATCTCTATATCTGTAAGACTTTGATTTTCAATGGAATAGATGGCTTCACGAAGATAATTTTCGGTGTTGTACACAGGAATGATAACGCTGACAATGGGGGTATTCATGGCGTTTTGGTATTATTTTTTAGCTACTTTGACCCATTCTTTTTTGTCAAAATCATAAGTCTGAACCACGCGAGCTGGGTTTCCAACGGCTACGCTGTAAGGTGGTACATCACGCGTTACAACACTTCCTGAGCCTACTATGGAGTGTGTTCCAATGGTAAGCCCTTGGTTGATACACGTATTTCCTCCTATCCACACATCATCTTCTATGGTGGTAAGGCTTGGTTCTACGCCTTGGTTTTGTATAGGGCGGGTTACGTCTTTATAGTTATGAGTAAGACCTGTTATCTGTGCTCCGCTGCCTATAAGAACGTTTTTGCCTATTTTGACAGGACCTACCACCTTTACACGGGATGTTACCTGAGAATAATCTCCCACGGTGATGTCTCCCATGCCGTTGTTTATTATGGCGTAGTCTTCTATCACGCTGTGGTATCCTATTTCAAATTTTTTGGATATCATAATGTCCAAACGGGCTTTATTGCGTATTATACTGCCTTTGCCTCTTTTTATGAAAAAAGGAATCACAAACGCTCTCATCCACCAACGGGGGCGTACAGCATAAGGATGATACATGGCATTTAGGAGAAAATGTTTAAGTTTTGGTCTATTATCCAACATGATAAGAATGTTTTTATTGTTTCTACAAATTTAAACATACTTTTAATTAAATTCAATATTTATGCCATGTTTTTTCATGTAAAATAACTACTTTTTATATATTTGTACAGATATAAAAAACGAATAATAATTTTTGGAAAATGAAGAAAAACAACTGGATAATTTTATCCATATTGTCATTAGTGGCGGTAGGATGTGCAGATAACACACAAAAGGAAACAACAGGCGTGGTGATAGACGCTATGAAAGACAATGTGGTGATTTTCTCAGAAAACGACACTCTTATCTTTTCTATAAAGGATGCAGAAAAAGATGCTCCCGACGGACTGGACAAGGGAGACAGCATAACTTTATATCATATAGGTGAAGCACCTACCGCGCAAGTATCTAAAATAGTGATTACACGTCCAGAAGCACTCAAAGAAAAACAAATAAAAGGCATAGTTATAGACGGAACAATGAACACCGTGATGGTAGGCGTTGGAAAAGACACCATATCTTTTAGCACTGAAAATGCCGAAAAAGATACCCCAGACGGTATGCTCATAGGCGACAGCATAACTGTTTTCTATAAAAATTCTGACCAAAACAATGGTTTCCCTTCGGCAGATAAAATAGTCATACCTGCACGCACTGAGAAAAAAGAATAACACTTAAAACACATCAATATACAAAATGAAAAAAACACTTACCTTACTTCTGATAGTAGCTGTCTTTTTGTACCAAGACGTACAAGCATGCACATCTGCTATTATATCTGGAAAAATAACCCAAGACGGACGCCCTCTTATGTGGAAACAACGGGATACAGGTACAGAACAAAACTCTGTTCACTACTACAAAGATGGTAAATACCCATTTATAGGCATAGTGAACAGCCGTGCTAAAAATCCTACCGAAGTATGGATGGGTACCAATAGCAAAGGTTTTTCTATAATGAATACTCAGTCTTATAACGTTGTAGAACCAGACGGTGATGAGGATATGGGACCAGCTAACGGCAGTATTATGCGTCGTGCATTGGCGGTTTGCGCCACATTGGAGGATTTTCGTACTATGCTGGACACTCTTACCCGTCCGATGATGATTTCTGCTAATTTTGGTGTCATAGATGCCAATGGAGCAGGAGGTTATTTTGAAGTAGGACACCAAGGTTATGTCTTTTACGATGTAAATGACCCAAAAGATGCGCCATGTGGATATTTGGCGCGCACTAACTATTCTTTTTCTGGAAAACTACACCAAGGAATGGGATACGTGCGCTTTATGACCGAAAATGCAGAATTGATGCGTGTGGCAGGCACAAAAGAGATAACCCCTGAGTGGATATTTACTACATTGGCACGTTCATACAAGAACGATATGTTAGGAATAGACCTTCGCAGTGGAGATTATAACAGCCCCAAGACCAACGGTTGGTTTATAGACAAAGACTTCATAGCACGTGAGATGACAGCCAGTTCAGCTGTGGTTCAAGGTGTCAAAAAAGGAGAAAAAGCGTCTTTGACTACAATGTGGACTATTTTAGGCTTTCCACCAGCCAGCGTGGTAGTGCCTTTGTGGGTGGAAGGTGCAGAAAAACTGCCAGTTCAGGTGGTAAACGATGCCAAAACTTCTCGCTCTCCTTTGTGCGACAGAGTGGTAACATTGAAAAAAAGCGTTTTTTCATTTAATCAAGGCGGAGGCACAGGTTCGTATTTTTGCTGGGACAAACTCTACAACCAACAGGGTAGTGGCATAATGCAAAAATTAGCACCGGTTGAAAAAGAAATATTCTCCCGCGCCTATCCTATCATCACTTCGTGGAGAGAGAAGGGCGATGTCAATGTAAAAGAAATGCACGCTTTTTATCAAAATATAGACACTTACATAGCAGATAGTTACAAAGAATTATTTGCTCTGTAATAAATAATTTAAAATATAAATCCCCGTCGTTAGTGCGGGGATTTTAAATTTCACGAGATGGTAGACATAAAAATAAATTCAGAAGAGTGCATAAAATGTGGACATTGCGTCATGGTGTGTCCATCTAAAATATTGCATCAGGAAAAAATAGGACATACAGTAGAGGTAAAAAATCCTCAAAACTGCATTCTCTGCGGACATTGCGTTGGAGTGTGTCCAAAAGGTGCGGTACTTCATAGTGAATTTCCTACTGAAAAAGTCCACAAGATAGATTATTCAGCCATGCCAACACCAGAGCAGGTACTCCTTTTATGTCAAAAACGCCGTTCCAATCGTTCATTTACCAAAAAACCTATCGCTCAGGGCGATATGCAAATGATACTATCGGCAGCTCATACCGCCCCCACCGCCAGCAATGAGCAAGGCGTTTCTTTTACCGTGGTTAAAAACCCAGAAGAACTCCTTTGGGTGCGCAAATACACCGTTTCTTCGTTTGAAAAAGTGTATAATTTGCTCAACAATTTCTTGGTGCGTCCGCTTATAAAAACCTTTGCACCAGCATTGTATGCTTATATACCGCGTTTTGCTCGCCTTCTTTCGGCAGAGAAAAAAGGCAGTGATGTCATCCTTAGAGGAGCCACTTCTTTGCTTTTGATACACACACCTGAGAATAGCCGTTTTGGACGTGATGATGCTAATCTGGCGTACCAAAATGCTTCGCTCATGGCGGAGAGTCTCGGTGTTAGTCAGGTGTATATGGGTTTTGTGATGACAGCTGTAAGACGTGATAAAAAACATCTTTTTGAACGCCATTTTGGAATAAAAGGTTCGGTGCAGTGTGTTATGGCATTGGGTATGCCTGCTTTTCGTTTTGAAAATGTGGTAGATAAAAAAGATATTTCGGTAAAAGAAATATAGTTGTCATAAATGCAAAAAGCTCGGCGAAGCCGAGCTTTTTTTATACTGTTTCTGTTATTTCCACAGAGGAGAAGGGTAGATGCCTTTTTTTACCATTTCGCCTATGGACGCTATTACAGATGCTTTGTCCTCTGGGTAAGTTACCCCGTACCATTGCTCCTCGGTGGGTAGGACATCCACGCAAGAGTGTCCGCGTTGTATCAAGTTGTTAAGAACGGTAGGAAGGTAAAATTCTTTTTTCATTTCCGCTGCGTTTTCGGCAAGGAAAGCTCTGAGGTCTGCATCAAAATGTTTCAAAGCGCATGAAGAAAAACCCATCATGTTCATTGAAACCACTTCTCTACCAGTGAGAGGGTATTCTACGTCATCTTCTATAAAGACGACATTGCCTTTTTCGTTGGTGTATATTTTGGTGCGCTCGGTTATGGATTTTAGCGTGTGGTCTTCATTGAGTTCACATACTCCGCGGGATACGTGTCCATTTTCGCTAAGTGTATTTGTGAGGCGATAACCTACCATCATTTGACGGGACAAGCAGTTGTCGTCCATTTTAGAGAGGTATTCGGCCATTAGCTTAAAAGCGGAAGGTCCGTAAAAATCATCGGCGTTGATAACTGCAAACGGAGCTCCTTTGAGGGATTCGGTGGCGCACCATACAGCGTGTCCTGTGCCAAGTGGTTTGGTGCGTTCTGTATTCAATGTAAAACCCTGTGGTATGTTGTCAAGAGATTGATAGACAAGTTCTACTGGTATTTTATTTTCGTATTTAGACGCTACTTTTTCTTTAAATTCATCGGCGAAATCATGGCGTATAACGAATACTACCTTGCCAAAGCCAGCTTTTAAGGCATCATATACAGAGTAATCCATGATAGTTTCTCCGTTTGGTCCAAAACCGTCAAGTTGTTTTAGACCTCCATAGCGGCTACCCATTCCGGCTGCCAATACTAATAATGTTGGTTTCATTTTTTATGATATTTTATAGTAAAATGCGTTGCAAAAATACATAATTTTTTATGTTTTTTTTAGCTTTTTTTCTTACTAATTGGTAGGAATTTGATATCCATTGAGATAATAGAGCAGACGGGGCATGAACGGTGTCTATACCATTCCAATGTTTTTTGTTGAAATGGTAGGCAGGAGTTACATATTCATACTCTTCACGAAGGGCTATGGCCTGTTCTGGTTGACATTTTAGCGCCATCCATGCACTTTGAATGTCAAGCAAGGCAAACATTTTTCCTCCTGTCTTAAAAACGAGTGAGGTGTCGTCAAAAGGATAACATTCTTCTATTTCACTGCCCAGTGATAGGCAAAATATGCGTATCTGTTCTATGTCCATTTTACTGTAACTTTGCCTTACCAAAGAATTTTGGCTGGTGGAAAGATGGTTTTTCTGTTTCAATAGGCGCCCAAGAGAGGTAGTGCTTTTCGGCTGTCTTATCTCCGCATTTGTAAAAATTGGCAGTAAATTCACGTCCTGAGGTCAGAAAATCTTTTGGCAGACATTCGGCTGGAATAAATACGGTCAAGTCCCATTCGCCTCCTTCTTTTTTGTCTACCAGAGTAAATTCAGGTTCGGATGTTACTATTTTTATTTTTGCCAAATCCTCATCGTTGAATGTGGTTTTCTCTCCTTTTTCGTTTTTGTAATGCCATAGACGGCTTCCTGTGCAACTCATTTCAAGGTTGTAATATGCGTTGTCAGATGTGGGAGAATAGAAAAATTCTACGCAACTGTTTTCGTATGCTGGTGCGTAAAGAGTTGTGTACAAAGACAATATGTGTTTTTCTTTCACGTGAAAAGACAGTAATAGTCCGTCTTTATTCCACCCTGCTTGAAATGTTACTTCTGGGGCATAAGGAAAGGCTGTCCAGTTTACTTTATCTATGTGTTCCAGTGGAGCGTTGGCTCGTAATTCTGCTGTGGCGTTACTCATATTTAGCAGAGATGCAGCCAGTTGTATAAATATTATTTCCATTTTTTGTGTGTTTTATTGTTTTTGTAAATGTACAAATATGTTAATACATTTCAAATGTTTTTTGACGTTTTAGTGCAAAATGTCGCTTTTTATTTAGTGTTTAGTCATTTCAATATGGCGCACAAAAAAATAAGATGTGTAGTAGCTTTATTTTCAGTGAGTAGAATATTTTTTTGAAAAAATACTCTAAAATGTTTTGTAGAATATAAAATACGCCATATATTTGCACTCACAAATGGAGACCTAATCACAGGTACGACATAAGAGTTCTTTGTACAAGGTGAGATGGGTGAGTGGCTTAAACCAGCAGTTTGCTAAACTGCCGTACGGGTAACCGTACCAGGGGTTCGAATCCCCTTCTCACCGCATATCATTCATTTCGGGGTGTAGCGTAGTCCGGTCATCGCGCCTGCTTTGGGAGCAGGAGGTCACAGGTTCGAATCCTGTTACCCCGACATTAAAAAGCCGCTTTTTTATATTGCGGCTTTTTTTTTGGTCGAGTAGCTCAGCTGGATAGAGCAGCTGATTTCTAATCAGCCGGTCATGGGTTCGAGTCCCTTCTCGATCACTATTTACAAAATACTGAAATACAGTGTTATATAAGCCTTAAAGTTTTGCTTTGAGGCTTTTTTTTATGCCTCTTTCCAAAAAAATCAACCTTACTTATACCGTATTTTGGGAGAAGTTATATCTTTGGTTTACTCATAGTTTACTCAAAAAATACATAAAATCATGGCGGTTACATTCAAGGCTTGTGTTAAAAAGGATAAAAAAGTCTCTTATCTTCCAACAGAATATTACGCTGAGAGGTGGCAAAGTGTAAAAGTTACTGTCCCGTTTCCGCTAAAATGGATAATATCGTTACTGGTGCTGTCCAGCTTTTGTCCAGATATTTTCCTTAAAATAGAATAACCGCTTGATTTTCAAGCGGTTATTTTTTGTTTTGTAGCGAGAGCTGGACTCGAACCAGCGACCTTCGGGTTATGAGCCCGACGAGCTACCTACTGCTCTATCTCGCGATGTTTACGAGTGCAAATATATAGCCTTTTTACTTCCCGTGCAACCATTCTGTGTTATTTATTTTCAAAAGAGGCAATAATAACTATTTTTGTTTTGTTTTTCTCTAAAAAAAAGTTTTTATACTTTTATAAAGGGAAAAATTGTCCTATTTTTGCTCATATTTTTTAGAAAATCAATTTATATTTGTATGTTTGTCTATATTTAAAATATAAATATTAGTATGAAAACAGAAAAAAGGCTCAATGAAGTAGGTTTTCTAAGACCAGAAGACATAAAAGATTTTAAAATAGAGAGCATTGGTGATGATTTTTCTATATCAGATTTTCCGCTCTCATGTATAAATATACCATCTGTTTCTCTTAGAATGCAAGGTCTTGTTTTTGCTCTTTGTGTATCGGGAGAAGGACAATTCATGGTAAATCTTAAAAAGTACAAGGTAAAAAAGAACGATATTTTTATACTACCTCCCGGACAAGTGATACAATATATAGACCGCTCGGACGATTTTTCTATACACTCTATGTTCATGTCGGCGCCTTTTTTTGCAGATAACACATCGCTACCACGAAACAGAGACATGACAGTCTTTTTCACTATAAGAGATAATCCTTGCTTCAACCTAAGTGAAGAAGAAGTGGATGTAATAATGCAGTATCACGCTCTCATTTCCAATAGGATAAAGGATAAAAATAACCCTTTTCTGTTGGACACCATGCGTTATATAGTCAACGCTCTGTTGACAGAAATGAAGAATATATTAGAAAAATATTTTCATAATCAGAAAAAAAACAGCAGTAGAAAAGATGATATATGCCGAGAGTTCATGAAATTGCTCATGGCTAATTATAAAAACAGCCGTCAGGTGTCTTTCTATGCCGATAAACTGTTTTTGACACCAAAGTATTTATCCAACACGTTAAAACAGGTAACAGGACGCAAAGCAGGCGAACTAATAGATGAGTACGTCATACTGCAAGCCAAAGTACTCCTTCTTATTGGGATTTCCGGGTGGCCGAAGTTCAAAAAAGCCCCGGACGAGCACATC
>JAQUTH010000010.1 GCA_028709885.1 Flavobacteriales bacterium
CCGACCAAGTCTTTCCACGGTGCGGTTTTCAGGAAAAAAGCCTCTTGCTTCATGAGAACGCGTTTAATAGATTAATCAAAAAGTATTTTAAATAAAATGAAAAAAGGTATCCACCCAGAGAATTACAGACTTTGCGCATTCCGCGATATGTCTAACGGCGAGACTTTTATCACTCACTCTACTGCTGACACAAAAGACACAGTGGAGATAGACGGTGTAACTTATCCTCTTGTAAAATTGGAAATTTCCAGCGCCAGCCACCCTTTCTACACAGGTAAAGTTAAACTGGTAGACACAGCTGGTCGTATAGATAAATTCCTTAGCAAATACGGAAAAAAATAATCCGCAACTCTGGTCTGACAATATAAAAAACCCGATGAGTAATCATCGGGTTTTTGGTTTTAAATATACTTTTTTTCCAAAATCATCACTTAAAAAGATGCGAGCTAAGACTACCGAGTACCGCTTTTTTACTCTCGGAAGGAATGAGAATGGAAATGTTGTTACTACTGCCACCGTATGAAATCATACGCACCTGATGACCTTTTAGAGCAGCAAAAATATCCATGCTGCGCTCATCTGATGCTATCTCATGCCCCACAACAGACACTATTGTCATGTCTTTGTCCACGCTCACAGTACCAAATTCACGTAGTTCGTCCACTATATGGGAAAGATTAGTAACATCATCTATTGTAAGAGACACAGCTACTTCCGACGTTGTAATCATGTCTATCGGAGTGCGGTATCTCTCAAAAATCTCAAATATACGTCGTAGAAAACCGTAAGCCATAATCATACGCGCAGACTGTATCTTGATAGCAATGTTTCCATCGCGGGCAGCTATTGCCTTTACTCCACCAGAGCCTCCATCAGAGCAAATGAGAGTCCAGTCAGACGCAGGGTTCATAGTGTTTTTTAGCCAAACGGGTACACCTGCATTATGTGCGGGAATGATGCAGAGAGGGTGCAGTATCTTTGCTCCGAAATATGCCAGTTCTTCTGCTTCGCTGTATGAAAGGCGGGCAACGGGAGATGTCCCATCCACCACGCGAGGGTCGTTATTATGTAGTCCGTCTATGTCTGTCCATATCTGTACTTCGGATGCGCCGATAGATGCCCCGATGATGGTGGCGGTGTAGTCGCTACCTCCACGGCAGAGATTGTCCACTTCGCCGTAATTGTTTAGGCAGATGTATCCTTGGGTTATAAAAAGGGTTTCGTCTATGTGTTCACTAAGCAATGTGTTGAGGTTTTTTGCTATGTAATACATATCTGGTTCGCCCATGCGGTCTGTCCTCATAAAATCCAATGCAGGCAAAAGAGTGCTTTTAATGCCATTTTCCCGTAGGTAAAAATGAAACAGATGAGTGGATATGAGCTCTCCGTATGAGAGTATTTTTTTCTCGTCTTGTGGCGAGAAATCATCGGTAATGCAGTTTTTTATCTCGCTGAAAAAGCCCGATACTACCCCCAAGGCGTTGTCTTTTTCTTTTTCCGATGTGAAAAGAGTGTCTATCACTTTTGTGTAGTGAGAAAAAAGGGCGTCTGTTTTTTGGCGAGCTTCGGCATTTTCTCTGCGGTAGCAAAGAGATGAAATATCTACCAAGGCATTGGTGGTGCCGCTCATGGCAGAGAGGACTACTATTTTGCTTTGGTTGTCATTTATTATTCGGGCTACTTCGCCCATTCTCTGAGGTGTCCCTACGGATGTTCCTCCAAATTTGTACACTTTCATTTTTTTTGTTTTCTTTATCATTTTGTTACAAAAATACTAAGTGATGTTTTTTTTTAAAAATTACTAATGTATTTATACAATGTTATGTATATTTGTTTCATATTTAACATCATACATTTACAGCACAATGAAATCAGTATCATCAATAGTAGAATCCCTTATCAAGGAAAAGCCGTATTTAGAGGAGGCATTGGCGCAAGACCTCATCAATATTTCCTCCTTGGCACGCATTATGCAGCCAGAAATAGAGGCTGTAACTAAAAAAGAAGTACGCGAAGGAGCTATCATAATGGCTATAAAGCGTATTCACCCTATACTCCAATTTGAACTGGAAAACCGCATCAAACAGACTATCCGCTCTTTGGGCGATATTACGTTGCGTTCCAATCTGATCAAATATACATTTAAAAACTCACCCACGCTTATAGTCCGCCAAAGTCAGCTTTTAGACCACATAGGAAATCAGGGCAATGAGATTTTTTATACCTATTCTCAGGGTGTGTATGAGACCACTATCATCCTTTCCAATGTGGTGGAAGAGAAAACAGATGAATATTTTAGCAGTGAGACGCTCATTTCCAAAGCACCTAATCTGGCGTCTATCACAGTGAAACTCCCTGCCGAAAATGCCAACTGTTCAGGTCTTTATTACTACATTTTCAAAAAAATAGCATGGGAGGGTATAAACCTTTTGGAGGTGGTTTCCACTACTAACGAATTTACTCTAATAGTATCACAGGAAGATATAGACAAGGCTTTTTCAGTGGTGAAAAGACTAAATATGGCATAGTATGGCAGCAAAGACAAAAACAGTATTTGTGTGCAAAAACTGTGGCATGGATTACCCTAAATGGCTCGGTCAGTGTCCTTCGTGTCATCAGTGGAACACATTGGTAGAAAAGGCTATCTCTACCGCTACGGAGCAAAATGTTCCTGCTTGGAGTTTTTCAAAAGAAGGTAGCGCAACGGGAGCTATTCCGCTTAATATAAGAGAAGTAGAGTTTTCTCAGCAGGATAGAATAGACACATCCGATACGGAGTTTAACAGAATACTCGGCGGAGGATTGGTCAGCGGTTCTATTACCCTTTTGGGAGGAGAACCGGGGATAGGTAAATCTACCCTTATGTTGCAGTTGGCACTAAGGGCAAAAGGGCTTCGCACATTGTATGTTTCTGGTGAGGAGAGTCCTCAACAGATAAAAATGCGCGCCGAGCGCATAGGCATAACCAATGATGAATGTTATGTTCTATCCGAAACGCGTACCGATGCTATTTTTTCACACATAAAAGAAGTAAAACCAGCTATGGTGGTGGTTGATTCTATCCAAACTCTCACCACAGGGGCAGTGGAGGCTTCGGCAGGTAGTGTTTCTCAAATACGTGAATGCGCAGGAGAGCTTCTCCGCTATGCCAAACAGAGTGGTGTTCCTGTCATCTTGATAGGTCATATAACCAAAGACGGAACGTTGGCTGGCCCTAAGATATTGGAACACATGGTAGATACCGTTCTTCAATTTGAAGGAGATAGAAACCATATTTACCGTATAGTCCGCGCTATAAAAAACCGTTTCGGTAGTACTGACGAGATAGGCATTTACAGTATGAACGGTGGTGGGCTCACGGTGGTGGATAATCCTTCGTCTGCTCTTATCTCACAGCATAATTCTCAACTTTCTGGCAATAGCATAGCTGTTACTTTGGAGGGTATGCGTCCTATTATGATAGAGGTTCAGGCATTGGTGTCTTCGGCTGTATATGGCACACCACAACGTAGTACTACTGGTTATGACATAAAACGTCTGAATATGCTTTTGGCCGTTTTGGAAAAAAGAGTAGGTTTTCATCTTGGCTCAAAGGACGTTTTTTTAAATATCACAGGTGGGGTCAGGGTGGATGACCCAGCACTGGATTTGGCGGTGGTGGCTTCTGTTCTTTCTTCTAATGAAGATATTGCGATAGGTGAAAAGACTTGTTTTGCCGCTGAGGTAGGTCTTTCTGGTGAAATACGCCCTGTTACGCGTATAGAACAGAGGGTGAGCGAGGCTCAAAAGTTGGGCTTTAACATCATTTTCATTTCCAAATACAACAAGATAGTCCCTCAGAATTACCCCGGTATTCGTGTAATGCCGATAGAGAGGATAGAGCAATTAGTGAAATTTTGCTTTGCATAGATAAATTAAGAGATTATGAAAAATAGAGAAAGCTGGATAGATTTGGCTAAATGCATAGGTATTTTCTTGGTAGTGTTGTGGCATTACAATATGGGAAATAAAACTTACACATATTTTATTTATTCGTTTCATATGCCTTTGTTTTTTATTATTTCTGGTTATTTATTTCATATGCCAACGGATAATAAATATTCAAAATATTTGAAAAACAATGTGAAATCTTTGTTGGTGCCATATTTGATATTCGGATTGTTTTCCATTATGTATGTTGCTTCGTCGCAATATCTGAAAACGCAAGACATTCAAGATTGGTTTATCATGAAATCATTAGGTGGGCTTTTTTTAGGAATAGCACATAATACAGAATATACTATTATGAATTATGTGGCTCTATGGTTTCTTCCAGCGTTGTTTGTTGTAAGACAGATATATTATTTTATTTGCAGGTTTAAGGCTTATAAAAAAGTTATTATCTGCATTTTAGGGATAACTATTGCTGGGATATTTAAATATTATGGATATTTGATGCCATTTTCAATTGGAGCAGCATTATCTGCCTTGCCTTTTTTCTTTTTTGGAAATTTTTTAAGTAGTAGTAAATACATGGATTATTTGAATAAAGGGAAAAAGCAGTTCATAGTAGTGCTTATCATCTCGTTAGTTACATTATGTGTATCTTTTCATTTTAGCAGCGGTATGACAGATATAGCTAGTAGTAGCACAACAAACAACTTGTTCCTTTATTTGCTGATGGGAATTTCCGGTAGTTTAATGGTATTTTCATTTTGTTTTTTACTTAATAATATTAAGTTGAATTTTATTCAGACTGTATCTGAAGGCACATTGTTGATAATGTGTATTCATGGGTATTGTTATGGTGTGGTATCTATGATGTATAAATGTTTAGGTATAACTGAATATTACTCATTGTGTGGTGGGTGTTGGACAGTATTAATAATAATTGCAATGGCGTATTATCCCATAATATTTTGTAAAAAACATTTACCTTTATTATTGGGTAAGAATACTAAGAAACTGACAAAAATTTCAACATTATGAAAAACACAAAATACATCATTTTGGCACTGTTTTTTTTCATTATGTATGGAATAAAGGCAGAACCGCTGGATAGTATGGTTATAAAAGGTAGGACATTTTCTGCAAAGGACTATTCGCACCGTCCTACCGTTGGTTTGGTACTCTCTGGTGGAGGAGCCAAAGGTTACGCTCATCTTGGTGTACTCAAAATAATGGAAAAAGCCGGAGTAACGGTGGATTATATAGGAGGTACCAGTATAGGCGCAATAGTTGGTGGTGTGTATGCTTGTGGATATGGCACAGAACAGATAGACTCTCTGATTAAAAATTTTGACATGATATCCATGGTGCAGGACAAACCAGAGCGTCGTTTTCGCCTTTATTATGATAAGGAGCAGGAAGGCAAAACCCGTCTGAGAATAGGAATGGTAAAATTCAAGCCACAACTTCCCACAGCCATATCAAAAGGACAAAATGTTATAAACACCATGGCAGACTGGACTATACCGATGCACGATGTGGACGACTTCAAAAATCTTTATATACCTTATTATGCTAAGGTAACAGATCTTGCTGATGGCACTTCGGTGAGATTGGACGGTGGTTATCTGCCTGAGGCTATGCGTACCAGTGGCACATTTCCTTCTCTTTTCACTCCTTTTGTCATAGACGGACACACGTATGTAGATGGCGGTGTGGTAGATAATTACCCTATCAACGAGATGAAGAAAAACGGTGTGGATATTATAATAGGTGTGAACATCAACGCTCCACTGCCACCAGTTAAAGACCTTACATCCATAGTCAGCATTTTGGAACAGTTGATAAGTTTTGAAATGGTGAGAAATGTAAACCGTCAGGTAAAAAATCTTGATTTAGACATAAAACCAGACCTTACCAATTATGGGGTAATGAGTTTTAACTCAGCTGATACCATTTATGCCCGAGGGCTTGCCGCAGGAGAGGCAGCGTATGAGTATTTGCGTCAGATAGCTCAGGCACAGCAGGCTTTTGAACCATACAAACCGCGTGAGCATGTGGAGGTGCCAAAAAGTTTTATGGTTGATGATATAGTGGTGGAAGGTTCAAAAAGTTACAACAAGGATTATTTTCTTGGACGTTTTGAAGGCAGTTTTCCTAATGATATGGATTTACCAGAGATACACAGCGGTATAGACCGTCTGTATGCCACAGGTAACTTTGATAACGTATATTATCGTCTTAGAAAAAGTGAAAAAAATGAAGGACATTATAACCTTCACATCATAGCAAAGGAAAACCCTATCCGTCAGTATGTGGGTATAGGGTGGAGCTATGACAAACTCTACGGAGCCAATATATTGGTAAACCTGAGGATAAACAACATTCTAAAACGTTCTATTTTTAATACTGACTTGGTAATAGGACAAAATCCAGCTCTTTTTGCATCTCTTTTTAGGGATAATGGTAAAAAACCTTCTTACGGGGTTGATTTTAGGGCTGGTCTGTTAAAGACTAATTCATCTTTCTTTATAGATAAAGATAACGATTATGACATAGGGGTAGAGATAAAAAATGAATACGTGATATTGGATTTTTACGCTCAGAAAAACGTTAAACAAGTATTTACCGCAGGTATCGGAGTAGAATACTTACTTATGAAATCCTATGTAAATAATATAGACATACTTGGGTCTAAAATGTTGAAATACGAAAATACATACTTCATAAGCCCTTATGTCTATATCACCGCTGATACTCGCGACGACCGCTTTTTCCCTACCAAAGGTACCAGTGCTATGATAGACTTAAAGTACATATATTCGCCTGAATATTCACCTATGTCATCATATATAAAAGCAAGTATCAACCACTCAATAGCCTTGACACGGTATTTTACACTTGGGCTAAGTGGTTTTGCAGGGCTGTCAATTACTGATGAATTACCGTTTGCGTATCGTTTTTTTCCGGGTGGTGTTAGAAGTATTTTGCCGTTTAACTATGAGGAATTTTATGGGCTTCCGTTCTTTTGGAACTCAGATGAAAAAGATGCATACATAGGAGAAAACAACTTCATAAAGTTTGGCGCTCGCCTGCAATACTCACCAGGAAAAAACCAATTTATTTACGGAGTGTACAACTATGGTCTTATAAATAGGTATGGAATATTTTACAATTCTACCTACCGCCAAATACAAGGAATGGGACTTGGATATGGCATCAACACACCAATAGGACCGTTCAACTTAACATTCACGTATTCACCAGAGAAAACCACAGGCTCTACCCTTGGATTTTTCTTCTCTACCGGTATAGTGTTTTAGGTAGTAAAAGCGCAAAAAAGCTCGCCGAAGGCGAGCTTTTTTATTGTACGTTATATTCGTTTTTGGCGTATTTCTTAGGTATCTTTTTGTGCAGATAAAGTTTAGTACCTACGGGAGGCACAGCCCCCACTTTTAGTCTATTTTTCTCATATAGGCTTTCTAATGTCATGCCTTCGTTTTGCGATATAGAATACATGGTATCTCCACTTTTTATGATGTAAAACTCATCCAGTCCTTTTGTCTTTTTAAAAGACAAGAAAATGATACTACCCTCACCCACAGGAGTGTCATGGCGCATATCGTTGTATTCCATTAGCTTAGGGTAAGACTTTTTATGTATTTTGGCTATTTTTTCCAAAGTATCTCCCTTGCCCATTATCACGTACGGGATACCTTTGTTTTTGTGATACAGTATTACCGAAGAGTTGGCAGGAGCGTATACGGATGTGCCAGAAAGGGTGTTTTCTGCCACCTCGTTCACCAGTGTCCAAAGTATGAAGAGAATAATTTTCTATAAGACGAATGAGCTTTTCGGCGTATTGGCTGTCGGTGGCATAACCAGCGGCTTTTAGTCCGCGCGCCCAATTTTTATAGTCCGTGGATGGTATTTTGTACAGTGATGCGTAGCGGTCTCTTTTTAAAAATGCTGAATGGTCTGTAAATGAGTCCTCCACTTTGGAGTATTTTCTAAAACATTCATTTCTTTTGTCATCATCCTTACGTATGGATGGTCCGTTCCAGTCCGATGTGCATTTTATGCCAAAGTGATTGTTTGCCTTTACCGCCAAAAAGCTATTGCCTGCTGATGATTCAAGGAGTGCCTGCGCCATGATAATGCTGGCTGGAATACCCTCTTTCTGCATTTGTCGTATGGCTATGGAGCGGTATTGTTCTATGTATTTAAGGTATGAATCGTTGAGGTTTTGTGCATAAAGACAAATGTTTATGCACAATAATGATAATAATATGTAAATTTTTTTCATGGTATGATGACTAAAAACCTCTAACGTATCGGTCAGATTTTCTATATCCTGAATGTTCGTCAAATGCTTTTTTTTGGAACAGCAATAGCAAAATGATACCTACCGATACAGCTACATCTGCTATGTTAAACACTGCTGGGAAAAATAAGTAAGGCTGCCCGCCCCATAGAGGTAACCACTGTGGCAGTGTGCCTTCCCATAATGGAAAATAGAACATATCTACTACTTTGCCGCATAGGAATGCTCCGTATCCGCCATCAGCTGGGAATACAGACGCTATTTCGCCCATAGGTGTGTTGAAAATAAGCCCGTAGAACAAAGAGTCCACTATGTTGCCTACTGCTCCGGCGAATATCAAAGAGAGTGGGATGACTAAAAAATTAGACGCTTTTCTGTTTGTCAGAGACCATATCCAAAACAGAAGTAGTCCCGATACGACTATTCTAAACAGGGTGAGGAATATTTTTCCGCCCATTCCTCCAAATTCCATGCCAAATGCCATGCCGACGTTCTCCACAAAATATATTTGAAACCAATCGGTTATATGTATGGATTCGCCCAACATCATGTGTGTTTTTACCCAAAATTTGAGTATTTGGTCTGCCAAGATGACCAAAAGGCTTATGATAAATACTTTCTTCACCGTATAAATTTATTTATATGTTCTCTTTTACCTCAATGTAGTAAAACGTACAAATCTATAAAACATTTTACACATAATGAAATAAATGTCGGATTTATAAGAGCGTAGTTTTTAGCAATGTATTAGAAACGAAAACGCACCCCAGCCTGCAAGAAGCCACAGTTTCCCATACCCATTTCCACAAAACCAGCTATGTCATTTCCAAATTCCATACCAAGTGGAGACCATTGGAAAGCTACCATGGTGCTGTTTTGGTCTAACTCTTTGTTATCGCCATCGCAAGAGCTAAGAAGCACACCAATGCCTACTTTGGAGTACATGGTAAATGATTTTCTGTTTAGCCAGTTAAATTTTCCCATAGCCATAACAGCGTGGAATTGTTGTTTTACGTGTCCTGAAAAAGACCCAGCTGTGTAAAGGTCGCTCTCACCAGAGGAAAAAGCGTATGTAGCTCCCAGCGATACCACTTTTGAAACATGATAGCTGTATCCTGCTGAAATAGCTCCTATGGATGTGGAGTTTTCACGGGTGAATAGTCCGAATGAAACTATTGTCTCTAATGTTCCAAACATATCCTGCACTGGTGCAAAACCATATCCTACCGATATTTCATTGCGTTTAAAGTCTGTGGTGCTTTGAGCTGTAATGTTGGCGGTGGCTATAATTGTTAATGCTAAAACAAGTATGTTTTTTTTCAATTCAATGTTTTTTTCAAATATGTATAGTCAAAGATAGAAAAAATATTTTGACATTTTAAATATCATTTATATATTTGCAATCTCATAGCGCGGAAATAGCTCAGTGGTAGAGCACCACCTTGCCAAGGTGGGGGTCGCGGGTCCGAATCCCGTTTTCCGCTCAAAAACAGGGGCTGAGCTTATCAGAAGGCAGCCCTGTTTTTTTACCAAGTGCTGGAGTGGTGGAATGGTAGACACGAAGGACTTAAAATCCTTTATTCAGAAATGAATGTGTGGGTTCGACTCCCATCTCCAGTACAAACAGTAACTGTATATCATGCAGTTAGCAAAAAAAGCCCCGAAATTCGGGGCTTTATCTTTATGTGTGAAACTATTTGACGGTAAACACTTTATCTGAAACCATGACCTTCCCGTCAGAAGTAAGAACGGTAACACGCGCCACAAAATCACCAGATAAATCCGATGTATAGAACGTTACCGACGCTTTATCGGAAGCCTTTACATCCGCATTCCAATACAGCGTATGACGAACATCTGGCATACGGCTCTCTTTGGCATCGGCAGAAGAATAATCCACCATTGGGAAACTCTCTGGTAATGTAGGGCATTTGTATTGATACAACTGGTACATATCGTTGAGTTTGAAAAAAGGTAAATCCTTAGTCTTGGAAATAAGGGACACTATGGCGTCGTACATCTCGTTGGCAAAAATGAATTTACCATCGTAAATATTTAACATCTTGACATTGCGAGGGTTGTAGTCCAAAATCTCACCGTGGTTGAATATAGGCACACCGTCTAAAAGTACTAATGTATTGCCCTTGTTAAAGCCTTGCATAGATTCTGAAAAAACGTAAAGCCTACGCGTGTTGCCTACTTTTCTGGCAGACACCTTGTAAACAAACTCCATAAGGGTTTCGCTCAGGGTGTTAAAACGCTTCCATTTATCCAAATCATAGCTTACCGTTATAGGGAAATGATAATACTCCATATCTATCTTACCGGTAGAGTCCGTTGCCACCAGACGATGTATTTGCGAAGCCACATATCGGTCTGTTATCTGTTTTTCAGAAGGATAAAACTCCAACACGGGAAGACTCTGAGGTCTTTGCTCTGCAAAAGGGGAAACAATATCCAGACGATATGGCACCTGAGTTCCATCTGTGGATGTAACAGAAGAAACTATTTCCTGTGGCCCGTAAATACTATTGGTGTAGAAATAGAAAACGCCATTTTTAGCATCTTGCTGTCCGTTTATGTAGCGTATATGTTCACCTACGAAAGAAATGTTTGACATATATTCCGCTTTATTTGCAGTAGTGTCATTTAGTGTTGCGGTGATAATATGACCTTCATATTCTGGAAGATATTTTCCTTGTTGTACAGAAAAAGTTTTGGATATTTCTTTTTTTAGGCACTCACTATCTGCCTGTGCAGTAGTAAATAGAGAATCCTTACCGTAAACAGAAACAACCACCTTGACAGCGTTTTTCGGAACATCGGCAACATCTACTTTTACCAGCTCACGGTTTTTGTAAATGCTCTTTTCGGTAAGAACTTTTACAGATGAAATGGGAGAGGGTGATGGTGTTTTTTCAGCTATTTTTTCATAAGAAACCATTTTGGCACGTGAAGAAACTGGGGTAGTTTTGGGGTTTACCACAGAGATGTATTTTTTGAAAAACACATCAGGTGTGCCATTTTTCATGTAACGAGTATAACCGCATAGTTCATATACGCCAGAAGGCATATCATCAGCAAGAGACACTTGTATCTGCCCTTCGCCTTTGGTCAATGCTATTTTTTCCTGTACGTATGGGCGCTGGGTGTCTGCCAATTCAATGTACGCTACCTTGCTAAATGATGAAGTTTTATAGTCATTGTCAAAAAGAATGAATTTAAGCCACATTACTTCACCTGAAACGTAATTATCTTTGTCTGTAATCACGTATGCGCGTTCATCTTTGGCATTCTGAGCGTTAACCTTGACTGTGCAAAAAGACAGAACAAATAACGCTATGTATAGTATATGTTTCATAATATTTAATTATTCTTTATCGTTAGGCCACCAAGAAGGTTTTGACTTACTACCGCCTGCTTTTACGCAGTCTGTACAGATGATGGAAGCATATCCTGAAAGGTCTATCACTACATTATCTGTTTCGTCTCTTGTATCTTTTTCCCATGCCCAGTCTCCAATGGGTTCAAGTTCTTGGTTTATTATATACTCATCCACGGTTATTTCCTTAGCTGCGGCAGCTTCTGCTACTTGGTCAGGGGTGAGATATACATCACAGGAGGTGGCTGTGCGAGATATATCTTTGCGGTCTATGAAAAATCTCTTGGTTACCACGTTTTTAAGCACTGAAACAAAACCGATAGCTTTTCTTGCGCTATTGGTGCTACAAGTTATATTACCGCCAAGTTCGGTAGGTTGGGGGGTGAAAATGCCTCCCATGTCCTCGTTTTCAGTCTTTTTGCTCAAATAGTACTGATAAGCCGATTTGGATACAGCTTTTTGCGTCAGCGTTATGCAATAAAGAGAAATGAATCTATCATCGTCGGAAGGATAATCTAAAATCTGTTTGTTGGTCAGTTTATTGGATGCCATGTTGTCTGTGCTGGCTACCAATAATTTATTGACAGAATTGCTCTGCCAGCAGTAGTATTTATCGGCTACGCTAAGAGTATCGGGAGCTTTTTTATCTTTATTATAATAAAGTCTGGTGTAGTTTTTGGCAGGGAACTCCCAATCTTCCTGATATGTCCATATAAAATACTGAACGGTAGCAGAGGCGGTCTGCGCTGTGGAAACGCGAATACCTATGTTTCCATTTTCTTCTGGCTGGGAAAAAGACATTCCCTCTATTTCAGGAGTGGTGATAGGCTTACTCATGGTAGAGGTGTAGATATTGCCTTCGTATTCTATGCTAAGACAGTACTCAACATTATCTGAAAGAGTGCCTATGTTCATTCGGTAAACGCCTTTTCCCATGGACTTAGCAGGGGCTGATTTTGAACCGTCGCTACCTACCAATGTTACTGTGGCTGTGATGTCATAGCTGGAAGCTGGTGGTACTGGACTGTCTAAGTCAAAGGTTTTGCTGAGAGTAAAATCTACCTGTGTGTTTTCTATTATGTCGCCAGAGACTACCAGTATGTTGCTTTCTGATGAAGGTAAAGTAGCCTTGAATTCAGAAATGCACGCTGCAAACAATATTACCGTTATGGTCAGTATGGCAAATGATTTTATGTTTTTCATCTTCTTCTAAAATTTTATGCTGTATGTTACATAAGGTATTGGCGCTCCGAAAATGGATAGTTGGTATCCGTTTATTTTGCCTCCCTCATTCAAATAATATATAGAGTACACGTTTTTGCGTCCTGTGAAGTTATACACGCCAATGGATATTTTGCTGTGAAAAGTAGCTGCTTGGTTATGTGTAGGTTCTATGTTGAAAGCAGCATCTCCACGGAAGTAATCCGGCAGACGGTATGTGTTTCTGTCTGTGTAATACACCTGCATAGAGTTAGTGGCAGTGTTGAAATATTTACCAGCAGGTACTGTGGTAGGACGTCCAGTGCTGTAATCCAAATTCAATGACAAGCTAAGGCGGTCTGTTATCTTATAGTTAGCTACCATTTTGAAATCATGTGGTTTGTCATAGTTGGTAGGATACCAATTACCGTCATTGACAGGGTTAGGTATCTGTTTATCGCTCTGGCGCAAGAAAGTACGAGAATATGTATAGCTGAGCCAACCGCTGAGTTTTCCAGACATTTTTCTTATGGAAAGCTCCACGCCGTAGGCATAACCTTCGGCATTTACTACATCGGTTTCTATGTGTTCGTTCATGATAAGCTGAGCACCACCTCTGTAATCCAGATAATCATTCATGTGTTTGTAGTATCCCTCCACAGTCATCTCCACGTCCTTGCGAGGTATGGTGTAGTAAAGTCCACCAGCTGCTTGCCATCCTTTTTGTGGACGGATATTGGCATCGGATAGTTTCCATGTGTCGGTAGGGGACATGGTAACGGTGTTGGATAGTTTATGAATATACTGGCTCATGGTGTTAAAGCCCGCTTTTATGGATAAATTATCGCGAAGGGCATAAGAACCAGAAATGCGTATTTCAGGTGTTTGGTATGTTTGGAATATTTTACCAGAAGATACATCTACGGTCTCTATCACTGTCTCTTCATAAGGAAGCATACCCGGTGTATATTTGTTGTAAGTGCGAGGTCCCATAGCGTTGAACATAGAATAACGCAAACCGTAGTTCACTGTCAGTTTAGGTGTTATTTTCCATTCATCGCCTATGTACAAGGCTGTTTCAAGCGCTTTTTCACGTTGAAGTTCAGCCGGCACCACTTGTGTTTCATCTCCCCAAGGGTCCATTTTACCTCCGTCCACGTTATACATAATGGTATTGATACCAAAATTTATGTTGTGATCTCCTCTGGTGAGGGTAAAGTCCGCTTTGGCAAAGTATTGGTTTATGTCAAATGATAGCTTGAAGGCAGAAGCAAGGTCATTGGCATCGCGATTCATGTAATCATAGTGGTCATATCCCATAGCCAAATTCATCATAAATTTGGACGAGAACATGGTGCGCCATTTAGCGGAAAAGTTCATGTTGTCATAGGCGTATTTTTCATTTTTGGTAAATGCAAACTGGTCATGACTGTAATATCCGTATATGTTCAAAATGTTCTTTTGACCTATTTTCTGACTAAAAGTAAGTCCCATGTCGTAAAAATTGGCACTACCGTCCTTATATCCACTGTCATCTGGCAACATACCGAGTATCCAGTCCGAATACGTTGTTCTACCAGAAATAAGTAGTGAAGAGCGGTTTTTAGCTAATGGTATTTCAAGATTGGCATTGCTGGTAACAAGTCCTATACCTGCCGAACCAGTGAATTTTTCTTTGCTTGCTTCCTTGCCGTTTATGTTCAGCACCGAAGATATTCGTCCGCCGTATTTGGCAGGAATACTGCTTTTGAAAAGTTCAGCATCTTGTATCATATCGGCACTAAAAGCGGTGAAAAACCCGAATAAGTGGTTAGGGTTGAATATAGTTCCATTGTTTAGCAAGATGAGGTTTTGGTCTGTGGCACCACCGCGGACGTTAAATCCAGATGAAGCCTCGCCTACTGTCTTGACTCCTGGTAAGGTTTGTATCACACGCAGTATGTCCACTTCACCTAAAACCATAGGTATGTTTTTTATCTTGGATGTCTGTATGGCCTCCACGCCTATCTGTGCGTTTCTTATTTTGTTGGTTCTCTCGGCAGATATTCTTACCTCTTCAAATACTTCAACATCTTCCATGACTTCTATATTCAGTATCCCGTCATCATACACCATAACCTGACGCGATGTAGGTTTTACCATCATGCCATGAATGTCTAATTTTTGTCGTCCTACTGGTATTTCTATGGAATAATTGCCGTTTTTATCGGTAGAGCCTCCACCTTTTGAGCCATTTATAAGGATGTTGACACCGAACATAGGTTCGCCGGTGGAATAATTGGTGATGCGTCCTTTGAGTGTTATCTGCTTTTTCTTTATAGCTGAGTATTTATCGCCAATGGAGTATATTTTATTTTCAGAAGCAGCTTTTTCTGTTGAGTAATCAACGTTATAAGACTGCGCTGTACGCTGAATGACTATCTCTTCCTGTTCGTTTTTCTTAGCCAATTCCTCTTTTGAAGGAAAATGTAGCCCGTAGGATGTGTCTATTTTCTGTCCGCGGAGAATGAATATTTTGTCTCCATATACAGATGCTTTGTATGGTGATTTTTCAAAAAAACTGTCCAAATCCATTACTGAAAGAGTTTTTTCAGAACGTGGTACTTTGGTGTCCAATGCCACGTCGGTGTACACCTTGCACGAGGATGTGCGTTCCAATGTAGAAATGAGCTCTCTCAGAGTGATGCTATCGGCAACAGGAGTTGAGGGTGTGGTCTGTGAGTATAATTTATTTTGGCACAAGCTCATAATGAGCCACAAACCTAATATTGTTATTTTTTTCATGTGGAAAAGTCTTTTATAATTTATCGCACATGGCGGTTAGTTCTATCATACTCTGTATTTTAAGACCTGAGAAATCCAGATGTCGCTCTTTTGAATATTCGTTTATCTCTTTTTTATACTCAGGAAAAAGTTTTATAATATCGCCTTTGGAGTTTACTCTATAATATTTTCCTCCCTTATTAAGATATAGTCTTTCTTTTGTCTCAAACGTGATGGGAATGATTTTTTCCTCACGAACATCACAGTATTCCTCACAGAGGAGACTTAGTTTTTCTCCTTGGAAAAACAAAATGTAATATCCGTCGTTTTTAAGTCCATTCTCAGCTGTAATGTCTATCCACTGGAAAGTGTTGCCGTGAAGTAGGACTTTTTCTACTTTTTGATGAGGTATGATGATGGGAAAATTATTGTGGTTTAGTACTACCAACTGCTTTTTGTACATATCTATAAATATGTTGAGTCCAACGTATTCCACACCAGAGAAAACAACAGTCCCCGTAGTGTAGTTATCACCGCCGTAATACGGTGTACCTTGATACACCATTGGATTGTATTTGTCGGCTATTTGTCCTGTGTAGAGTCTTGAAAAGATATTAGCCTCTTTAAGGTATTCATTGGCGGTTTGTTGTGCCAAAAGTGTAAGTGAGTTCAGAAAAAAAGATACCAAAAACACTACTATGAGTATTTTTGGTTTTTCATTTGGTTTCATATAATATAGTTAATTGTAATTACTACGCAAACGTAAATATTTTTTAAACAAGAATATAAAAAATAGTGCATTTTTTTCTCTCAAAAGATAATATTTAACATATGTGCTATTTTTTATAAAGAATGGTTATAAAAAAAGCCCCTAAATTAGGGACTTTTTTTGGTTCATTGTTTTCCGCTGAAATAAAAATAACGGAAACATATACGTGTAACCACTTGATATACAGGTGTTGTTTGTGCTCGAGGCGGGAGTCGAACCCGCGACCAACAGTTTAGGAAACTGCTGCTCTATCCAACTGAGCTACCCAAGCTAAAAAATACTATCATTGACATAAAAAGCAGTATCTTTACTCCGTAAAAAAGAGTCAAATACTATTTTAGTCAAAAACACCCGCAAATATAAACAAAAAACCAACATGATACCCACAGAACCACAAGACAAACGCCTATTTTTATTGGATTCCTATGCCCTGATATACCGAGGATATTACGCTTTTTCCAGAACCGTGCGCCCCAACAGCCACGGACAGGACACTTCTGCCGTAATGGGATTTGTCAATACACTGTTGGATATGTTAAGAAAAGAGCGTCCCAGCCATATAGCAGCAGTCTTTGACACCTCAAAACCAACATTTCGCCATATACTATATGAACCATATAAAGCACAACGCGAAGCCACACCAGAAGCCATAACATTTGCTGTACCAGTTATAAAAGAAATATTGGAGGCATTTCACATACCACAGATGGCAGTAGAAGGATTTGAAGCGGATGACGTGGTAGGCACACTCGCAAGACAAGCCGAAGAACAAGGATACACCACTTATATGGTAACCCCAGACAAAGACTATGCCCAGTTAGTAACAGAAAAAACATTTATGTATCGCCCCTCTCGCATGGGCAATGGTATAGAAATATGGGACGTAGAACGGGTAAAAGAACGTTTTGGAGTAGCACAACCATCACAAGTAAAAGACTACCTCGGCATGATGGGCGATGCGTCTGATAACATACCCGGACTACCAGGCGTTGGGGAAAAAACCGCTAAAAAATATCTCCAAGAGTATGGAACTATGGAAAACCTATTGGCTAATGCGCATAAAATAGCAGGAGCAGCAGGTAAAAAAATAGTTGAAAATGCAGAAATAGGCATTTTGTCAAAACGTTTGGCGACAATAGAAACAGACGTCCCAGTAACTTTTGACCACACCAAGTGCCACATGGATGCTCCTGATTTGGATGCTGTACGTGCAATATTTGAGAGATTGGAATTTAGACGAATGTTGGAAGCTGTGTATCGAGATTTTGCAGGGACGCAAATACCAGTCTTAACAGAAAAAACACAGATAGTAACCTTGCCACAGAAAAACGCATCGCAACTTGATATGTTCTCGTCCAGTGAGGATAACCCCATGCAGACTCTTTTTTCTTCCGAAGAAGACCTTTCTACATCACCGCACACGTATTTTTCTGTAAATACAGATGAAGAAATAGACGCACTCATAAAAAAACTTTTGGCAGAAAAAGAAATAACATTTGACACCGAAACCACATCTGTATCCACATTATCGGCACAGATAGTTGGAATGTCTTTTTCTGTGAAAAAAACAGAAGCGTACTGGGTGCCCCTAAGCTCTGACGAGAAAAAAACGCGCGATGTGTTGGAAAAATTCCGTTCCGTGTTTGAAAATGAAAACATAGCCAAAGTAGGTCAAAACATAAAGTATGACATGGAAATACTCTCCAAATACGGCATAGAAGTACGTGGAGAACTATATGACACCATGGTAGCCCATTATCTTATAGACCCTGAAAGCCGCCATGGTATGGACAGCCTTGCCAGCCGTTATTTGTCTTACCGCCCAATGACTTATCAGCAGATGATGTCTGGCAAGAAAGACATACGCACAGTGGATGCCGAACGCATTAGAGAATACGCAGCTGAGGATGCGGATATTACTCTGCGTCTGAAAGAAGTGTTTAGCCCTCTTTTGGTAGAGAAAGGTGCAGAAAAACTTTTCAAGGAACTGGAAATGCCACTGGTACCCGTTTTGGCACAAATGGAAACCACTGGTGTTAAAATAGACACTGCGGCACTTGATGCGTTGGGAAGTGATTTTTCGGCACAACTGAGTCAAATGGAGCAAAAGATTTTTGAGCAGGTAGGAGAAACGTTTAATCTCAATTCTCCACGCCAGTTAGGTGAAGTCCTTTTCAAAAAAATGGGAATAGGAGAAAAGGTAAAAAAGACCCGCACAGGGCAAATATCCACATCGGAAGAAGTGTTATCGGCTCTTGCGCCAGACTATCCAGTGGTGGCAGATATATTAGAATACCGTTCGTTGGGAAAACTGCTTTCTACTTATGTTCAGGCTTTGCCAAAAGAGATAAACCCTGCCACAGGGCGCATACACACATCTTTTAACCAGACACTAACAGCCACAGGGCGCCTTTCTTCTTCTGGACCTAACCTCCAAAATATACCTATCCGCACACCACGTGGCACGCAGATACGAAGTGCTTTTATAGCTTCTTCGCCAGAAAATGTGATAATGGCAGCGGACTATTCGCAGATAGAGCTTCGTATAATAGCATCATTGGCAGGTGAAGACGCTATGATACAGGCTTTTGAACAAGGACAAGACATTCACCGCAGTACAGCTGCGCGTGTTTTTGGAGTGGATATAGACGCTGTTACAAAGGAACAACGCTCGCACGCCAAGAGTGTGAACTTCGGTATCATATACGGAATTTCGGCACACGGGCTAACTCGCCAAACGGGACTTAGCTACAAAGAAGCATCGGAAGTTATAAAATCATACTACGCCACATATCCTCGTTTGACAGACTACATAGAACGTCAAAAAGAATTTGCCCGAGAAAACGGATATGTTGAAACGATAACAGGACGAAGACGTTACCTTCCAGATATCAACAGCAGAAATGCTACCGTGAGAGGTATGGCAGAGCGCAATGCTGTCAATGCACCTATTCAAGGTTCGGCTGCTGATATTATAAAACGCGCTATGATAGATATTTACAACGTTATAAAAGAGGAAAAACTGACTTCACGGATGATACTGCAAGTGCATGACGAATTGGTCTTTGATGTACCAAAGAAAGAGCAAGACGTCTTGCGTGAAATAGTGCGTGAAAAAATGCAAGGTGCATGGGTACACCGCGTACCTCTGATAGTGGAAATAGGCGTTGGAGATAATTGGTTACAAGCGCATTAAATCGTATCTTTGCCTCATGCCAAAAGAAGATTTATATAAACAGTTTTCATCACATCTGGAAACATCTTTTCCTGCTATTTTGCATAGTGGGAAAAAGTATCTTTTGGCTTTTAGCGCAGGGGTGGACTCCACAGTTTTAGGTAGTCTGCTTTTTAGAATGGGAGTGCCTTTTGCTACTGCTCATTGCAATTTTCATCTTAGGGGAAAAGAGTCTGACCGCGATGCTCTTTTTGCAGCGAAAATGGCAGATAAATGGGGTGTGATACATCACAGTGTAGATTTTGACACTCTTGGCTATGCAAAGCAAAGAAGCTTGTCTGTGGAAATGGCAGCACGCGAATTGCGGTACGGTTGGTTTGAGGCTTTACTGCGGGAAAATGCGTACGGAGGTATCCTGACGGCTCATCATGGCGATGACCAAGTGGAGACTATTTTGCTCAATTTTACCCGAGGGACTTCCATAGAGGGGCTTTTGGGTATGCACCCTGTAAATGGTCATATAATGCGTCCGATGTTGCCTTTTTCGCGTGAACAGATATTGTCTTATGCTACTCAGAACGATATTCAGTGGGTGGAGGATTCTACCAATGCGTCGTCGGATTACACCAGAAATGCTATTCGTCATCATGTTGTTCCGCGGTTAAAACAGATAAACCCTTCGCTGGTAGGTAGTGTCAGCCAAAACACAGATTATCTGCGAGATGTGGAGCTTTTTTACCGCCGAAGAATGAATGAAAAAATAGATTCGTTGGTGGAAAAAACAGCACAAGCGGATAAGATAAGGATAAAAGACATACTCCTTTTGGAGCATGATAAAAAAATAGTGATGTATGAACTGCTCAGATGCTACCATTTGGAGGACAGAACGGATGATGTGATAGATAGTCTTGATGCCCAAAGTGGCAAGATTTTCATTTCATCTACTCACCGTATGCTTCGCGATAGAGAATTTTTCATAATAGAACCGATAGTAAATGAGGGTAATGAAGGGGCATCAGCTCAGATAACTCCTCAGACAGAGAAGATAAACAGTCCTATTGTTATGACATTTTCCGTAGAGGAAAACAGCGATGATTTTGTACTGGAAAAAGATGCCGAAGTGGCTTTTTTTGATGCACAGAAAGTGCTTTTCCCTCTCAGGGTGAGACTTTGGAAAAATGGCGATGTCTTTTGCCCTTTTGGGATGAAAGGTGAAAAAAAAGTTTCCAAGTATCTAAAAGACACCAAGATACCAGTTTTTCAAAAAGAAAAAACGTACGTCTTGACCGATGCCTCTGGCGATATATTGTGGGTGATAGGTCTTCGTACGGCTGAAAAAGATAGAGTTTCAGAGGAAACGTCTAAAATATTGAAAATAAAAAACATAAGAAAATAATTGACTAAGATGACAAAGCGTTTATTGACACTTTTCACATTTATTTTGACTGCCGTGAGTGCCATGGCACAAATAATGGACCCTGTATCATGGAGTACAAAGGCTCAGAGCAATGAAGATGGCTCATACACACTTTTTGCTACTGCCAAAGTAGATGCTCCATGGCATATTTACGGGCTGACAATACCAGAGGGAGGTCCTATGGCTACTGCTTTTGACTTTGAAAAAGGAAACTATACCTTGGATGGTGCAGCAAATGAGCCTAAACCTGAGGTGGTGTATGACCCTAATTTCAAAATGGATATAACCCTACACAGCGGTACAGTTGTTTTCTCTCAGAGAGTAAAAACAGCTTCTGGAACTAAGCACATAAAGGCTGAGGTAACTTACATGGCTTGCAATGATGAGCAATGTCTTGCACCTGAGACAGCAGAACTTTCATTTAACCTCCCTGCTCAAAAGGTGAAATCTACCGCTGTGGTAGAGGAAAAAACAACGCCTACTAACACATCAGTTGTAACAGCGGATGCTGAGCAAGGTGTAGAGGAAGAGGAAGTTAATGTTGTAGAAGAGGAAGATGCCGTTGCAGTAACAGTTGCGGCGGTAGAAAATGCGCCAGTGGTAAATGAAAACTCTACCGCAAGTGCAGGTCTGTGGAAAACGTTTTTCTTTGCGTTTATAGCAGGTCTTTTGGCTCTTTTGACACCATGTGTGTTCCCGATGATACCTATGACGGTGAGCTTTTTTATGAAAAGATATAAAGACCGTGCCAAAGGTATTCGTGATGCCATGCTTTACGGAGTGTCTATAATACTTATATACTTGATTTTGGGAGTGGGAGTATCAGCTATTTTTGGTGCTTCGGCTCTTAATGAACTATCTACCGACCCTTGGTTCAATTTGTTCTTTTTTGTTCTTCTGCTGGTGTTTGCAGCTTCGTTCCTCGGAGCGTTTGAACTGACAATGCCTTCTTCATGGGTGAACAAAATGGATAAAAATTCCGATAAAGCAGGACTGGTAGGTATATTCTTCATGGCGTTTACTCTGGCGTTGGTGTCTTTTTCATGCACAGGTCCTTTTGTGGGTACTGTGTTGGTGGAGGCTGCCACAACGGGTAATTTCTGGGGTCCGATAGTGGGCATGATAGGTTTTTCGGGAGCTTTGGCTCTGCCTTTCACTCTGTTTGCTATTTTTCCAAGTTGGCTTTCTGGACTACCAAAGTCTGGCGGTTGGCTCAATTCTGTCAAAGTGGTTCTCGGTTTTATAGAACTGGCTTTTGCTCTTAAATTCCTTTCAAATACCGATATGGTGTGGGATATGAGAATACTCACCCGTGAGGTGTTTATAGCTCTTTGGGTGGTTATATTTACACTTTTGGGTTTTTATTTGCTTGGAAAAATACGTCTGCCTCATGATAGCCCTATGGAGAGTATTTCTGTGAGCAGACTTTTCATGTCCATAGTAACTCTTTCATTTGCTGTGTATATGTTGCCTGGTATTTGGGGTAGCCCAGTGAAGATAATATCTGCTTTTGCCCCTCCGCTGGAATATTCTGAAACTGGTGGCAAAACGGTATCCGCTTCGTCGGCAACGTCTATGAGTATGCATATGGTGGATGGTCTTCACGAAGGCCCGCAGGGAATACCTGTGTTTACAGATTTGGACAAAGCGAGAGCTTATGCCAAGGGTGTTGGCAAACCTCTTTTGGCAGATTTTACGGGAAAAGCGTGCGTTAATTGCCGTAAAATGGAATCCGATGTGTGGAGCGATGAGACAGTAAAACAAATGCTTACCAATGATTTCGTCGTTGTAGAGCTGTTTGTGGATTTCCGTGAGGCTCTCCCCGAGTCTGAACAATATGTGTCTGAGAGTGGTAAAAAGATAAAAACAGTAGGACAAAAATGGTCTGACTACCAGATACGTCGTTTTGGTATAAACGCTCAGCCGTATTATGTCATACTGGATGATGATGACAACGTGATAGCTCCTACCCGTGGACTTGATACTTCCATACCTGCGTATGTGGAGTGGTTAAACAATGGTCTTTCAGCTTATAAAAAATAATAACTATGCTTGGCGAAGAGAAAAGTCAGTACCGTCTTTCAGATTTTTTACCTACCACAAAAAAAGAGATGAAGCTCCGTGGGTGGGAGGAACTGGATGTGGTGCTGATAAGTGGTGATGCGTATGTAGACCACCCTTCGTTTGGTGTGGCGGTGATAGGACGTCTTTTGGAGTCTTTGGGGCTTCGTGTGGGTATTATACCGCAGCCTAACTGGCGAGATGACGGACACGAGTTTCAGAAATTCGGTGCTCCTCGTCTTTTCTTCGGTGTTTCAGGAGGAAACATGGACCCTATGGTAAATCATTACACGGCAGGGCGTCGTCGCCGTAGCGACGACGCTTTTACCCCGGGTGGTGAACCAAATGCACGTCCAGACCATGCTACCGAGGTATATACCCAGTGGTTAAAACGTCTTTATCCCGATGTCCCAGTCTTGATAGGTGGAATAGAGGCATCACTGCGTCGTTTGACTCATTATGATTACTGGGAAGATACTCTTCGTGAGAGTATCTTGAAAAAAAGCGGAGCAGATATTTTGGTTTATGGTATGGGCGAACAGCCTATGACCGAAATAGTGAATCTTTTGAAAAAAGGAGTACCTTTTTCATCACTCAAAACAGTACCTCAGACAGCTTTTTTACTTCATCAAGGAGAAAGTTTGCCAAAGAATAAACGTTGGGAAGACCTCACATTGCCTTCTTTTGAGCAGTGTGGAAAAGATAAGAAAGCATTCGCAGGAGCATCCAGACATATAGAGGAAGAATCAAACAAACGCCACGCCATGCGTCTTTTGCAGGCAGTGGGCAGTGATACTGTGGTGGTAAACCCTCCTTTTCCTACCATGACCACCGAGCAGATAGACGCTTCTTATGATATGCCGTACACACGTCTGCCACATCCGCGTTACAAAGACCGCCCAGTGATACCTGCATACACCATGATACGCCATTCAGTAAATATACATCGTGGATGTTTTGGAGGGTGCGCTTTTTGTACCATATCGGCTCATCAAGGCAAATTTATAGCATCCCGTAGTGAGCGTTCCATTATAGAGGAAATGGAGAAAATAACACGTATGCCAGACTTTACAGGGACTATAACAGACCTTGGGGGCCCTTCGGCAAATATGTACCGAATGGGTGGTAGGGATACTTCACTGTGCGATAAATGTGCTCGTCCGTCCTGCATATCACCAGCTGTGTGCCCTAATCTGGATACATCGCATAAGGCATTGAGAGAATTGTACGCTAAGGCTCGTAAGGTGAACGGGGTAAAACATATTTTTATAGGCTCTGGTATTCGCTATGACCTTTTGGTTCCTGAATTTAATAAAAAAGCAGACCCTAAGGATTTGGAGACTTACCTGGACGATGTGGTAAAACATCACGTGTCAGGACGGCTTAAAGTAGCTCCTGAGCATAGTTCAGATGATGTTCTCAAAATCATGCGCAAGCCTTCGTTCAAGTATTTTCGCATTTTCAAACAGACTTTTGACCGTTTGACCACTCGTGCTGGTAAGAAACAGACGGTGATACCTTATTTTATATCCTCTCATCCGGGGAGTCATCTTCAAGATATGGCGCAACTGGCGGTAGATACCAAAGAATTGGACTTCAAATTGGAACAGGTGCAGGATTTTACACCTACTCCTATGACTATTTCTACCGATATTTATTACAGTGGGGTGCATCCTTACACTGGTGAAGATGTTTTCACTGCCAAAAATGCCAACGAGAAAAAAGATCAAAACATATTTTTCTTTTGGTACAAGGCGGAGAATAGAAATAGGATTTCTTCTCTTCTTCGTGGTTTTGATGTGCTGAGAAAAAAACTTCTCGGGCGTTAATTTTTTCTAAAAACGCCATATTGATGTTGTGGTTTGTCCATAAAAATGTAGTTTTGTACATAGTAACACAAAAGCACAAGGAAAATGACAATATTTGAAATATTACTTACCATACTCGGGGTGTACATATTGTATCGCCTTATAAGATTTTTCATTCGTTTTGTACTACCAATTATAATAGGTGTGCGCGCTATGAAAAAAGCACAAGAAAAATTTTACGCTCAGGGAGGTTTTGACATAAAAGACAGTTACGCTCGCCCCGACGCTCAGGAAGGAGAGGTAACGGTGGAAACAACTTCATCTGCCAAGAAAATAATAAAGGACGATATAGGCGAT
>JAQUTH010000011.1 GCA_028709885.1 Flavobacteriales bacterium
TTGTCCAAAGCCACTTGGTCAAATACGTCGCAACCAATAAGCTCAGGAGCTATCTTGTCATTTACGTTAGCAACGGCTTTAAGAACGCCTTTACCCATATATTTCTTTTTGTCTCCATCGCGAAGCTCGTGAGCTTCGTATTCTCCTGTTGATGCACCAGATGGAACTATGGCACGACCCATAGCACCAGCTTCTGTGTAAACGTCTACTTCTACAGTAGGATTGCCTCGTGAATCAAGGACTTGTCTTGCGTGGATTTCTGTAATTACGCTCATTTTGATTAAAATTTTATGTTGTTTGTTAATACTTTCCGAGTGTTTTTTTCTCTGTGCAAAATTATACATTTTGCTCATTTTTATGCACACTTTATGCAATATTTTTAAGCTTCGCCTTTTGGTTTTATCATCACGCTTTCAGGTTCTGTTATTGTTCCGAAAACGTTTTCGTATGCGCGGATATTTTCATTCAGCACCATCAGCAAGCGTTTGGCACTCACTGGATTGAGTATAACGCGGGATACCACTTTCGCTTTTGGCACACCGGGCATTATGTTCATAAAATCTACCACAAATTCGGTAGGTGAATTATTTATTCCTGTGGCATTGGAGTACACACCCATAGCGTGCTGTTCATCCAGTGATATTTCTAATTTTTGTGTGTTGTCTGGCGTTTCCATTTTATACTATTTTTATTTAGGGTATAAAAATACGCAAAAAGAGTGGATTATTCACAAAAAAACCACATTCGGGTGAGAATGTGGTTTTTATTATTTTCAGTGTGTACTACTCTTTGTTAGCAGAGGTACGCATCTGTTGGTATTCGTCTTTTGAACCTACTATCAGTTCGTCGTATTCGCGAAGACCTGTACCTGCTGGTATCTTGTGTCCTACTATGACGTTTTCTTTCAATCCTTCCAAGTAGTCTTCTTTTCCTGCTACGGCTGCCTCGTTGAGGACTTTGGTAGTTTCCTGGAAAGATGCGGCAGAAATGAATGAACGTGTCTGCAATGATGCACGAGTGATACCTTGAAGCATTGGCTCTGCCGTTGCTGGCAATGCGTCGCGTACTTCTACAAGTTTCTTGTCTGCACGGCGAAGGATAGAGTTCTCGTCTTTTAATTGGCGAAGAGTTATCATCTGACCAGGTTTAAGGTTTTCAGATTCGTCTGCCTGTGTAACTACTTTGAATCCGTATAGAGCGTCATTAGCGTCTATGAAATCTCGTTTATGAACAGACTGACCTTCCAAGAACTGAGTATCTCCCGAGTCTATGATAAGTACTTTGCGCATCATCTGACGTACTATAACCTCAAAGTGTTTGTCATTGATAACAACACCCTGCATACGGTAAACACCCTGAACTTCATTTACAAGGTATTCCTGTACTTGGTTTGGTCCTTTGATGCGAAGGATGTCCTCTGGCGATATAGAACCTTCGGAAATGGCATCTCCGGCACGTACATAGTCGTTGTCCTGTACCAATATCTGGTTTGACAGTTTGACCAAATAACGTCTTTCCTCACCTGATTTAGATGTTATTATTATCTCTTTGTTACCACGTTTGATAGCTCCCAGACGTACCACACCGTCTATCTCAGCCACTACGGCAGGGTTAGATGGATTACGAGCCTCAAATAGCTCTGTTACACGTGGAAGACCACCGGTGATGTCTCCTGCTTTGGCACTTCTACGAGGTATTTTCACAAGAATATCGCCTGCTTTTACTTTTGCTCCGTTGTCAACCATAAGGTGAGCTCCTACTGGCAAGTTGTAAGATTTGATAACTTCTCCTTTTCCGTCTGTGATGATAACAGTAGGGATGAGTTTCTTGTTTTTAGCCTCGGAAATGATTTTTTCTTGGAAACCTGTCTGGTCATCCACCTCTACTTGGTAAGACTGACCTTGTTCTATATCCTCAAATACTATCTTACCTGCTGTTTCGGACATGATGATAGCGTTGTGAGGGTCCCATGTACAAATGAGAGTTCCTTTTTTAACTTCGGATTTGTCTTTGACATACAAAAGTGCACCGTAAGGTATGTTGTGTGTAGATAGAACCAAAGATGTCTTAGGGTCTACTATACGCATTTCAGTGGTACGGGACATTACAGTCTCGCAGTCCACACCTTCTTGGTCTTTTGATTTGATAGTACGAAGGTCATCAAACTCTATGATACCATCTGCTTTTGCTTTTATGCTTGACTCCGCAGCCGAGCTTCCTGCTGTACCACCTTGGTGGAAAGTACGAAGGGTAAGCTGAGTACCAGGCTCACCAATGGACTGTGCTGCTATTACACCCACAGCCTCACCTTTTTGAACCATACGGCGAGTTGCAAGGTTACGTCCGTAACATTTTGCACAAATACCGTGGCGTGCTTCACAAGTAAGAGGTGAACGTACCTCTACTGTCTCTATCGGAGAGTCGTTTATTGCCTGAGCTATCTCATCTGTTATCAGTTCGCCTGAACGAACCATTATATGTCCATCGCGAGGGTCTTCTACATCGTGAAGAGAAACACGTCCTAAGATACGGTCGCCCAAAGACTCACGTATAACGTCATTTTCTTTAAGAGCAGAAACTTCTATACCACGCAATGTTCCGCAGTCTTCCTCATTTACTATCACATCCTGTGCTACGTCCACCAAACGACGAGTCAGATAACCTGCATCAGCAGTCTTCAACGCTGTATCGGCAAGACCTTTACGCGCACCGTGGGTAGAGATAAAGAACTCCAAGATAGAAAGTCCTTCTTTAAAGTTAGATATGATAGGGTTTTCAATAATGTCCGCACCGCCTGAACCTGACTTCTGAGGTTTTGCCATAAGTCCACGCATACCTGTAAGCTGACTTATCTGTGCCTTAGAACCACGGGCTCCTGAATCCAACATCATGTACACAGAGTTGAAGCCATTTTTATCCTCTTTCAGAGTCTTCATAGCAGCCTCTGCTATTTGGTTGGTAGCGGCAGACCATGCGTCAATGATGATATTGTAACGTTCATTATTTGTAATGGCACCCATATTGTACTGCTCAGTGGTTATTTCCACTTTTTCATTAGCCTGAGCTAAGATAGCAGCTTTGCTTTCTGGAACAAGGATATCCGCCAAAGAGAATGACAGACCGCCTTTGAATGCGTTGTAATAACCCATAGACTTGATATCATCCAAGAATTTGGCTGTTGTAGCCATGTCGGTAGATTTCAAAACATGAGATATGATATCGCGAAGGTTGTTTTTCTTTATGACAGTATTTATGTAACCAGCTTTGAAAGGCACCACGTCATTGACAAACACACGTCCTACTGTTGTTTCTATTATCTTGCGCACGCTCTGTCCATTTTCATAAACGTCCATACGCACTTTTATAGGTGCTTGAAGGTCAACACGTTTTTCGTTATATGCTATACGCACTTCCTCTGGGGAATAGAATGTCATGCCTTCACCTTTTACTTGTGATTCTGGTGAAGAATGACGTTCTTTGGTCATGTAGTAAAGTCCCAATACCATGTCCTGAGAAGGCACCGTGATAGGAGAACCATTAGCAGGGTTTAGGATATTGTGAGAAGCCAACATCAATATTTGAGCTTCAAGTACTGCCTCAGGGCCCAATGGCAAATGCACTGCCATCTGGTCTCCGTCAAAGTCGGCATTGAAACCGGTACATGCCAATGGGTGCAACTGGATAGCTTTACCTTCTATAAGGCGTGGTTGGAATGCCTGAATAGACAAACGGTGAAGAGTAGGAGCACGGTTCAAAAGAACTGGATGTCCTTTTATCACATTTTCCAAAATATCCCATACCACAGGGTCTCTGCGGTCTATTATCTTTTTGGCACTCTTCACGGTTTTAACTATACCGCGTTCTATCAGTTTGCGAATGACAAACGGTTTATAAAGTTCGGCAGCCATGTTTTTAGGCAGACCGCACTCATATAGTTTAAGCTCTGGTCCAGCAACAATGACTGAACGAGCTGAATAGTCAACACGTTTACCCAAAAGGTTTTGACGGAAACGTCCTTGTTTGCCTTTAAGAGAGTCTGAAAGAGATTTCAGAGCGCGGTTTGATTCTGTTTTGACAGCACTTGCCTTGCGGGTATTGTCAAATAGAGAGTCCACAGCCTCCTGCAACATACGTTTTTCGTTTCTCAGGATAACCTCAGGAGCTTTTATCTCTATAAGGCGTTTCAGACGATTGTTTCTTATGATTACACGACGATAAAGGTCATTTAAGTCAGATGTAGCAAAACGTCCGCCATCCAATGGTACAAGTGGACGCAATTCTGGTGGTATCACTGGGATAACCTTCATTATCATCCATTCAGGGCGGTTTTCACGTGTTTTCTGTGCTTCACGGAAAGACTCCACTATTTGAAGACGTTTTAATGCCTCTGTCTTGCGTTGTTTAGATGTTTCTTTTGAAACACTGTCGCGCAATGAGTATGACAAATCATCAAGATTTATTTTCTCCAATAGCATCAAAAGGGCTTCCGCACCCATTTTTGCCACGAATTTATTTGGGTCGTTATCATCCAAATATTGGTTATCCTCAGGCAGAGTATCTACTATATCCAAGTACTCTTCCTCTGTCAAAAATTCCAATTTTGAAAGCGATTCACCAGTAGGACGTGTTGCAACACCCGGATTGATAACTATATAACGTTCGTAATATATTATCATGTCCAGCTTTTTGGACGGTATGCCCAAAAGGTATCCTATCTTGTTAGGTAAACTGCGGAAATACCAGATATGAGCCACTGGTACTACCAAGTTTATATGACCGATACGTTCACGACGTACTTTTTTCTCGGTTACCTCCACACCGCAACGGTCGCACACTATACCTTTATAACGTATGCGTTTGTATTTTCCGCAGGCACACTCATAATCCTTTACAGGACCGAATATGCGTTCGCAGAAAAGTCCATCACGTTCTGGTTTATGTGTGCGATAATTGATAGTCTCTGGTTTGAGAACCTCACCGGAAGACTGTTTCATTATCACCTCTGGGGAAGCAAGTCCGATAGTTATTTTTCGGAAGCTACTGTTTGCTTTGTTGTCTTTACTTAAAGCCATTTACTTTGCTTGTATATTAGAGCTGTTGAAAAAATATTCTACTGAAAAAATCCTCGTCTGCCATTTGACAGACGGGATTCATTATAATTTATTCTTCAAAACGAACGTCAAGACCTAAGCCTTTTAGTTCATGAAGAAGTACGTTGAACGATTCTGGAACCCCAGGTGTTGGCATTGGGTCTCCTTTGACTATTGCCTCGTAAGACTTAGCACGTCCTACAACGTCATCGGATTTGATGGTGCATATCTCGCGAAGGATATTGGATGCTCCATAAGCCTCCAATGCCCAGAATTCCATTTCTCCGAAACGCTGACCACCGAATTGTGCTTTACCACCCAATGGCTGTTGAGTTATCAAAGAGTAAGGTCCTATGCTACGCGCATGCATCTTATCATCTACCATGTGTCCGAGTTTAAGCATATAGATAACGCCCACTGTTGCCGCTTGGTCAAAACGGTCTCCCGTACCACCATCATAAAGGTGGGTATGACCATAACGTGGTAAACCTGCTTTATCGGTCAGTTCTGTTATTTCTTCCAGTTCTGCTCCGTCAAAGATAGGAGTGGCAAATTTCTTGCCAAGTTTGCGTCCTGCCCAGCCAAGTACAGTTTCATATATCTGTCCGAGGTTCATTCGGGAAGGCACACCAAGAGGGTTAAGAACTATATCTACTGGTGTTCCGTCTTCAAGGAACGGCATATCTTCTTCACGTACTATACGTGCTACGATACCTTTGTTACCGTGACGACCTGCCATTTTGTCTCCAACGCGGAGTTTACGTTTTTTAGCTATGTAAACCTTAGCGAGTTTGATGATACCAGCTGGAAGCTCATCTCCGACAGAAATAGTGAATTTCTCACGACGAAGAGTACCTTGAAGGTCGTTTACTTTTATTTTGAAATTGTGTATCAGCTCAGAAACCAAGAAGTTTTTGGCTGCATCAGCAGTCCAGTTAGAAGGTACTATGTGTTCATAGTCTTCCAAGGCTTGAAGTATTTTCAATGAGAACTTAGTTCCTTTTGGTATTATCACCTCGCCAAGGTCATTGACAACACCTTGTGATGTTTTGCCATTGACTATGGAGAAAAGTTTTTCCAAAAGTACGCCTTTTAGTTTCTCAAATGCCTCATTGTACTGAGCATCCATGCGCTCCATTTGTTCTTTGTCAGCATTGCGACGTTTTTTATCCTTGACTGCACGTTGGAATAGTTTTTTACCTATTACCACACCGTGAAGAGAAGGAGTAGCTTTTAACGAAGCATCCTTGACATCGCCAGCTTTGTCTCCAAAGATAGCGCGAAGAAGTTTTTCTTCTGGTGAAGGGTCAGACTCTCCTTTTGGAGTTATCTTACCTATTATTATATCGCCAGGATTAACTTCGGCACCTATACGAATCATACCGTTTTCATCCAATTCCTTGGTAGCTTCCTCAGAAACGTTAGGAATGTCATTGGTAAGTTCTTCGGCACCAAGTTTTGTTTCACGTACCTCCAATGGATATTCATCTACGTGAATAGATGTGAAAAGGTCTTCTTTGACAGCACGTTCTGAAATAACGATACCGTCCTCATAGTTGTAACCTTTCCATGGCATGAACGCTACCAAAAGGTTGCGTCCAAGAGCCAATTCTCCGTCTTCGGTAGCATAACCTTGGCATAGTACCTGACCTTTTACCACTCTGTCGCCTTTGCGAACGATAGGTTTAAGGGTAATATTGGTACTTTGGTTGGTCTTGCGGAATTTGATAAGGTGATATGTCTTTTCATCAGTATCAAAACTTACCAAACGCTCATCATCAGTACGGTCATACTTGATGGTTATTTTGTTGGCATCAACGTAAACCACTTCTCCACTACCTTCAGCATTCATAAGAACACGAGAGTCTTTTGCCACCTGAGCCTCCAAACCTGTTCCTACGATAGGAGCTTCTGGTTTAAGAAGAGGTACAGCCTGACGCATCATGTTGGATCCCATAAGCGCACGGTTGGCGTCGTCATGCTCCAAGAATGGGATAAGTGATGCAGAAATAGAAGATATCTGGTTAGGAGCAACGTCCATGTAGTCTATCTCCTGAGGTGTAACGATAGGAAAATCACTTTCCTTACGAGCTTTTACACGTTCTGGGATAATCTTACCATTGTCATCTACCTCTACGTTAGCCTGAGTAAAGGTCTTTTCTTCTTCTGCTTCGGCAGAAAGATATACAGGTTCTTTGGAAAAATCTACTACACCGTCTTTTACTTCATGGTAAGGCGTCTGTATAAAGCCCATGCCATCTACCTTTGCGTATACGCACAAAGAAGATATAAGACCAATGTTAGGTCCCTCAGGGGTTTCAATAGGACAAAGACGACCATAGTGAGTATAGTGCACGTCTCGCACCTCAAATCCGGCTCTCTCACGAGAAAGACCACCAGGTCCAAGAGCAGAAAGACGACGTTTGTGAGTTATCTCAGCCAGAGGGTTAGTCTGGTCCATAAATTGAGATAACTGGTTGGTACCAAAGAATGAATTGATAACCGACGAAAGAGTCTTGGCATTGATAAGGTCAATAGGAGTAAAGACCTCGTTGTCGCGCACATTCATTCTCTCACGAATAGTACGAGCCATACGAGCCAGACCTACACCGAACTGAGCAGCTAACTGTTCACCCACGGTGCGGACACGACGGTTAGAAAGGTGGTCTATATCGTCCACTTCACTCTTAGAGTTGATAAGCTCTATAAGATATTTTACTATGGTGATAATGTCCTCCTTAGTAAGTACCTGAGTGGTAAGTGGGGTATTAAGGCCCAATTTTTTATTTATGCGGTAACGACCTACATCGCCCAAAGAGTAACGAGTATCAGAGAAGAATAACTTATCTATGATACCGCGTGCTGTTTCCTCATCTGGCGGTTCGGCGTTTCTAAGTTGTCTATAAATGTATTCTACTGCCTCTTTTTCAGAGTTGGTAGTATCTTTTTGCAGCGTGTTGTGTATTATAGAATACTCTGAACTTGTGCTGTCTTCTTTATGCAAAAGGATAGTTTTAACACCGGCCTCTATTATTTGGTCTATGTGTTCTTTTTCCAGAACAGTATCACGGTCCAAAACTTCCTCATTGCGTTCTATGGAGATAACCTCTCCTGAATCCTCGTCTACAAAATCCTCTACCCAAGTTTTAAGCACACGAGCTGCCAAACGACGTCCTATGTGTTTTTTAAGACCAGTCTTGCTCACTTTAACTTCTTCGGCAAGGTCAAAAATGTCAAGAATATCCTTGTCATGTTCGTAACCTATGGCACGCAAAAGAGTAGTAAGAGGTAATTTTTTCTTACGGTCTATGTACGCATACATCACATTGTTGATGTCGGTAGCAAATTCTATCCATGAACCTTTGAAAGGTATGATACGGGCAGAATATAATTTTGTACCATTAGCGTGGAAAGACTGACCAAAGAATACACCTGGTGAACGGTGCAACTGGGACACAACTATACGTTCGGCTCCGTTTATAACGAAAGTACCCGAAGGAGTCATGTATGGGATAGTACCCAAATAAACATCCTGCACGATGGTTTCAAAATCTTCGTGGTCAGGGTCTGTGCAATATAATTTCAAACGGGCTTTCAGTGGAACACTGTAAGTAAGACCACGTTCTATACATTCTTCTATGCTGTAACGGGGAGGATCGACAAAATAGTCAATAAACTCCAGTACAAACTGGTTACGTGTATCTGTGATAGGGAAATTTTCAGAGAAAGTCTTATAAAGTCCCTCGTTTTTTCTCTCGTCAGATTTTGTTTCAAGTTGGAAAAAATCCTTGAATGATTTTATTTGAATATCCAGAAAATCAGGATAAGGTACCGGATTCTTTACCGAAGCAAAGCTGACCCTTTTAGAATTAACAGTCTGAGCCAATGGAATTTATTTTAAATTAAAAGAAATTTGAAAAAAAGTACAAAAGGGCTTAGGTCTTCGCGTACGCTCGACCTAAGCCTTTTAAAGTATGGAAGGTTAATTATTTAACCTCTACCTGTGCGCCTACCTCTTCAAGGTGAGCTTTGATGTTCATTGCTTCGTCTTTTGGAAGAGCCTCTTTTATAGTAGAAGGAGCACCGTCTACCAATTCTTTAGCCTCTTTTAGTCCAAGACCTGTAAGCTCTTTCACAGCTTTAACGACTTTCAATTTCTCAGCTCCAGCCTCTTTAAGGATAACATCAAATTCTGTTTTTTCCTCAGCTGCTGCTGCGCCACCTTCACCTGCTGCTACAACTACTGCTGCTGCTGCTGGCTCAATGCCGTATTCGTCTTTAAGTATTGCTGCTAGTTCGTTAACGTCTTTTACTGAAAGGTTAACAAGCTCTTCTGCTAGTTGTTTAAGATCTGCCATTTTGTTTGTTTTGTTGACTTAGTTAATATAAAAATAAATGCGTTTCAATTATTCGGCTGCTGCTTCTGCTGGAGCCTCTGCCTTTTCGGCTTTGTTTTCCAGAGCAGATATCACGCGGCGGATAGGTGATTGAAGAAGTCCGATGATTTCTCCGATAAGTTCCTCGCGAGATTTGATGCTTGCCAAAGTATTCAGTTGGTCATCACCTACATAAACTTCGCCGTTTATCCATGCGCCTTTAAGAACAGGGCGGTCAGATGTTTTGCGAAAATCTTTGATAAGTTTACCAGGAACGTTAGCAGCACCTTCTGTTAGCATTACAGCGGTGTTACCTTTTAGGGTATCTTCAAGACCTTGGAAATCTTTGTCAGATGCTTCCATGGCTTTTGCCATAAGAGCGTTCTTTACAACTTCCAAGTGTATGCCTGCACCAAAGCAAGCACGGCGTAGTTTTTCTGTGGCAGCAGCATTCAAATTTGATATGTCTGCAAGATAGATGATGTTATATCCTGCAAGTTCTTTTGTAAGACCTGCTATAACTTTTGCTTTTTCTTCTCTTGTCATATTATTATCGTGCTACGTTATACAGTTTTAGGGTCAATAGCTACACCAGGACTCATAGTACTTGAAATAGTAACACTCTTCATGTACACACCTTTTGCAGCAGCTGGCTTCATTTTGTTAAGGGTACGGAGAAGTTCCATAGCGTTCTCAGCTATTTGCTCAGCTGTAAATGATGCTTTACCTACAGAGGCATGAACTATACCGTAACGGTCTACTTTGAAGTCTATTTTACCTGCTTTTACTTCTTTTACAGCTTTACCTACCTCCATGGTAACGGTACCAGATTTAGGGTTTGGCATAAGACCGCGAGGTCCCAATACACGTCCCAGAGGTCCCAATTTACCCATGATAGAAGGCATAGTGATGATAACATCAACATCAGCCCATCCACCTTTGATTTTGGTTAGGTATTCGTCAAGTCCTACGAAATCAGCACCAGCTTCTTTTGCTTCAGCTTCTTTTTCTGGGGTTACCAGTGCCAAAACACGAACATCTTTACCTGTTCCGTTAGGAAGAGAAACGACGCCACGTACCATTTGGTTAGCTTTACGAGGGTCTACACCCAAACGTACTGCCATGTCAACGGAAGCGTCAAATTTTGTTGTTGTGATTTCTTTAACCAGAGCAGATGCTTCATCCAACGCATATAGCTTGTTTTTGTCAACCTTAGCTACAGCTACTTTCTGATTTTTTGTCAATTTTGCCATTTTCTAATTCTAAGATTGTTTGTGAGGAGCTTCTCCTTTGATTGTGATACCCATTGAACGAGCTGTACCAGCTACCATACTCATAGCGCTTTCAATAGTGAATGCGTTAAGGTCAACCATTTTATCAGTTGCTATAGCCTGCACTTGTTCGTGAGTTATCTCAGCAACTTTTTTACGGTTAGGTTCGCCAGAACCAGATTTGATTTTTGCAGCTTCTAACAACTGAACAGCTACCGGTGGAGTTTTGATTACAAACTCAAACGATTTGTCAGTGTACACAGTTATCTGTACAGGCAATACTTTACCAGGTTTGTCCTGAGTACGTGCATTGAACTGTTTGCAGAAGTCCATGATGTTTACACCCGCAGAACCAAGTGCTGGTCCTATTGGTGGGGAAGGGTTAGCAGCACCACCTTTGCACTGCAATTTGATTTTCTTAAAAATTTCTTTTGCCATTTTATTCTTAAAATAAATGTTTTTTGCTCTCTTGGGGACAAAATTGGAAGCACGCCCCGCCTGAGCTAATATTGTGGCGTAACAATTTTCTTTTTTATCCGTCGTTTTAAGTGGCGACTACACTTTTTCTACCTGTGAAAAACTAAGTTCCAATGGCGTTTTACGTCCAAAAATCTTAACTTCCACTTTTAGTTTGCGCTTTTCAGCATTTACCTCTTCTACCGTTCCATCAAAACCGTTGAAAGGTCCATCTATAACCTTCACAGGCTCTCCCACTAAATAAGGGATAACGATAGTTTCAGGAGCGTCTACCATTTCATCTACCTTGCCCAGCATACGGTTTACCTCAGCTTTGCGAAGTGGCATTGGTTCTCCTCCTGGGTGGTCTGTCAAAAAGCCTACCACTCCTGGTATTTCTTTTATCAAATGCATCATTTCGCCTATAAGGTTCACCTCAACCATGACATATCCAGGGAAAAAAGGACGTTCTTTGGTTACCTTTTTACCTCCTACCACAGAAAAAGTTTTTTCCATAGGTACCATAGCGTTGCCAAAATTAGCTGACATACCCAATCTGCCTACTTCCTGTTCTATGTATGCCTTAACTTTCTGCTCCTGACCACTGACAGCACGTACAACGTACCATTTCTTTGGTGTTTCTGTCATAATAGCGTCTTAGTTTAGTATTTGGAAAAGACCCTGTACTGCGCTGGAAAAGAAAGCATCTACCAATGCGGTAGCACCTGCCAATATTAGTGTAGTTACTGCCACCACCCATGTCAAGCGTTGTGCTTCTGCCCATGTAGGCCATGTTACATTCTTCAAAAGTTCATTACGGGAATCTTTGATGTACTGAATAAGGTTCATAATAATTGCAATTTTATGTGTAAAAAAAGAGTTTTACCCCTGTTTTTCTATCTGTTTTCATATAACGTTACACGCCCTTAGCCTCTCATTTTGAAGATATTAAGCCAAAAATTAAGTGTTCAGAGTGTGTATTTTGCTCATACTGAGAGCGACTGCAAATATACAAAAGATTTTTTTATGTGCTACTATATACCGAAAAAAGTTTTTCGGTAACTTTTTTAACATTTATTTCTATAAGAGTAAAAATTAAAAAAATAAAAAACCGACCTATAAGGTCGGTTTGCACAGGAGGAGAGGCTCGAACTCCCGACACCTGGTTTTGGAGACCAGTGCTCTACCAACTGAGCTACTCCTGTATTTGAGATTGCAAAGCTAAGATTTTTTTTCGTTCCTGCAAAATTTTTTCAAAAACTTTGTTTATCCCGTCTATTCTTTTTCCAAAGCTGGTAACTGTTTACCAAATTTTGCCACAGAACATAAGATGCAGGCACTATGGACGAAACGGGATTTAAGTAAACCTGAGCCAGCCAAATGGCAAGTATCGTGTTCTTTTGTCCCATAGCTTGTCCAGCGGCTATCCTTTCACCATAGACGCTTCCTATCTTTTTTCCGAATATAAATTGCAAAAGACAAATAACCAGACCTACCGCTGCCAAGGACAACTCCAATGTATAATCCGTACCCTTTTGCTCTACTATGAATTTCACAGTACGCCCCGTTATGGTAGTGAGGGACACAGCCCACAGATAAAAAGTAAAATACCCCACTTGAATGAGTTTATCATGAACTTTTGGTACAAAAAAGCGCAAAAACCAAGCCGTCAAAAGTGGAAATACCAACAAAGGAATCACTTTTTTACATATCAAAAGAAAAGACTCTAAAAAAGGCATCTCACTCTGCGTACCCATAAAAGAGAATATCACAGGAGCAAATACCGCTACCGCCATACTACTCATAAACACATAAGAAGTAAGAAAAGCCACACTACCCCCCAGCATACCAGTTATTACCGCCGCTGCCATAGCCGTAGGTGCAAATATAGTCATAAAAGCACCCTCTGCCACCGTTTGGTCTATAAAATACAACGCCCCATAAACAGCCACACTACCCAATATCTGTATCATAAGCAGCCATATATGCAGTGGCTTAAAACGCAATTCCTTTGGCGATAGTTTGCAAAATGTCAAAAGCAACATCGTGAATATAAAATACGGTATCGCTACCGATATGGAGTAAAAAAATTCATAAAACACCGCTCCTACCAACATAGCCACAGGTAGCATAAAACTTTTCAAATTATTCATCAGACTATACTTCTTATATACACTTTTTCGTTTCCACGTGCAAAGTAACGACATTTTATGCAGTAAATATCAAAACACTTTATTATTTTTGTCCTAAAAGAAGAAAAAACACCTTAATATATATAACATGAACATAGAACGTTTTGCCACTTACCTTTCTGCTGAGAAAAAATACTCACAGCACACCGTAACAGCATACGGAGGTGATTTGGTAGAATTTGAAACATTTTTAACAGAAAACAAGTACCCCACCACAGACAAAGACATAGACTTTCAATGCGTGCGCGCATGGGTGGTGCACCTTATGGAAAACGGCATAGTACCATCATCGGTAAACAGAAAAATAAGTTCTCTACGCGCATATTTCAAATATCTTCTCCGCCATAACGAAATAGAAAAAACGCCAATGCTACGTCAGGGCAACCTCAAAAAGCCTATCCATCTCACCGTTCCTTACTCAGAAGCGGAAATGAAACACCTACTCAGTGCCGAACTGTACCAAAATGACCCCGACGGCTATATGCACCGCTTGATGATAGAACTTTTTTACGGGTGTGGACTGCGTTGCAATGAACTTTGCAATGTCAAAATAAAAGACATAGATTCACAAAGTCATCTACTCACCGTTTTTGGTAAAGGAGGAAAAGAACGCCGAATACCTATTTATCCTGAACTTTTAGAAGACATCAAAACTCTACACCACAACCATTTAAGCGCCGATGCCTACCTTTTTGAAAAAGATGGGAAAAAATTACAGCAAACATTTGTGTATAGAATAATAAATAACTACCTTAGTCTGGTAACAAACAAGATGAAGAAAAGCCCTCACGTTCTTCGCCACACCTTTGCCACGCACCTTATAGAAAATGGTGCTGACATATCATCGGTCAAGGAGCTTTTAGGACATTCTTCTCTGGTTTCTACACAGGTGTACACCCATACATCGCTGGGAAAATTAAAATCAGTGTATAACCAAGCTCATCCGCACAGTGGCTCTAACCACCGCAGTGAAGATGAGTCAAAAACATTTAAACGATGAAAGTACTTACACAAGCCGTTCATTTCAAAGCAGACGGCAAACTTTTGGATTTTATCCAAAAGAAAATGGACAAATTGGAACTTTTCTATGACCGTGTAATAGACGCCGAGGTTTTCCTCCACGTTCTCAACACTTCGGAAAAAGAAAACAAAATGGTGGAACTCAAACTCCGCGTACCCGGAGAAACATTCATGGTTAAAAAATCCGCTCCTACCTTTGAAGAATGTGTAGACCTATGTGCGGACTCCATGCGCAGAAAACTACGCCAAAAGAACGACAAACCAAAAGACCCACAAGAATAATAAAACGTACTTCTAATAACACATAGCTCCTTTTTCAAGGAGCTATTTTTATATACAAATACTTTTCTTACATTTTTTTGTCATTTTATTTTTTAATTCAATTATTTCATTACATATTGTTAATATTAGCATGCTATCAATTATTTTGAATTAAAATTCAAAATCCTATGAAAAAACACATCATTTTAATTGTATTTTTAACGGAAATACTATCTGGCGTAGGGATATATCTTTACGCGCAGGAACAAGAGTGCCAAAGATATCTTTTAGAAATAGAAAAAAATTCTTCACCAGAAGAGACTGAATGCACTGTGTATGTATATGGTGTCTTTTCTGAAGACAACACAGGTTACACATCATACATTTATACCACAGAACCAGCTGACTGAACACATGACAATCTCCATTTAGATTTCATTGAATCCCTCACGGGGACATATGTAGAAAAAACCGAAGAATGTCCAGACTGCATAGGATGTTCTGCGTATTATGAATCATATCAAAAATATGGAGATTAAATAATAAAAGAGAATAGTCAATACCTATTCTCTTTTGTACATGATTTATCAAAACTATAAACTCAAAGCACATGAAAGCATTATTTTCCATAACTATACTTCTCATAGGTATGATGAGCTACGGACAAAACCACACAGTCAAAGGCGTAGTCATAAATTCCGATGCTACCCCCGTTGCCAATGCCCAAATATCAGCACAAAAAACCAAGACAAAAGCCACTACCAATAAAAACGGACTATATGAAATATCTGTCAGTCCGAAAGAGAAAGAACTGTCTTTGTATATAAACGAAGTAAAAGTCATGTCCATGCCTGTCAGTAAAGAAATAGCCGAAAAACCAGTGGCTTTTCAAATGGACAGCAATACAGACCCTGTCAAGGTAGGATACATCAAAGGAGACACGTACTATCCATGCAGTGAAGCCCTCACAGTAGAGGATATAATAAAAAAATAGGGCCTAAAAACCGCGACAAAGCATACCAATCAGACAGTCAGAAAACATATCTGTACAATATAACTATTAATCCAAAAGATATAGCCTACATAAAAATAATATCCAATAGCGGTCAAATAAACTCATACGGTTCTGCATCAAACGTCATTTTTTCTATCACATCAAAAGCATACCTTTTATCTGAACAACCCAAAGGAAAGAACGTCATAAAAGATGACAGTATCCGTGGCACTGTCAAGGACGCGTGGGGACGCCCCGTAGGTGGAGCTATCATCTCCTCAATAGAAGTGGACGGCGCTCCAATACAAATCCTTGAATATTTAGAAGTAAAACAAGTATATAGCATCCGCATAATAAAGGACATGGCAGAAAGCCTCATATATGGTGGTGATGGGCAGTTTGGGGCCATCATTATCAAAACAAAAGCATTCGCACAAGAAGCTCCCGTTGCACACACAGACTGGGAGGCTACAAAAGCCAAACGCATCCCATGCGCAGAAGGCATGAAAGCCTTTATAGAAACACAAGGCAAAGGATTAGTCTATGAAAACAGAAAGATAACCATAGACGGAAAAACGTGTGAACTCTATATCATCAATGATAAAGAGTTCAGCCATATGCTTGGTATAGAAGCAAATATGATAGACGACATCATCATCATTCTCACCGGTGGCGTTCCTGCTTATGGTGAGAAAGCTAAAAACGGCGTTGTCCTCATTTCTGCCAGAAAGAAAGAAAGAAAAGCTGTGAACGAACAGGGCGAAACAGTTTTTGGAAAAGAGGCAAAAAAAATACATAAAGCAGCAAAACGTCAAAAGATAACAAATAGGAAATAAATAAGAATACCTAACACATCAAGAGAGCTATTTGATAGCTCTCTTTTTTTGACTTTTTGACAAAATAAAAACGTAAAAACCAAAATTATAAACAGATAAATAAAAAAAAAATTACATGATATTTGGATAAATGATAAAACTTCATACCTTTGCAGTCTGATTGTCAAGTGTAGTGCGCAAACACCTCAAAATAATCAAAAAAGCCGATATAGCTCAGCGGTAGAGCACTTCCTTGGTAAGGAAGAGGTCATGAGTTCAAGTCTCATTATCGGCTCTGGAAGAGAAAAAAGCATGTTTTAACCAAACACAGCAAATAATATTCACTTAAAGTAGACAACAAATAATAATTAAAAAAAATGGCAAAAGAGACCTTCAAACGTGACAAACCGCACTTGAATATCGGTACTATCGGTCACGTAGACCACGGTAAAACAACCCTTACAGCTGCTATCACAAAAGTATTAGCATCAAAAGGACTTTCAGAAGTAAAAGACTTCTCTGCTATCGACTCTGCTCCTGAGGAAAAAGAGCGCGGTATCACTATTAACACAGCCCACGTAGAATATCAGACTGAAAAACGTCACTACGCTCACGTTGACTGCCCAGGACACGCCGACTATGTCAAGAACATGGTAACAGGTGCTGCTCAGATGGACGGAGCTATTCTTGTAGTAGCTGCAACAGACGGACCTATGCCACAGACTCGTGAGCACATCCTTCTTGGACGTCAGGTAGGTGTGCCTCGTATCGTTGTTTTCTTGAACAAAGTTGACATGGTAGATGACCCTGAACTTCTTGAACTTGTAGAAATGGAAGTTCGTGACCTTCTTAACCTTTACAAATATGATGGTGATAACACACCTATCATCAAAGGTTCTGCTCTTGGTGCCCTTAACGGCGAACCAAAATGGGTTAAAACCGTTGAAGAGCTTATGGATGCCGTTGACACATGGATTGAAGAGCCAGTACGTGACAACCAAAAACCATTTCTTATGCCTGTTGAGGACGTATTCTCTATCACAGGTCGTGGTACAGTAGCAACAGGACGTATTGAAACAGGTATCGCTCACGTAGGTGACGCTGTTGAAATCATCGGTATGTCATCTGAAAAACTGACATCTACTATCACAGGTGTTGAGATGTTCCGCAAACTTTTGGACGAAGGTGAAGCTGGTGATAACGTAGGTCTATTGCTTCGTGGTATAGACAAAAACGATATCCGTCGTGGTATGGTTATCTGCGCACCAAAATCTGTAACTCCTCACAAAAAATTCCAAGCTGAGGTGTACATCCTTTCAAAAGAGGAAGGTGGACGTCATACTCCATTCCACAACAAATACCGTCCACAATTCTACGTTCGTACAACCGACGTAACTGGTGAGATAACTCTTCCAGAAGGAATTGAAATGGTAATGCCTGGCGATAACCTTACTATCAATGTTGAGCTTCTTCAGCCAATCGCATTGAGCCAAGGTCTACGTTTCGCTATCCGTGAGGGTGGTCGTACCGTAGGTGCTGGACAGGTAACTAAAATCGTAGAATAATACCTCACAAGGTTTATTTATACAAAGCCTCGTATCAAAAGATACGAGGCTTTTTTTGTACCGTAAAAAAATCTGTATATATCTGCTAAAAATCGTATCTTTGTTTGTTTAATGACACATTACGCATAACAAAATATATGAAAACCATCGGCAAAATAGAATTAATGGCACCAGCAGGAGATTTTGAATCTCTACAAGCAGCCATAGACGCAGGAGCCGATTCTGTGTATTTCGGAGTAGAACAACTAAACATGCGCGCACGCGCCACACTAAACTTCACCATGGATGACCTAAAAGAAGTCGTGAGCCGTTGCAGTGCAAAAGGAGTGCGCACATACCTCACACTCAACACTATAATATATGACCACGACATACCAGTGGTACGCACATTACTTGAAAAAACCAAACAAGCAGGCGTAACTGCTGTTATAGCCTCAGACCAATACGTTATATCCACAGCGCGCACCATAGGAGTGGAAGTACACATTTCCACACAGCAAAACGTATCAAATTTAGAGTCGTTGCGTTTTTTCTCTACATACGCAGACACTGTTGTTTTAGCGCGCGAACTTAGCCTAAAACAAGTTAAAAGCATTTGCGAAGCGATAAAAAAAGAGAACATTACCGGACCTTCTGGACGACAAGTAGAAATAGAAATGTTCGGACACGGGGCACTCTGCATGGCAATATCTGGAAAATGCTACATGAGTCTACACGCATATAACTCATCTGCCAACCGCGGGGCTTGCAAACAGAACTGCCGAAAAGCATACATCGTTACCGAAAAAGAAACTGGCAACCAGTTAGAAATAGACAACGAATACATTATGTCCCCAAAAGACCTCTGCACAGTAGATTTTTTGGATAAAGTGATAGACGCAGGCGTTGGAGTATTGAAACTTGAAGGACGTGGACGCGCTCCTGAATACGTCTATACAGTGGTAAAAACTTACCGCGAAGCAATAGACGCATACTACGCTGGTGAATACTCAGCCGAAAAAGCAAAAGAATGGGTTGAACGTCTAAAAACGGTGTACAATCGTGGTTTTTGGAGTGGGTATTACCTTGGGCAGAAAATGGGTCAATGGAGTGATAATTCAGGTTCCAACGCTACTCAGCGCAAGGTTTACATTGGAAAAGGGCTTCACTTTTTCCCAAAATCTTCTGTTGGCGAAATACTGATTGAGGCTTTTGACATAAAAAAAGGAGACCGACTGATAATAACTGGACCTACCACAGGCGTGCAGGAAATAACTGCTGAGGACTTTATGGCAGATGAAAAAAACGTAGAAATAGCCACAAAAGGCGCTCACGTTACCATGAAACTGTCTTTCCGCCTTCGTCCGTCCGATAAAGTATATAAAATAGAGGCTACCGAATACGCTACACCTTCATCATGCAGTTGCTAAAATGGGAATGATAGTAATAACCCTTCAACGAGACAAATGTATAGGCTGCGGATATTGCTGCGAGGTGGCAAGTGATTTTTTCACTATGAGTCTGACGGACGGCAAAAGCATCTTAGTGGGTAGTACCGATAAAAAAGGCTTTTTCACACTTCGCACTGCGGATAATTGGGCGGAAGAACCTTGCAAACAGGCTAAGGCTAACTGCCCTGTAAAAATCATAAAAGTGAGCCAAACAAAATGATAATTCTTCTTTTGGTATGCCAAAAGAATCTAATATAGATATTTATGAACTGTAAAGAATGTATAAACCGACGTTGTCTGCGTAGCACAGATGAATCTGCTTGCAATACCTGCGTGTACAAAAGCAGCAACTTTTTAGACGTAAACAACTGGTTATCCGATATAAAACTTCCACAGGGTGTCATCCCTTTTGACTGCATAGAGGTGCGTTTCAAAAACGGCAGAAAAGCCTTTTATAGAAATGTCAATGCTCTTTCGCTCAAAGAAGGTGATGTTGTAGCAGTGGAGTCTTCCCCTGGTCATGATATAGGAAATGTATCACTTGTGGGTGAACTTTGCCGTATTCAAATGGGTAAGAAAAACGAAGACCCTAAGAACGAAGAGATAAAAAAAGTGTATCGTATAGCTAATCAGAAAGATATTGACGTGTGGAAAACAGCCATTTCCCGTGAACAAAAAACATTGGTTCGTACACGTGAGATATGCGATAGTTTGCAACTTTCTATGAAACTTTCCGATGTAGAATATCAAGGAGATAACCTAAAAGCCACTTTTTTCTACACCGCAGAAGGAAGGGTGGATTTTCGCCAACTGATAAAAGAACTTGCATCGGCTTTCGGGGTGAGAATAGAAATGCGCCAGATAGGTCTGCGTCAAGAAGCGGCTCGTGTAGGTGGTATCGGTTCATGTGGGCGAGAGTTATGTTGCACCACATGGCTTACAGATTTCCGTTCGGTAAACACATCGGCAGCACGTTATCAGCGTTTGTCTTTAAACCCTCAAAAGCTGGCTGGTCAGTGCGGTAAACTCAAATGCTGTCTAAACTTTGAACTGGATGTCTATGTGGATGCTCTTAGGAATTTTCCAAGTTCTGACATTCCTCTTCAAACCGAAAAAGGCAATGCCAATTTTCAGAAATTGGACGTTTTCAAAGGTATGTACTGGTATGCGTATGACTTTGAATACATGAACTGGATAGGTTTGACAGTGGATGCTGTGAGAAAAATACAACAGATAAACCGTCGTGGTGGCAAGGTAGAATCTTTGGAAATGTTCGTTGAACAAGAAAACGAAAAGCCTAAAAACCCACGTCAAAATCTTGGAGAGATGAAGTCAATAGAAGAGGACGAACTGACTCGCTTTGACAAGAAAAAAAATAAACCACGCATAGCAGATAACCAAAATGCTAATCCAGCAGAGCAAAGTACAGGACAAAACCCTTCCGCTCCACGTGGAGATAGAAACAATCGCCCTGAGCGCAACGACCAACGTCAAGACCGTCCTCAACGCCCAGAAAGACCTGACAGACAAAACCGTCCTCAACGTCCAGAAAGACCTGACAGACAAGAACGCGTAGAACGTCGTCCAGACTATCAGAGAATAGAAAACAGAAATAATAATTCTGACAAAACAACTCAGGTGTCCAATGCAGAAAACCGCCAAGTTGGCAACACGGATAGACGAAATTTAAGAAATAACCGAAATAACAACAATCGTCGCAACAACAACTCCAACCGTCCACCTCGTGGAGAAAACAACCGCCCACCTCGTGAGCAGAATGGTTCAGCCGATAGTAGAAACGACAATAAAAATGAATAGAACAAATTGTTTATTGCTGTGCTTGGCTTTTGTTGCACTGACATCATGCGCAGATGATTCATTTTTTTCAAAGGTGCATGATATGCCAAGTAATTATTGGACTATGGGAGATAAGGCGTCTTTTTCTTTTCAGATAGAAGATACAACCAATAAGTACGACATAGTGGCAGACCTGCGCAGCAACGACGGATACCCATGGAGCAATATTTTCATATATTCTACCACTGAGGACACTCTTGATTATGTACATAAAGACACGCTAAAATGTGTTCTTTGCGATGATTTAGGGCATCCTACTGGCAGTGGACTTTCCAACGTAAAGGAAAATGTCATTATAGTTAAAAAGGATTTTGTTTTTCCTCATAGTGGCAAATGGACTATCAGTTTTTCTCACGGAATGAGAAACGTGGAACTCCAAGGTGTTTGCAGTATCGGTTTGAGGATATTAAAAAAAGATAAATAGTAAATTTACATCATGGAAAATAAGAAAACAAATAAAAACATCAATAAGTCGTTTTCTTTGTTTAGAAAATTATTGTGGGGATGTCTGATAGGCAGCATAGTCCTTTCATGTGGAATATTCACGTTGATATACATGGGCGTCTTTGGACCTCTGCCTACATTTGACGCCATAGAGAACCCTGAGAGTAGCATAGCTACCGAGATAATAAGTGAAAACGGAGAAACAATAGGACGCATTTGGCAAAATGAAAACCGCTCTCCTATAAAGTACGATGAACTTTCTCCTTATCTGGTAAATGCCCTTATCGCCACTGAGGACGAGCGTTTTCGTGAACATTCAGGTGTAGATATACGCTCCACCATGCGTGCAGTGGTATTTTTGGGAAGCAAAGGAGGAGCCAGCACCATAACACAGCAGTTGGCAAAACAGCTTTTTACATCAAACCCTTCGCAAAACAAGGTGGAACGTGTCATCCAGAAGTTCAAAGAATGGATTATTGCCGCCAAATTGGAGCGCAACTACACTAAGGATGAAATACTAACCATGTATTTCAATAAATATGACTTTTTATACAACGCCTACGGCATTAAAAACGCATCTCTCACTTATTTCAACAAACAGCCAAAAGACCTCAACGTAGAAGAAGCAGCAGTACTGGTAGGTATGGCTAAAAACCCGATAGTGTATAACCCTATCCGCAACCCTAAAAACTCTTTGGCACGAAGGAACCAAGTTCTTTCTCAAATGGTCAGAAATGATTTTTTAACTGAAAAAGAAGCCGATTCATTGAAAAGACTACCTTTGGTTACCGATTTTAGAATGCAGACTCACACACGCGGACTGGCACAGTATTTCCGTGAATATATCCGCGAAATAGTGCCAAAATATCTCAAAGGAAAAGAAAAAGCAGACGGAGAACCTTATTCCATAGAAACAGACGGACTGAAAATATACACCACGCTTGACTCCCGTATGCAACAGTACGCCGAAGAAGCTGTGGAAGCGCATATTTCATCTCTTCAAAAGATATTTGACTACACCCAAAAGAGCAATAAAAATCGCCCTTTCTACTCTCTATCTTCGGGAGAAATAGAAAAGATAATGAACACCAGTATGCGTCGTAGCGACCGTTATCGCGCTCTTAAAAATCGCGGTCTTTCCGAAAAAGAAATAGTCAATAATTTCAACACCATAGACACCATAGAAGTCTTCTGCTGGGAAAAAGGCAAAGCATCTACCAAAGACATAGCCATGACACCTATGGACTCTATACGTTACTACAAAGGACTACTCAACACTGGATTTATGTCCGTAGAACCACGCACAGGGCATATAAAAGCATGGGTAGGTGGTATCAACTACAAATATTTTCAGTATGACCACGTCATAAAAGCTCGCCGTCAGGTAGGCTCCACATTCAAACCATTTGTGTATGCCACAGCCATAGACCAGCTTAAAATGTCTCCTTGCTACCAATACATGGACGAACCTGTACATTTCAGCGCATCCGAATGGGGAATGCCGTATGACTGGTCTCCTTCTAACTCTGACAACAAATACGAACACGTACCATACACCCTTATACGCGGACTGGCAATGTCTAAAAACTCCATAACCGCATCCATAGTCAAGACTCTTGGTACAACAGAACCTATCATAGCCTTGGCTCACAAACTGGGTATAACTGGTAAAATATCATCCTCACCCGCCATGTGTCTTGGAACTACTGACATTTCAGTATATGAAATGGCGGGAGCCTTTGCCACCTTTGCCAACAAAGGAAGCCACATAAAACCTATCTTGATAACACGTATAGAAGACAAAAACGGCATAGTCATATATCAAGACGCCACTCCATCATCTGCCGTTATGAGTGAAGAATCCGCTTATGCCATCATAAAACTATTGGAAGGTGTAACAAGCGGAGGAACAGGTAGTCGTTTGCGCTCCACATGGGGTTCATACATAGGACCAGACCCTGAAAAAACCAATTTTGCTACTGGATACCCTTGGAAATTTACCAACCCGATAGCAGGAAAAACAGGAACTTCACAAAACCAATCTGACGGTTGGTTCATAGGAGTTGTACCAAACCTCGCCACTGCCGTATGGGTAGGATGTGAAGACCGTGCCGCTCACTTTGCCAGTATGCGTTACGGACAAGGAGCATCAGCGGCTATGCCTATATGGGCTGTTTTCATGAAAAAATGTTATGCTGACCCTTCGCTGCATGTATCAAAAAATGATTTTGAAATGCCGTCTGGACCTATGACCATAGACCTTTCATGTCAAGGTGTAAAAAAACAAGAAGCAGACAACACCACTACTGCTACTTCTACAATAAAACATGACACGGAAGAAGAAATAGAATTTTAAAATGAACCGTCAAGAAACTGACATATCATATTTCTTTGGAGAAAAACACCCCTTTGCGCAGCCTATCATAGACAGTGCTGAAAATGTTTGGGAAATACCCTCCATGCTTCACCTTTTCTTTGAGAACACACCTCTATCCTCTTCATTTTCACATATAAAAGAAAATATTTGGGCAGAGCAAGGTGCTGTGATAGAAGATGGCGCGCAGATAGAAGGTTTTTTAGCCGTTGGGGCAAACACCACTATAAAGAGAAACACAGTCCTTCGTGGGTACAACATAATAGGGCGCGAATGTACCATAGGTAATTTTGTGGAAATAAAAAACTCTCTCCTTTTCAACGGTGTACAAATACCTCATCTCAGTTATGTGGGAGACAGCGTTTTAGGCACTCATGCACATTTGGGAGCGGGCGCAAAAATATCAAATTTCAAAAGTTACGGCAATGAAATATCCATCACTTTTTCCGATGAAAAAGTAAACACACACCTTATAAAATTAGGAGCTGTGTTGGGAGATAACGTTGAAATAGGATGCAATGCTGTACTTTTTCCGGGGACTATGATAGGAAAAGAGAGCGTCATATACCCTCTTACAGCCGTCAGAGATGCCATTGACTACTGCACCATAGTAAAATCCAATGGCAAAACAGTAAAGAAACAATGTAAATGATAAATGTATAAATCATGACAAAATTAAGCGTAAACATAAACAAGATAGCCACCCTGCGCAATGCTCGCGGAGGAGACACACCTAACGTAGTAAAAGTTGCCAAAGACTGCCAAACATACGGAGCGCAAGGAATAACAGTACACCCACGTCCAGATGAGCGTCATATAACCCACAAAGACGTTTTTGACCTC